>NZ_RZQL01000136.1 GCF_003997935.1 Mesorhizobium sp. M7A.F.Ca.US.006.01.1.1
GCGATGGTTGTCGCCCGGTGCCAGTCGCCCGTCGCCGCCATCCAGCCAAGGAAAGTCACGAAGGCGGTGAGATGAACCACCGGAGCATAGAGCGCTGAAACGCGATCGGCGATCCGGCGATAATGCGCGCGACCGCCCTCAGCGGCTTCCATGAGCCGAACCATTTCCGCCAGAAACGAATCTTTCGCGGCGGCTGTCGCCTCAATCGTCAGCGGGCCGGTCAGGTTGAGGACTCCAGCCTGTACGGCTTCGCCTGGCGCTACGCTTCGGGGCGTGCTCTCGCCCGAGACAAGCGAACAGTCCAGGTCCGACGTCCCTCGAGAGACCTTGCCGTCGACGGGTATCCTTTCACCGGCTGCGATCAACAGCAGCATGCCGGGTTCGATCTCGCCAACCGGCAGATAGTCGCGTGCGCCGTCGCCGCGCAGCACCATGGCGCCACGTACGGCCAACTGGGACAGGCCTTTCACGGCGGTCCGGGCACGTTCGCGCATCACGTGATCCAACGTGCGGCCGATCAACAGGAAGAACAGCAGCGACACCGACGCATCGAAATAGGCGTGGTCGCCATGGTTGATCGTCTCGTAGAGGCTCATGGCGTAGGCGAGGGACACCCCGACCGCGATCGGCACGTCCATGTTCATGCGGCCGTGACGCAGCGCGTTCCAGGCCGAGCGGAAGAAGATGCCGCCCGCGAAGGCAAGTGCCGGGATCGCGATCAGCGCCGAGAGCCAATGAAACAGGTCCCGCGTTGCGCCTTCGGCGCCAGACCAGACCGACACTGAAAGCAGCATGATGTTGCCCGCCGCAAAGCCGGCGACAGCAACGGCGCGGATCAGCTCCGAAAGCGTTTTGTCCTTGTTGTCGACCTCGGGGTCGAACAGATGCGCCTCGTAGCCTAGCCGTCCCAGCGCGGCGACGAACGGTGGCACCTGGTTTCCACGCCAGCGGACCGCGACCCGCTTCGTCGACAGGTTGACCCGAGTGCTCTCCACTTGATCGAGCATTCCCAATGCCGTCTCGATCGCCTCGATGCAGGCCGCGCAATGAACCGTGGGGACTGAAAGATCGGTCTGGCGGAGATCATCGCCGAGCGATCGGCTCGCCAGCCTGATCTCCTGGCTGGACGGCAGGACCGATCCGGTGTTGACCAGATCAAGCGCCATTTCGGCGCCCGGTGCACAACAACTCATTGCAGCGCTCCATTGGAAATCATGATCCTGCGGACGTCGCGATACGGCTTTTCCAGACCGGCGTCGGCGTCGACTTCCACAATCCAGACGCCGTCCTTCGGCATGTGCTGGGCTGCGAATTCCTGGTCCGAGGCGGGCGCGAGGATGACCGACTTGTCCTCTTTCTCGTAGGCGGGATGGCGAAACAGCACCTTGACGCCATGCAAGGGAACCGGCTTGCCGGCGGCGTCGGTGAGGCCATAGCGAACTTCGCCCCATGCGATGGTCAGCCTGCCGGTCCAGCCAAGGGCTGCTTGCGCGCGACCCTCCTCGGCCTTCTTGTTGAATTGCTGGCTCGCCACATAGGTGTTCTCGACGACAAGGCCGGTCCAACTGGTGTTGGCGAGCGTGGCCATCGTCAGATTGACCGCGATGACCACGCCGAAGAAGGCAAGGATGGTGAACAGCATGTGC
This sequence comes from Mesorhizobium sp. M7A.F.Ca.US.006.01.1.1, assembly GCF_003997935.1. Lineage (GTDB taxonomy): Bacteria > Pseudomonadota > Alphaproteobacteria > Rhizobiales > Rhizobiaceae > Mesorhizobium. Next base: position 1,647 of record NZ_RZQL01000136.1, read on the forward strand.
CTGCCGGTGAATTCGCGGGTTTTTTCAGCGTTAGCGGTCATCTGGCGATCTCCGGCGCGTTGAAGGTGGCGGTGTATTCGTCCGCCTCGAAGCTCGACTTGTCCTCGACACGGAACGTGAAGGTTTGCGCTGCGCCACGGATTTGGTCGGCCGGCTGGCGCACGAAGACCTTCAGCATTTTCAGGCGATCGGGCTCGACCGGGATGGCAAAGGAGCGGCCCGCCTTGATGTCGTCTCCGACCACGCTCATTTCGCCTCCTTGCAAGCCCTGCATGGTGACAACAATGATCCGCGGCTCGGGGATCATGTTGAGCAGTTTGACGGTGTAGCCGTTGCGGATGGAGCCGTCGGACAACGTTACGAATTGCGGATTGCGGTCGTGCAGCACATTGACTTGGAGCCTGTCGCGCGTCAGCAGCGAATAGAGCAGACCCAGGCCGATCAGCGACCACAGACCCATGTAGACGTAGGTGCGTGGCCGGAAGATCTTGCTGACATGGAAATGCGCCACCTTGTCGGAGAACAGGCCATCAGCGGTCCTGACCAGCGACGGGTTGACTGAACTGGAGCCGCCCGCGGTCGCCAGCATCATGTTGGCGTTGTAATCGGAGAGCGTTGCGTAGGAAATCAGTCCGCGTTCCCTGCCGAGCTTGCCCATGACGCCGTCGCAGGCGTCGATGCAAAGCGCGCAGGTGATGCATTCGAGCTGCTGGCCGTCGCGAATGTCGATCCCCATCGGGCAGACCGCGACACAGGCATTGCAGTCGACGCAGTCGCCGACCGACTGTCCCGCGGCTTGCACCTTCTTGGCATGACGCGAACGCGGTTCGCCGCGCCAGTCATTGTAGGTGACGGTGAGCGAACTTTCGTCGAGCATGGCCGCCTGGATGCGTGGCCATGGACACATGTAGGTGCAGACCTGTTCGCGCATCAGCCCGCCGAACGTATAGGTCGTGGCCGTCAGCACGGCGACGGTGATGTAGGCAACGGGTGCCGCGGTGCCGGTGAAGAGTTCGCCAACCAGCGTCGGCGCATCGGCAAAATAGAAGATCCAGGCGCCGCCCGTCGCCGCCCCTATGCCCAGCCAGATGGCGTGTTTCGATGCCCGCAGCGCAAGCTTGCGGGCGGTCCATGGGCCGGCATCGAGTTTCATGCGTGCGTTGCGATCACCCTCGATGGCGCGCTCGACGACCAGAAACAGATCGACCCATACAGTCTGCGGACATGTATAGCCGCACCAGGCGCGACCGATAGTCGACGTGATCAGGAAAAGACCGACGCCGGCCATGATCAGAAGGCCGGCCACATAGTAGAATTCCTGCGGCCAGATCTCGATGAAGAAGAAGTAGAAGCGCCGGTTGGCGAGATCGAGCAGCACGGCCTGGTCCGGGGCGAACGGGCCGCGGTCCCATCGCAACCACGGTGTCAGGTAGTAGATACCGAGTGTGATCGCCATCACCAGCCACTTGAACCGACGAAAGTTCCCTGTTGCCCGTTTCGGGAATATCTTCTTGCGCGCGGCATACATCGGCTGGCGCACCTTGGCGGAATTGACCGCTTCGGCTTCGAGCCGCTCTACCTGCGTATTGTCCAGCACATGCATCTCCACTCGCGCAGGCGACAATCTGCCCATGCCCAGGCTGCCAGCGTAGGCAAGTCTTGGCGCGGGGCGGGGGCAGGCGCGTTGATGCAAGTCAATTGCCGGTGCCGAATACAGGTCGAGGCCCGGCATGGCCGGGCCTCGTCGCTTGGCTGGCGAAGGGCCGGGAACAGGTCCCCGCTTCCTATTCCCCACCACCAAGCGAATGGATGTAGACGGCGAGCTCCTTGACCTTGGTCTCGCCCAGGCGTGCGCCCCAGGCTGGCATGACGCCCTGTTTTGGCGCACGGACCTGGGTGGCGATGGCTGTCTCACCGGATCCATAGAGCCAGATCGCATCGGTCAGATCGGGGGCGCCCAGCTCCTTGTTGCCCTTTGCATTGTCGCCATGACAGGCCACGCAATTCTCAGCAAAGACCTTGGCGCCGGGCTCGACGAGGCCGGCATGCTGGACCTTTCCCGACAGGCTGGCGACATAGGTGCCGACCTGAGCGATCTGGTCAGCGGTTATGATGTCGCCAAAGGCAGGCATTTCCGACAGGCGCGTGTCCGGATCGGACGCGAAGCGGATGCCGTGCGTAATCGTCTGCTGGATCTGCTCGGCCTTGCCGCCCCACAGCCAGTCGTCGTCGTTGAGATTGGGAAAGCCCTTGGAACCTTGGGCGCCGGAGCCATGGCATTGTACGCAATTGACCTTGAAGGCGGCACCACCGGCCGCGATTGCGAATTCGCGCAGGCCATCGTCCGCGGCGATCTCCGAGACGCTCTTGGACGCCACCGCCGAGATGTATTTGCCCTTGGCGGCTTCAGCCGCAGTCAGCTCGTTCCTGACTTCGTTGCGGCTGGAATAGCCGAGCAAACCCTTCGTCGCCGAGTGCAGCAGGGGCCATGCCGGATAGGCGATGGTGTAGCCGATGGCCCAGACAATGGTGATGTAAAACGTGATGACCCACCATCTGGGAAGCGGGTTGTTCAGTTCCCGGATGCCATCCCATTCGTGGCCGGTGGTCGAGACGCCGGAGATTTCATCGATATGCTCGTCGCTCATGATCACTCGTCCTCAAGGGGAATCCGGGCAGCTTCGTCGGCCAGCTTGCGGCTGCCGGGGCGGAGCGCGAAGGCAGTCGCGCCGACAAAGAAAAGCGCCATGGCGACCAGGCCCCAGCTGTCGGCAAACTCTCGCATCAAATTGTAATCCATGGGTAGAACTCCCTCAGCGATAGCCCGCGGCTTCGTCGTAGTTCTTGAAATCGACCAGCGTGCCGAGCATCTGGAGATAAGCGACAAGGGCATCCATTTCGGTGACCTGTTGCGGGTTGCCGTCGAAGTCGCCGATCTTGGCTTTGGGGTAGCGGGCTTCGAGGCCGGACGTGTCGGCGTTGGGATCGGCTTGCGCCATCAGGTCGGCATTGGCGCGGGCGATCATGTCATCGCTGTAGGGGACACCGACACGCCTGTTGGCAACCAGATGCGTCGAGAAGTCCTCCACCTCGATCGGCGTGTCTTTGAGGAACGCGTAGCTCGGCATGATCGATTCCGGCACCACCGAACGCGGATCCGTGAGATGCTCGACATGCCACAGATTCGAGTAGCGGTCGCCAACTCTGGCGAGGTCCGGCCCGGTACGCTTCGATCCCCACTGGAAAGGATGATCGTACATCGACTCGGCAGCCAGGCTGTAGTGACCGTAGCGCTCGACTTCGTCGCGGAACGGCCTGATCATCTGGCTGTGGCAGAGGTAGCAGCCCTCGCGCACATAGATGTTGCGCCCGACAAGTTCGAGCGGCGAATAGGGGCGCATGCCTTCCACCTTCTCGATCGTGTTGTCGAGATAGAAGAGCGGTGCGATCTCGACGATGCCGCCGACGGTCACCACAAGAAGAGAGCCAACGAGAAGAAGCGTGGCGTTCTTCTCGATGAGTGCGTGTCTGTCCATCAAGCCCATTGTCTGGCTCCTTATTCGGCAGGCTGAAGGGCGGGAACAGAGCCGGGCATCGGCTCCTCCTCGCGCTGGTATCCGAGGATGGTCATGGCGATGTTCCAGGCCATGATCAGGGCGCCGGAGAGATACATTGCCCCGCCAATGGCGCGCATGAGATAGTAGGGATGCATGGCGGCCACGGTTTCGGCGAAGGAATAGACCAGGAAACCCTGCTCGCCGTATTCACGCCACATCAGGCCCTGCATGACGCCGGAAACCCACATGACGGCGGCGTAGACGACGATCCCCAGGGTCGCCAGCCAGAAGTGCCAGGTGACGAGCCTCAGCGAGTAGAGCCGCTCACGGTTCCAGAGCTTCGGCACCATGAAGTAGATTGCGCCGAACGAGATCATGCCGACCCAGCCGAGCGCACCGGAGTGCACGTGGCCAATGGTCCAGTCGGTGTAATGCGACAGCGAGTTGACCGTCTTGATCGACATCATCGGACCTTCGAAGGTCGACATGCCGTAGAAGGCGATGGCCATCACCATCATACGGATGATGGGGTCTGTGCGCAGCTTGTCCCAGGCGCCGGACAGCGTCATCAGGCCGTTGATCATGCCACCCCATGACGGCATCCACAGCATGATCGAGAACACCATGCCGAGCGTCTGCGCCCAATCGGGCAGGGCGGTGTAGTGCAGGTGATGCGGCCCGGCCCAGATGTAGAGAAAGATGATCGCCCAGAAATGGATGATCGACAGCCGATAGGAATAGACCGGCCGGTTCGCCTGCTTGGGCACGAAGTAATACATCATGCCGAGGAAGCCGGCAGTGAGGAAGAAGCCGACGGCGTTGTGGCCATACCACCATTGCGTCAGGGCGTCCTGGACCCCGGAAAAGGCGGAGTAACTCTTTGAGCCCAGGAACGAGGCCGGCATCGACAGGTTGTTGATCACATGCAGCATCGCGATGGTCACGATGAAGGAGAGGTAAAACCAGTTGGCGACGTAGATGTGCGGTTCCTTGCGCTTGAAGATCGTGCCGAGGAACAAGATGAGATAGGCGACCCAGACGATGGTCAGCCAGATGTCCACGTACCATTCGGGTTCGGCGTATTCCCGGCTCTCGGTGATGCCGAGCAGATAGCCGGTCGCGGCCATGACAATGAAAAGCTGGTAACCCCAGAACACGAACCAGGCGAGATCGCCGCCGAACAGGCGCGCGCGACAGGTGCGTTGCACGACGTACAATGACGTGCAAAGCAATGCGTTGCCGCCGAATGCGAAGACCACTCCGGACGTATGCAGCGGCCGCAAACGGCCGAAGTTGAACCAGGGCTGGATGTTGAGATCGGGGTAGGCAAGCTGCAGCGCGATGACCACGCCGACAAGCATGCCGACGACACCCCAGAACATGGTGGCGATGGCGCCGTAGCGGATTGGACCATCCATGTAAGCGGATGGGTCAATCGGAGCGGCCACCTCGAAATTCGTGTTGCGGATGAGGATGGCGACAAAACCAAGCAACACAAAAAACAGCACCCACATATGCTGTCGAAAGGGCTGGTCCACGCCGAAGCCCGCGGCCACCAGGGCTGCAAATGTGAAAAGGCTCAAAACGAAGATTTGCGTGCCGAACTTCATGAGCTATCCCCGACCTCGGATTCCGATGCGCGGACGCCAATCCGCATAGACACCAATTCAGCAGTCGCGTTGTCGCCGCCTTGATCCATGTCAAAGCCCAGCCCCTTCTGAGTGGGCAGCGTGGTCTTGCACTCGGAGGCCGCCCTTGAGCCGGAAGAAGGGGCTGGGATCGTCGCTGTTCGAAGCAGGCGATGAAAATCCCGCACCGACTGATCGATCCAGCAGGGAAGTGGTCCAGCCGCGGTGATGAAGCGCGCGCACAGGGAAAAGCTGCAGCTCTGCGACGCCCTGGAAAGAATGGCGGGCGCCTTGCCCGGCGTCGATCGCCTGGAGTGTCTCGGCGCGGCCAACGCGATCGTTCCGCTGCTGCGCAACATTGATCAATACGAAGAGACGGTCATCTTTCCCGCCTACGAGGATGCCGTGGTCAGCAGCAATGCGAACCTTGCCTCAACCCGGCGATTGCGGGCCGAACATATGGAAGACGAATGCGTTGGCGGTGAGGTGACCGAAATTCTGCTGGCCATCGGTCATGGCGAGGCGGTCGAAAACCCCGAAGCCCTCGGGTTCATGTTGCGCGGCCTGTTCGAGAATCTGCGCCGGCACATCGTGTTTGAACGCGAGCATGTCCTGCCGATGATCGGGATCGTCGATCGAGACTAGAGTTGACGCAATTCCGGACGGAAAACTGTTTCAGCCTTTTCCTGGAATTACTCTAGGCTCCGGAGCGGCTCGCCAACCGGGCAAGGCTGTCCACAGTCACATGGCGGTTGTTGTCGATCCGGATCACGCCGTCTGTCCGCAGCCGGGTCAACTGGCGGCTCACCGTCTCGATTGTCAGGCCGAGGAAATCGGCGATGTCGGCACGTGTGAGAGGCAGTTCGAAGCTCGTCGGATTGGTGTTTGGATCGAGCGTGGGATCGATGTTTCTGGCAATCATCAGCAGAAAGCTCGCCACTTTTTCCGCAGCGGTCTTGCGTCCCAGCGTGACCATCCAGTCGCGTGCATCGTCGAGTTCGTTCAGCGTCTGCTTGAGCAGGCGGTGCTCGAGATCCGGCGACTCCCTCATCATCCTTTCGACGGAAGCCCTTGGAAACGAACACAGGGAGACGGCCGTTGCCGCTTCCGCGTGGATCACGCTTTCCACCTTGAACGGCCGTCCCAGAAAATCGGGGGCAAACTGAAGCGCGACAATCTGCTGGCGCCCGTCCGAAAGGCTCTTCGTCAGCTTCACGACGCCGGAAAGCACGTTGGAATAGCTGTCGACGGTTTCGGCGTCGCCCATCAGTTCTGACCCCGGTTCAACGGTGTGCTTTGACGAGGTCTTGGCGAGCCCGACCAATTGATCGGGATCAAGGGCACCGCAAATGCCGCGATGCCTTGCCTCGCAGGATTGGCAAAGCACGGGAATACCGGCACTATGAACATCCTGACGCACTGTCATCACGATCGTCCGAGGATCCAGGGTATCGGCAAGATAAGCATCGGCCATTGAAAAAGCCTTGTGGCAGTTTGTCCGGTGCAAAGGCTTTGACCGAAATCAAGGTATCGGCGTGCCGTTGCGGTCATTTTCCGGGCCATGCAACCACAGGAATGGCGAGATGCGACCGGAACTAGCTGCCAGACTTGGCGAGAACGTGCCGCGCTACACGAGCTATCCGACCGCGCCGCATTTCCATCCGGGGGTCGATGCCACTATCTGTCGAGGCTGGCTGGAGGCGCTGGAGAACGGCGACGAGATTTCACTCTATCTGCATATTCCCTACTGCGACAGACTCTGCTGGTTCTGTGCCTGCCACACCAAGCAAACACGTCACTATGAGCCGGTAACTGCCTATCTCCGCTCGTTGCACGCCGAGATCGCCACCGTTGCCCGTATTGTCGGCGGCAAGGCTGGCGTGCGCGCCGTCCACTTCGGTGGCGGCTCTCCGACGATGCTGAAGTCCGAGGACATGGTGGTGCTGGGGAAAGCATTGCGGTCCAGCTTCGATTTCCTTCCGGACGCCAAGATCAGCGTCGAAATCGATCCCAATGATATGGACGACGCCCGTCTTGATGCGCTGGCCGAGATCGGCATGACCCGGGCGAGCCTCGGCGTCCAGGACTTTGACCTGAAGGTACAAAAGGCAATTAACCGCGAGCAAAGCTTTTTGCAGACCAAAGCGGTCATCGATGGCGTTCGTTCGCGCGGCGTCGAATCGGTCAATCTGGACCTGCTCTACGGCTTGCCGCACCAGACCAGGGAGAGCGTCTCCTCAACCGTCGCGCAGGCACTGACCCTGGAACCGGATCGGATGGCGTTGTTTGGCTACGCGCATGTACCCTGGTTCAAGAAGCATCAGACGATGATCGACGAGGCATGGTTGCCTGGTCCGGCACAGCGCCTTGCTCAATCACAACTGGCCGCGTGTCTTATGCTGAACGCGGGGTATGAGCCCGTCGGCTTCGACCATTTCGCCAAGCCCAACGATGCGTTGGCTGTAGCGGCCCGAACCGGCTGCTTGCGCCGGAATTTCCAAGGCTATACCGAGGATCGCTGCGAAACCTTGATCGGCCTCGGCCCATCGTCCATCAGTCAATTTCGCCAAGGCTATGTGCAGAATATGCCATCGAACACGGAGTATGGACGCATGGTCTCAGACGGTGGGCTGGCGGCTGTCCGCGGCATCGCGCTTTCCGACGACGACCGCGTCCGCGGCTGGATCATCGAGAGGCTGATGTGTGATTTCGCCTTCTCAGCCATCGAGCTGGTGGAGCGTTTTGGCAAAGCCGGCCAGAGGCTTCTGCTGAAGGCAAGTGCCACGGCCCTTCATGATCCGGCGCGGTTGCTTGAACTTGATGGTGACCGCTTCGTCGTGCCGGCGGAAAGCCGGCCCTTTGTCAGAAGCATCGCAGCGAAGTTCGACAAATATCTTGAAACCGGCAAAGCCAGGCACTCGGTGGCGGTCTGAGCCGCTCAGAAATGCTCCCACGTCTGAATTGTAGACCGGTTCGCGCGTTCCCATGACGGTTCGATGGCCCCGTTGTTTGTTTTCATGCTGGCGCCCATCATCACCGCCATCGGGTTCTCGGTCGACTATACCAGGGCGGTCCAGACCCGGTCCAACGAGCAGCAGGCGCTGGATGCCGCGGTCCTATCGATCACCGGTATGGACACAACCTCAACGTTGGCGCAGCGCCAGACTATGCTGCAGGATACCTTCATCGCCAACCATGGCCTGGGTACCCCGACACTGAACAGCTTTGTGGTTTCCGCCAATGGCACCGCCACCGCGCAGGCCATGGCAAGTTACTCCATGCCCACCGTGTTCATGCAGATCGCCAGGATCAACACGGTGCCGGTCGCCGTTGGGTCGGCGGCGAGCAAGACGCCGGCCCTGGTGCAGACTACCTTCAAGGTTTCCAAGGTGTCGGGCTGGTGGAACAAGACGATGACGCTCTACGGCACGACATTTGGAGCGACGGTGGCCAAGCCGCTGATGTCGATCGAGTATACCTATAACGGCTTCGGTGATCCGAAAGGCTACGGCACAACGAATGTGTACACAATCACCAACAACGGCGGGGCCGACATCAAGACGCTTGTCCAGTCGCAAGTTTGCACCACCGCCAGCGTGAGCACCTTCACGGGTCTGACTGCAGACGCGATACTCCAGACCAGCGGCACCAAGAAATATTCAACCACTTGCCTCAACACCATGTACCCAGCCAACAGCGCCGGCGCGTCGATCGACGTCAGCCAGATGGCTGGCCTCTCACTGCAGATGTACGTGCCATCGGGCAACCCGAAGTACCTAAAGTCGGATGATCCGACCACCTCCAACCGACTCTACAGCGGCGTGGACGCGAACAACCTGACCGAGACCCCGACTGGGCAGAAGGTCGACATCTTCACCATCGTGCCTTGTGGTGTAACCAGCTATCAAGCCTGGGAGGACGGCGGCACAACCGTGCCGACGCCGTCTTCAAATGCCGACTTCTTCTACAGCGTCACCGGCAAGTGCGACTTCAACAAGCGCCCCTCGATAACGGCCCTGACACAGTAGGAGGTGCATCTCTGTGCCCTTTCCTTGTCCCTTCCTCCCTGTGAAAAAGCGGCCGAGCGAGGCTCGGTCAGATGGGAGGTGATCCAGCCGCTCTGAGGGCTGCTCGTACATTACCGGTTTCAGCCAAAACTGGCGGCCCGCAGCACTCGCGCGCAGGGCGACAAAAAACACCGGAGGTTTCGCCTGATGGCCTTCCTGTTGCTGTTTTGGGGAAACACCCCTTTGCCGGCCGCTACGCGGGAACCGGCGACATGCCGATTTCTAAGGCGATGGAGGAGTACCGCTTTCCGTACGGGGCGAACGCCGCCGCGGCAGTTTGCGATTGTTCACCACCACCAGCAGATCGAAATCCGAACGATAGCCCTTCCTGGTATGCGGCTCGTCGACCCAGTCGCCACGCGCATAGGACCCAAAAGTATGATCTTGAGGCTGCGCCCACGCCTTTTGAAGTCGGCCGTCCCGCCCTTGAGGGCATCCTCAAACTCCTCGAGAAGGAGTTTGACCGTCTTTCTCAGCTCGCGCTGTTTTGGTGGCGGGAGGTTGTCGATGCTGGATTTCATAAACAAAGGTCGGTCGACCATTGCGTACATAGCCGAGACAAGCCTCGAATCTACAGACTGACGCGTTTGCCCGCGTGAAGCAACGTGGTCAGTTCCCACGCATTCGATGCTGTCGTTCCCAAGTACCTGCTCGTGCGGATCGTATGGAGATCCAAACACAATATTCCGCTCGGTGGCAAAAGTAATGCGCGACGCCACGTGGTCCGAAGAATGACTACAAATGTCGGACAAAGGGGGCGAAGTCTGGAGCAGCCAGCACCGTCTGAATCGGACGGCATTTCAAGTCTCAACTCGGGCTATCAAGTTCTATCCATGCAGGCGCATGATCGCTCGGCTTCTCCCATCCTCGCGTCTCTGCATCCACCCCCGCATTGCGAAGCCGGGACGACAACGAGGGACTGACCAGCAGATGGTCCATTCGCAGGCCAGAACTCCTGTCGTAACCGCCCCCATAGGAGTGATTCCAATAAGTGTAGACACCCTTGTCCGGATGGATGCGCCTGAGCGCATCGGTCCAGCCGTCCTCAAGCATATCGGCATAGGATTGGCGACTCTCGGGAAAGTAAACCGCATCGCCAATCCATCGTCGCGGCACCACGGCATCAATCGGAGTTGGGACGACATTATAGTCGCCGCACAGCACGGTCGGCGCGCCCTCTTGGAGAAGAGCTCGGCCGTAGCGCATCAGACGGTCGAACCAGCGCAGCTTGTAGTCAAACTTGTGACCAGGCGCGGGATTTCCGTTTGGCAGGTAAAGACAGCCGACAACTAGCCCGCCGATCTCCGCCTCGATATAGCGGCTATGGCTGTCGTCAGGGTCGCCGGGAAGCCCGCGTCGGCGCTCGATCGGGTCTACTCCGCGAGCCAGGATAGCGACGCCGTTGTAGGATTTCTGGCCGTGCCAGATCGCGCGGTATCCCGTCTCGCGGATCGCCCCAATTGGAAACTTCTCGTCAGACGTTTTCAGTTCCTGCAGGCAGACGATGTCGTAATTCGTAGTCGTCAGCCACCTAAGGAGCACGGGCAGCCGGCCATTAACGCCGTTCACATTGAAGGTGGCTAAGCGGATCATTTGCGCACGCGAACGGTGGTCTATTCTTTCAGCTTGTCCTCAATCTTCTTGCGGCTGTTGCCCACCGATTTCACGTCAGCCTTCCTCGCGCCGGTCTTGCCCGCCTCGTATTTCACTTCATTATCCTGCCCGCCAGCAACCTTCGCGCGGTCCTCATTGTGTCCACGGGTTGTTCCAGTACTGGCCATTTCGTCCTCCAAAGGATTGCCATTCCAGACCCGATAACGCCGCCAGACTCTTCCGGTTCAATCTGTCGACTACCGCTTTGAACCGAATTCCACGCACACGATTGAATCGAGCCATGAATTCGAGTTCGACAAGTTGATGGGTATCGCGCTCAGGTCGCGATTCCGGCCCATGTTGCATGTCGCGCGGCCTGACCAGTCCTGCCAGAGCTCACGATGGCGGACTCGGCGCCGAAAAGCGCCGCGAGCCGAGATGCCATATCATAACGCCAATGTGCGTGTGAGCCCGCGAGCAAGGAAACGACCGACATGTCTTTGACCGGACACGGTCATCGAGCGCAGGCTAAGCCGGTCCGTCGCCTACCGGCCTAAGCGCTCTTCACTTGGCCCGCTGTTGAACGTGCAGCAGATCACGCAGGCGGATCGGCAATCTGGGCGAAGCGCGCAATTCGACACAACTCGCCTCCCAGTGTCCGAGGTACTCGGCGATCGGCATGCTGGTGCGGCCAGGCCAGCGGTTGAGTGCCCCCAAAGCCTCTACGCAGTCCGGCGCGCGGCCGTATTCGGCGAGGATGGTCAGCGACATTGCCTGGGCGAACGGATTAAGAGCGGGCATTTCGATCTCGCCGCGGTGGTCGGCGAACCACGCAGCGGCGTCGCGCGTGAGCCCCTGGCTTTCAGCGAGCGCTGCATAACGATCGATGATGTCCTGGCGGTACCGGGCGATGATATCGCCGAAGGCATTGTCGCCGGCGAAGGGCGGCGCCTCCTTCCAGCTTTTCGCCAGACGTGCGAGCCCACGCAGCGAGTGGGCCTCCACCATGGTCTCCTCGATCCATTGGCAAGGCGGCGCCGGCCTGGCGTCCGGTTGCCAGCTGTTGCAGAGCACATGGCCGAGTTCGTGCCCGAACTGGTAGGCGAGCTTCGACCAGTCACGCTCGCCGATATCGACGATGATCCAGGCCATACTGCTGCCGTCCGGATGCAGCCAGATTGCCGGCGTGCCGGAAGTGTGCTCGTCGACACGCAGGCGCGTCGGCTGGCGGTCGGACAGCAGGCGGACGCCGTCGAGGCATGCATGCCGCATGCGTTCGACGACCTGATCAGCGGCTCCCTCAAGCATGTGGCCCCAGTCGCCGGCAAGCTCGATGGGGGCGGTTAGGAGGTTTGGTTGCGAGCTAGCTGAGGAAGGTGGGGAAGACATGACCCCGTAGCCTGTGCTCCAACCGCCCGAGGGTGTCAACGCCACTGGTGTGAGGCTGCCGGCCACTGAACCTGCAAGCAAATTTAGGAGATCTCGTCGCAGCAACTTCGAAACTCGACCATGTTGCCCTGCAAGGAGAAAAATAGGAAGTCCAGCTTGTTCTGCCATCGGCCGAGGTCTAAGCGTAGACCCCTTGAGAGTTGAACTACTCGGAAGCGGCTAGGGGACTCGAGGGTGGGCGAGGCGATCTTTTCCAAAACGTATGTTGGCGATGCTTTATCAAGCTGGCAGGTCGTCCACGAAATGTCGAGTCATATCGTTGGCGGAGCTTTGGTCGTTCGCGACAGTGACCGCCGTGACTGGCATCTTCTAGGACTTCACGATTCAGCTTTTCTGTTTCGAATGGTTCGGATGAGGTGCGTCCTCAGATTCTTCCCCACGACCACCACAAACTTCTATATCCATCACTATGGTTCTTTGGATGTTGCCGAAATTGCACTCGACGGCACCATAATAAACAGGGGTATCAGTCACACGATTTCGATCAACGCTCATCCAGATGACACGATCGAGATCGATGTGAGCTTTTTGAGTTGCCACGGGTCTCTCTCAATAGGCTGCTCCGACAATGGTCGTCCCGTCTACGCCGGCACTGGACTCGAACAGTTTGCACTCTTGAGCGTTCTGGTTGAAACGTTTGATGCATACCCGGAGTTGTCTCGCACGCCGGCAGAGGAGCGGATCACCCTCGTCGATGTTGGCGGCCAAGGAGGGCTACAGCTCAAGTGGATGCTGCGAGCCGATCATATTACGCCCGTCGTGTTCGAACCCTTGTCGTCGGAAGCGACGGTGATACGACAAACCCTCGATCGAATTCCGGGCGCGCAAGTGGTGGAAAAGGCGCTGGCAAACACTTCTGGCCCCCAAAAGCTGTATATTACTGCCGGATCATACTGCTCGTCTTTGCGAGAGCCAAACTTTGAGATCCTGCAGAACTACTCAGTAGCCCGTGTCTTCAACGTTGTCAGCATGCAAGAGGTCGAATGTGTTCGATATGACGAATTGTTCCGCGCAAGCGCGGTTCCGTCACCGGATGTTATAAAAATAGACGTCCAAGGTCTTGAATACGAAGTTCTGCTTGGTTTCGGCCACCTTCTGGAATCCTGTTTGGCTATCGAGCTGGAAACGCATGTTGTTCCGATATATCGAGGACAAAAGCTGATTGGTGACATAGTCAACATTCTGGGCGATTTCGGTTTCGCCCTACGCCAGCTTAATCAAGTACCGCACTTCGATGGCGATGCAGTCGAGTTTGATGCCCTTTTTACGAAGAGGCGCGACAAGGTTGCAACTCTTTCTGATCTAGAAAAGCGAAAATTTGCTGTAATCATTCAGGCGTTAGGAATTCTTCCGTACCCGTGAGGCCATGAATAGAACGACCGTTCGCCAGCGATCGAGGTAGAGTCCTTCAAAGCTCACCCCTGATCCGTCGCCACTCGATCTGAAGGTTGCTCATCGTCTAGAATAACGAGTGGCGGCATGCAAAGAAAAGCTTGCATCGAGCCGTATGCCGCACACATCGCGCAGTCAATGCCCGTGTCGTCAAGGACGACGCCAGTTCCAGGAAACGGGATAAGTCTGCTGCGGAGCGGCAGACACTTTTCCAGAAGTATCCGCGCACCCCTTGGTGTGATTGTGTATGCCTGAAGCCCAAACGAATGCTCTACCTTGATAAGGAATCTGGAGAATTTATCGGACTGGAACAAGGCAGTTCTATTAGTATATTGACGATCGTAGAATTCCATTTTGGCTTTTGAGAAACCAAGGTCCAGCCAGAGAAAGGATGGGTCAAAAATATAGCCCCACTGTATGATATCCCAATCTGCCCGTGCTTGAGATATAATACTGGTGGATTCCTCCGTGAATCGAAACGATGACCGAATATCGTCTTCGAAAATAGTTATTGTCTTGTTTTCTGAAGCCGACAGCTGCCACAAGCTGATATGGGATAGAGCGCACCCCAACGTGCCCGGGGGATACGGACAATCACTGGTAATCAGACCTTCATTGATGAGCGCCTCCCTGTCGAGAGAAGTGCCGTCAACGGCTGATACGCGAACGGTATTGTGCAATAAATGCCAGTTGTTACTTTGGTACCTGCTCCAGCGCTCGACGCTGCGGTCTAGGTTTATCAGGTGAATTTTCGGGGAACCCCTCGGCTCGACAGGCCGGGCTGGCATCGTTCCGGAGACAGAGGGCGTGGCGGCAGTGAATGCGGAGGTATCGCCCGCACCATGCAACAGCGCTCGAGCGCGCTCGATGCCATCACTCACATGGTATTGGCCATCGCCAAAGGTGATGTAGCCATAGACTTGTCGGTTATCCATATACTGGACGATGCCGGCCTTCCTGGCGCTGTCGGCAAAGACAACGTACTCGTACCGCGATGTGCCGTCCTCGTATGTCAGTTCGGTCAGCACGTCAGCCCGGACAAGATATGTGCAATGCACGAGCGGCACCTCGATGGCGCCGCGCACGTGGCGGTTGAGCACCCAACCATACTGATCGCACTGCAGATAATACCCGTTGGCATCGATCTCGGCATGAAAGTTCGAATAATATTGGCCCGGCGAGATAGAGCGAAGCAGAGGCGCGACGATTGGCAAATCAAGCGCGACAAGTTCTCGCAGCGTGGCCGATCGCACGAAATTGTCGACGTCGGCCACGAAATAGAAATCGCAGCCGTGCTCGAGCGTTTTCCGCAGACTTATGTTGCGGATTCGGCCAAGCACCCTGAAGCGCGTCTCATTCCATTCGTGCTCGCCAAACTGCTCAACACGATCGACGACGTCCGAGGCGTCGATTTCGACCGCCGCATAGAGGTGACCCACGCGCTCTACCCATTCGCGCAGTATATGCTCGGTCCTGTCGGTATTGTTGTTTGTCCTGATGTATAGGACGATCGATGCCTTCGGGTAGTCGAGCGCCTCGATGCACTCGAGGTAAAGCGGCAGTGCCGGTTCCTTCTGCTTTGCCAGGATTGCAATCAGGATGCGCGGTGAACCCTTCAGGCGCGACCGCAGCGAACGCTGCCGGATAAGCTTGTGCTGATCGATCAAGCTCTCTGTCCCGAACGCCCCGAGATTCGACGGTTCATGCACCGGAAGCTTGTCAGTGGCGAAACGCGCGTTGGCCACCACGCGCTTCGCCATTTCCGCCGGCAATTTTTCGCTGGCGAGCAATTTCAGACAGGCGTCGAGTGAATCCCGGTAAGCGCCTGTCCAGTAGGCATTGACGGCAAATTCGTCGAGCAATCCGTAATCGTAGACCCAAGGCTGTATGAAAAGTCCGGGGGGTTGCGCAAGGTCGAGCCCTCGACGCGCAAATTCCGCTCCCTCCGCGTTCCGGCCCTGGGTGCGGCAATAGAGGCTCGCGGCGTGAAGAGCTTCAGCGCGGGCGGGAACGGCCTGCGTCGCACGCTCAAAGATTGCAACGACCTCGTCGAATGGCCGTCCCAGCGCTGCCATGAGATTGCCCGCTTCGAGCAGGCTGACATAGATTTCCTCGTCCCAGAAGCCCAGCTCGGCGCGCTTCAGATAGTTTGCCAGCGATTTTTCACGTTCTCCGGAATCCCTATAGCTCTGCGCCAGATAAAAGGTGTATCGCGAAATAAGGAACGGGTCGGTCTCCGTAGCAAGCGCGTTTTCAAGAACCGCCGCGTCGTCCTGGTACTTTCGCGGGTTTTGACTGCGTGCTCCGCCACGCCCCGTCGCCACGCGAAAACCCTTGGCGGTCTCGCGTGTGAGATGGCCGGGAGGGGCCTCGAGATATTCGTGCAGCACGCCCTTGAAGGAGAAGGGAAGCCGGTTGCGGCAAATCTGCGGGCGATAAAACGAAATGCCCCCATGGGACACCTCGACGTCGTAGAGATCGTGTTCCATGTTCGACTTGAACGCGATCGGATCGAAGTCAGCGTCTTGGACCACGACGTCGTCGGCGTCGATGATCATGGCGTAGTCGACCGTCTCGACTTCACGCAGGCGGTCAAGGGCAAAGGTACGGTTGTACGCAAAGTCCCGCCAAGGCTCGTCGATGACTGTGCCTTTGACATTGTGAAGGGTCAGGAAGGTACGGATGACGTCCTGCGTGCCGTCCTCGGAACCCGTGTCGATGACGAGCACGTAGTCAACGAGAGGAAGGGCGCTGGCGAGGCATTGCAAGATGACCTTTGCCTCGTTCTTGACGATCATGCACAGGCCGATGGTGCTCATGCTAATCCTTGGCGGAGCGACGTTCGTTACACGCTGCTGGAAATTGTTGAAGGGAATTCCTGCGCCTTTGTCCGGCTTTATATCTCATGCATCACCCCGCCGCCTTGGCCATTTGCATGACCTTTGTTGCAAAGAACGATTGCCCCTTCACAGCCAAGTGCTGCCTCAACCCGTCCATTGTTTAGCCAGCGCTTTCCGTCGCAGCAAGGGTCTTGCGGTCGCTCGGGACCAGAGGGTTAAGAACAGAATTTCCCGTCGACCCAATCGCGGAGGCGCAAATTCCGCCGCGACATCGAGGGTTCGACGCGAACCAGAGGGCACCCTTAAGCCTCGGATTTTTCGATGCGTTCGGCCCATGCGCGCCATTTGATGTCGACCGAAAGTAGTTACTCATGGTCCACAATTAATAAATTGTTAACTTGGTTATTTACAAGTTGCTAATTTTAGATTTTACTAATGTCTTGTGTTGAGAGGGTTCCCGCGAACCGGGCAGAGGGCCTGTTGGGCTGCGTCTGCGAAGCCAGGAGAGTGTCTGGAGCAAGTCACTTCGTGCGTGAGGGCGTGGCAAGTGTGTGGTGACGTGCAAGAGAAGACGTTGTACGGCCTTGAACTCAAGGCCGGCGTTTTCCCAAATCTGATGTTCCCCCCGCAAGCAGTTGGTTCCCTCGTTAGTCGTCGTCGAGAAATCGGCGACACGCGTGACGGGAGTGACCATGGTTGGGGTGATACCGTGTACGAGTCGATGGGGCCGTGACGCAGGCTTAGGCGTAGAACAACGCCTGAATTACCCGCAGTTGGCCAACAGCACGGATTACCCAGCGATTGATGGGTATTCCTCGGTGTCCTTTGGACGCCTCACTCACCTGGGCGAAGACAACTGGGGCGCCATCCGATCGAGCGGCACGCAGAGGCTGCCAAGCCTTGCGCACCCGTCTCTTAGACCTGCCCGCAATGCGGCAATGCGCGCGACCGGCCTCACCGGGCGCCCGCGCTCTGCAGCCATTGAACCAGCGATTGAAATCTAAGGTACGACCAAGAGAAGCTGCGGCCCGGCCGCCGGCGACCAAGGAGAAGATGATGAGCTTCACGGCAGGATTTGCGGCTATGGAAGTCACCGTTCGAGGCATTTTGCCGATCGGCGACACGATTGAAAATGTAAATTATTTCATTCTGGAC
>NZ_RZQL01000137.1 GCF_003997935.1 Mesorhizobium sp. M7A.F.Ca.US.006.01.1.1
GCATAAAGCGGCAAGCGGGGTCGAGATCACCATGGTGAGGATGTTGTCGGCGAGTGCCGCGCGCGACTCTGCGTTGATCTCGTTGCAGACGACCACCGGCATTGTCGCGGGCTTCGCTGCCCGCAGCGCCGAGACCGCGCCTTCCATGCCACCGCCGGCGACGTAGCAGCCGGCAAGATCCGGATAGCGCGCCAGAAGATCGATCATCGCGTCATGGGTCACCTGGTTGGCTTCCAGATTGACCAGCGTTTCAAGCACGCTGAACTCCGGCGCATGCTCGCGGAAGAAGGAGCGAAAGCCGATCTCGCGCAACTCATGGCCGTGGAAGCGGTGGCTGCCGACGAAGAGGGCGACCTTGCCGGGCCGCTTGGCTGCCTTGGAGATCATCCATGCGGCGGTGCGCCCGACCTTGCGGTTGTCGAGGCCGATATAGCCCTCCCGGATGCCGGCGGCAAAGTCAGACAGCACCGAAAAGACCGGCTGCCCTCTCGCCTTCAAGGTTTCCACGACCGCTGTCAGGGTCGGATGGTCCGGACCGACAACGGCGATGGCCCTCGATTTCGCCGCCAGCCTGCGCATCTGCGAGGCGATCTCGTCGGGAGCCAGGGAACTGGCGAAATCGATGCTCGCAACGCCGCGGAAGCGTTGCGATTGCGAGATGGCCAGTTCGAGTTCCCGCGCGAAGTCACCGTAGAAGGCATCATTGCCCCGCAGCAGCAGGAAGCCCAGCCGGTACTCCGGCAATTCCTGGCGCATGCGCTGCTTGATAAGGCCGGCGGCGTGATAGCCGATATCGGTAGCGGTCTCGTAGACGCGGCGCGCTGTCTCTTCGCGCACCGGCAGCCGGTTGTTCAGCACGCGGTCGACGGTGGCGACACTGACGCCCGAGATGCGCGCCAGATCTGATATTGTCGGCCGCTTCACCATGCTTGCCTCGTCGGGTTTGCTTGAGCCTTCGTACATCATCCTGATGGGAAATGATAGAAACTATCTTTGTGATGTTGAGTCTATCATCGGTCGGCGCTACTTTGACGCTCGAAGCCAAAGGATTTCATGGCATTCGCTCTGGCGGATGCCTTTGCCGAGGGAGGCAATCATGTCCACTGCGCCGTCCCGGCGTGACTACAGCCTGATCGGCCGCGACGCCAAGCTCGCGGTCGAGACCGGCCTGTCGGCCGCCGAGTGGTATCACACCGAGGTACCGCGCAAGCAGATGAAGGAGCTGATGCAGCGCTCCGACGGGCCGGCGATCCGCGATACGGCAATCTGGTTCGCCGCCCTGATCGTCAGCGGTGCCGGCGGCGCCTGGTTCTGGGGCACATGGTGGTGCGTGCCGTTCTTCTTCGTCTATGGCGTCCTCTATGGCTCCTCGACGGATTCGCGTTGGCACGAATGCGGCCACGGCACCGCCTTCCGGACGCAGTGGATGAACGATGCGGTCTATCAGATCGCCTGCTTCATGATCATGCGCAATCCGGTGACCTGGCGCTGGAGCCACACGCGCCACCACACCGACACCGTCATCGTCGGCCGCGATCCGGAAATCTCGGTCATGCGGCCGCCTGATCTGGTTCGCGCCATGCTGGGCTTCGTTGGCGTGCTCGACGCCTGGCATGCGATATCAGACACGCTGCGCAACGCCGCCGGCACCATCAGCGCCGCCGAAAAGACCTTCATTCCCGAACAGGAACAGCCCAAGGCGATCCGCGTCGCCCGCATCTGGACGGCGATCTATGCCGCCACCGTCGGGTTGGCGCTCTACACCGGTTCGTTCCTGCCGCTGATGCTGGTCGGCCTGCCCAGGCTCTACGGCGCCTGGCATCATGTCATGGTCGGGCTGCTGCAGCATGGCGGCCTGGCCGACAATGTCACCGACCACAGGCTGAACAGCCGCACCGTCTACATGAACCCGATCAGCCGGTTCATCTACTGGAACATGAACTACCATGTCGAGCATCACATGTTCCCGATGGTGCCCTACCATGCGCTGCCGAGACTGCACGAACTGATCAAGCACGATCTGCCGGAACCGACACCGTCGATCCTGGCCGGCTACCGCGAGATGATCCCGGTCTTCCTGCGCCAGCTGCGCAACGAGGACTATTTCCTCAAGCGCGAGCTGCCGCCGACCGCACGGCCATATCGCGAAGAATTCCACAACGACACTGTCGCCGCCGCGGCGGAATGATCGTGCTTCCATCCGATCTAGACTGTTTATTTTAACGCAATTCCGGACGGAAAACCGCTGCGCACTTTTCCTGGATTTGCTTTGAGGAGGACTTGAATGAGCTGCTGGGTCGAGGCCTGCGCCACCGACGACATAGACGAGGAGGATGTGATGCGCTTCGACCATGGCGGCCGCACCTTCGCCATCTATCGCAGCCCCGACGACGAGTTCTTCGCCACCGACGGCCTGTGCACGCATGAAAAGGTGCACCTGGCCGACGGGCTGGTGATGGATGACATCATCGAATGCCCCAAGCACAATGGTCGCTTCAACTACAAGACGGGTGATGCCCGCGGCGCCCCGGTCTGCGTCAATCTCAAGACCTATCCGGTCAAGGTCGATGCCGGCAAAGTCCTGATCCAGATCGGATAACTGACATGGCGGGGGGGATGCTCATCATCGGCGCCGGCGAATGCGGCGGGCGGGGGGCATTGGCGCTGCGCGACCTCGATTATCAGGGGCCGGTGACGCTGGTCGGCGACGAGCCGCATCTGCCCTACGAGCGCCCGCCTCTGTCCAAGGAGGCGATGGCCAGCAATACGCCCGAGATCAAGGCGATCACCAGCGACGCAATTCTGGCCGAGAAATCGATCCTGCATATCCATTCCGTCCAGGCCGTGGCGATCGATCGCGCGGCGCATGCGGTGCGCCTGTCGGACGGATCGGTCCTGCCCTACGACAAGCTCCTGCTGGCAACCGGTTCGACGCCGCGCAAGCTGCCGATGCCGGGGTTGGGGCCGCGCTGCGTCTATCTCCGCACCTTTGCCGATGCGCTCGCCATTCGCGCGCATCTCACCCCCGGCAACCGCATCGCCATCATCGGCGGCGGTTTCATCGGCCTCGAACTCGCCGCCTCGGCCCGCAAACTTGGTGCCACGGTCACCGTCATCGAGGCGCAGCCGCGCATCCTGATGCGCGGCGTGCCGGCGGAGATCGCCGAAATCATCCATGATGCGCATGTCGCCGAGGGCGTGAAGATCCTGTGCGGCGATGGCATTGCGTCCATCGCCGACGATGGCAACGAGGTGCGGATCACGCTTGCCGGCGGACAAGAGATATCAGCCGATCTGGCGGTCATCGGCATCGGCGCCGTGCCGGTGACCGGGCTTGCGGGCGAAGCCGGCCTGACGATCGACAACGGCATCGCTGTCGATGCAGAGCTGCGCAGCAGCGATCCCGACATCTTTGCCGCCGGCGATTGCTGCTCGTTTCCGCTCGCCGTCTATGGCGGCCGCCGCGTACGGCTGGAAGCCTGGCGCAACGCACAGGAACAGGGCGCGCTGGCGGCGAGGAACATGCTCGGTGCCGGCGAGGCGCATGCGGCGGTGCCGTGGTTCTGGTCGGATCAATATGGTCTGTCCCTGCAGATCGCCGGGCTGTCCGACGAAGGCAGCAGCACCGTGCGCCGCGACCTCGACGACGGCGCTTTCATCCTCTTCCATTTGGCGCAAGACGGCAGGCTGGTGGCGGCCAGCGGCATCGGCCCCGGCAATACGGTTGCCCGCGACATCAGGCTTGCCGAAATGCTGATCGGCAAGCGCGCGAAGCCGGCGCCGGAAGCGCTGGGCTCGCAGGATGTGAAGTTGAAATCGTTGTTGGCGGCGTGAGTCTTTGTGCGACCTTATAGAGGTCGGCGCTGCCCCTCATCTGGCTGCCGCCATCTTCTCCCCGTGAACGGTGCACACATTTCCAAGCAACTGGCCTTTGGCGATGGGGTGCATGGCAACTTGTCTTATGCGGCGCTGGTCGACCCCCACTCCGTCTCGGCTTCGCCGAGCCACCTCTCCCCCGATCGACGGGGTAGAGGAAAGGCGCCAAGCTTTTGCCGTCAACGCTCGTCCAGCAACGCTCCTTTCCTTTCCCTCCGGAGGGGGGAAAGGTGGCGCTGCGAAGCAGCGACGGATTGGGGGAACCACGTGGCAATCAGGCCTCGGGCCGATCAGTCACGCCAGTCACAGAAGATATGTGCATCCCGTAGCCGTGAACGGGGAGAAGGACGCTTTCGCCCGGGGATTTCGCCAATCATCAACGTTGCGAGAAGAGCGCTGTCGTTGATGCCAGCCTCTTTCTCCCCGTTCACGGGGAGAAATGCCCGGCAGGGCAATGAGGGGCGGCGCAAACGCCGAAAGTTCTAGCCCGCAGCTGAATGCAGCACCCTAAAACAGCGCCTTCAGCTCCGGCAATTTGTCATTCACCAGCCAGCCATAGTAATTCTCTTCCGGCAGCTTTTCCGGCTCGCCGGCGGCGCGGCGCCTGTCGTTCTCCGCCTTCAAGGCATAGGCGCGCTGCTCTGGATTGCCGACATTGTAGAGCGTGGCGGTCAGCCCGGGATTGCCCGAAATGTCGAAGCCGGCAATGCTTTTATAGGCATCGATCGATTTCCTGATCGTCGCGGCGACGTAGGGCAGCGTCAGGTCGGGATCCATGATGGTCTTGTAGACCGAGTTGGGATCGCCGACGTCGAGCTTCGGCAGGCCCGAAACCTTGTGCACGAGATCGCTCATCTGCAGGGCGGTCAGCGGATTGAGCTGACCGAGGCCGAAGGTCTGCCCGGCATAATAGGGCTGGAAGAAGGTGGCGCCGAAGCGGTCGTCGGGAAAGCTGGTTCCACCGACGGACTTGCCGCGAAACGAACGGTTCCACACCTGCTCGCGGCATTCCCACAGATCGTAGCTGTCCGACATCCCGGCGCATTTCTTGAATTCCGGCCGCTGCACGAAATCGGTGATGTCCTCGCCGTCATAGGCGAAGGAAAGCTTGCTGGAGAGATAGGAGATCGCCTTGACGTAGTAGGTCTGCAGCCGGTCATAGGCATCGACATTGTAGGTGTGCTCGCCGACGATGGCGCCGACGATGTGCAAGGGATCGATGCCGTAGGTGGCTGCTGCCTTCTTGATCTTGCCGCGCAGATCGGCGTCGTTCTGCAGCAGGGCGTAGACCTTGCGGTACTTCGCCTGGAAGCTGGTGTTGGTCGCTTGCGTGCGCCGGCTGGAGGCACCGGGAATGTCGGGCTGCACGGCATTGCGATTTCCCGGCGGCACCAATGTCGCTGCCTCGGCGGCGAACAGCGTCGCCGCCAGCGTCAAGCCGAGAATGACCAGGATTAGTTTTTTCATGCACCCGCCGCCCAAGCAATTCCAGGAAAAGTGTGAAACGGTTTTCCGGAATTGCGTCAAACCAAGAGATCGAGAATTGCCGGGCAAACTAGGTAAAGCTCTTGGTCGAGTCGAGAGCACCCCTTCACCCGGCAAGACGAAAGGTGGCCAGATGGTACCATCTGGCCACACATGATTCTTTTCAGAAATTGTCGCCTGAAACCGGCGCCGTACGGGTCCGGCGGTCGTTTAAAGGATGAATCGCGACAAATCAGTGTTCCTGGAGAGGTCGCCGACATGCTTTTCGACATAGGCGGCGTCGATGGTGACTGATGTGCCGTTGCGATCCGGCGCGTCGTAGGAGATTTCGTCCAGCACCCGCTCCATCACCGTCTGCAGCCGCCTTGCGCCGATATTCTCGACGCTGGCATTGAGGTCGACGGCGATGCCGGCCAGCGAATCGATGGCGTCGTCGGTGAAGGTCAGGTCGACGCCTTCGGTCTTCATCAGCGCGATATACTGTTTGATCAGGCTCGCCTCGGTCTCGGTCAGGATGCGGACGAAATCGTCCTTCTCCAGCGCTCGCAGCTCGACGCGGATCGGCAGGCGGCCCTGCAATTCCGGCAACAGGTCTGACGGCTTCGAGACGTGGAAGGCGCCGGAGGCGATGAACAGGATGTGGTCGGTCTTCAGCGGTCCGTATTTGGTCGCCACCGTGGTGCCCTCGATCAGCGGCAGCAGGTCGCGCTGCACGCCTTCGCGGGAAACGCCGGCGCCCATGCCGCCTTCGCGCGACGCGATCTTGTCGATCTCGTCGAGGAAGACGATGCCGTCATTTTCCGTCGCATCGAGCGCCCGGCGCACCACTTCGTCCTGGTCGAGCAGCTTGTCGGACTCGTCATTGACCAGCAGGTCGTAGGATTCCTTCACCGTCGTCTTGCGCATCTTGGTTTTCTTGCCGCCCATCGCCTTCGACAGCATGTCGTTGATGTTCAGCACGCCGATATTGGCGCCCGGCATGCCGGGGATCTCGAAACCGGGCATGCCGCCAGCGCCGGTATCGGCGACCTCGACCTCGATCTCTTTGTCGTCGAGCTCGCCGTCGCGCAGCTTCTTGCGGAAACTATCGCGGGTGGCCGGGCTCGCCGTCTTGCCGACCAGCGCTTCCAGCACGCGTTCCTCGGCGTTGATATGGGCGCGCGCCTTGACGTCCTCGCGCATCTTCTCGCGCACCAGGCCGATGGCGATCTCGACCAGATCGCGGATGATCTGTTCGACGTCGCGGCCGACATAGCCGACTTCGGTGAACTTGGTCGCCTCGACCTTGACAAAAGGCGCACCGGCGAGCCGCGCCAGGCGGCGCGAGATTTCCGTCTTGCCGACGCCCGTCGGTCCGATCATCAGGATGTTCTTCGGCATCACCTCTTCGCGCATCTGGCCTTCCAGCTGCTGGCGGCGCCAGCGGTTGCGCAAGGCGATGGCCACGGCGCGCTTGGCGTCCTTCTGACCGATGATGAAGCGGTCGAGTTCCGAAACGATTTCGCGGGGAGAAAATGTGCTCATATCACTAAATTCCACTTTGCCACTGCTTGATGGCCTCGAACGGATGCAGCAGCATGATCACGTTGAGTGTCAGATTGTCCCGGATGAGATAGCCGGTACCGAGTTCGAAGAGGATGGCGAGGCTGACGATCACCCATATAGGTAGCCTTCGCGCCATCACAAATCCCAGCACCATGGCCAGTGTGTCGGACACCGAATTGATGATGCTGTCGCCGTAATAGTCGAGCGAGATGGTGCCGGCGCGGTAGCGCTCGATGATGAACGGGCTGTTCTCAAGCAGCTCCCAGCCGCCTTCGATGAAGACGGCGAACGCCAGCCTCAGTCCGATCGGCGAACGCGGGAACAGGAATCTGGCCAGCGCATAGAACAGGAAGCCGTGGATGATGTGCGAGAACGTGTACCAGTCCGAAATGTGCTGGGAATTCTCCGAACTGTTCACCACGCCATGCCAGAGCTTGACGTAGCCGCAGGTGCAGATCGGCGTTCGCCCCATGCCGTAGAGCGCCCCGGCCTGGAAGATGATCAGGGCGAGGACGAGCAGAAGCCCCATCCGCCAGCTGTCTTCATAGGCCGAATAACTGTTCTCCGTGGCCGGTGTCGTCATCGGTTCATTCCCCCTCGTTTCGCGTCGCCGTGTCGATCATCACAAAACCTTGTCACGCCTTCAGCGGCGGTAGACGGCGGATCACGGCAGCTGGCAGGGTGGGTTTGACCACAATCCTCCGGATACGCTGCCAGCCAGCCCCGAACAGAATAATCAGCGCGCCAACAACGACCAGGATCAAGGCAAAAGGCGGGATACCCGTCGAATCGGAGGCGGAATTCACCAGATAATAGATGCCCAGCGAGCCGAAGTAAGCCAATGTCGGAACCAGAAGCGAACGGCGGTCTATGGCAAGCGCGACATAGAGGAAGCCAAGGATCAGTATAGTCAGCATGATGGTTGCATTGGCATCCGGCGCGATATGTCCGAATACGACGTTCTGGCCGGTTGCCATGATAAAGAGCGGATGCACCAGCATGGGCGCCGAGACGACATGCAGCCAGAAAGCGCAATCGGACCAGATCTTGCGCCGATCCCTGTCGTAAATGTCAAAAGCTACACCCGTTGCGAACACGATCAGGCCGCAGATCAGCGGCATGTAAAGTGCCGCGCGGAGCAATTCGGGAACATCCTCGAGACGCGGCGGCGCAATCGCGCCCGTTGTCACGCTGTCATACAGGATTATCGCCGTTTGCAGGAAGGCAAGCAGTGTGAAGGCGATGGCGATAGCCCCGGCAATGATGGGGACGCGAAAGCGCCAGAAATAGATCGCCGCCGCAATTATTCCTCCGCCCAGGAACAGATATCCGGCCCGGGACGCCGTCTGGCGCAACGCCAATAGCTGCCAGATAGTCTCCGGCTTGCGTATGCCGAAGCTGGCCTCCATTTGTAGCGCCAGAGCGGCCAGAATGGCGGCCATGAAAATCAGGGCAAGCACGGACGACGATAATTTCATCCGGTGCTGACGCGTGACAATTTCGGCGAGCCCCCAGGCGAAAACCGCGAGGATGCCGGCGATCCAGAATGTCTGGCCTGGAAGCAAGGTGGTGAGGACAAAGAAGAAGCCGGCGCTGAGCAGAACGGTTCCCACGGTGACGAACAGATCGTTGCCGCCGCCGACCAGCCGCAGGTTTTCCTCGTCACCCTCGTCATCGGCGCGCCTGGGCTCGGGGGCGAGAGCGACCGCGCGTTCCATGGCCTCCAACTGATCGCGCAGGGTCTGCGAGATCAAACCTTTCGCGACTGCGTTGTCGAGGGTTTCGGCGCTGATCAATTGGGCTCCTGCGTCGCGTCGCGCGCCATCATCAAGGCCGGCCCGTACTCCGAAATTCTGGTGTCAAAAGCAACAAAGCCGGCCTTTTCGTAGGCACGGATCGCCCTGGCATTGGCGGGATCCGGATCGATGATGACGCGCGGCACGCCTTCCTCGAAAAGCCGGTCGACGAACTGGCGCACGATCGCCGAGCCATGGCCACGCCCGACCAGCTCCGGCACGCCGATCGACACGTCGATGCCGAGCGTGCCGAACGGTTGATCGGCATAGGGATGGTCGTCTTCCAGATGCGGGTCGTAGCTCTGCAGATAGGCGATCGGCTTGCCGTCGAGCTCGACGATCAGCGGCTCGACCGAAATAGAGTCGATATGTTCGCTAATCCCGGCGATTTCCGTCTCCGGATCGTCCCACCACTCTGCAACATGCGGCTCGGCGAGCCAGCCGGCGATCATCGGCAGGTCTTTTTCCGTCACCGGCCGAAAATCGTAGAGCGTAGCTTGCTCAGGCGGCATCGAGCGTTTCGATGACGAAATTGTTGTTGGTGTAGACGCAGATGTCGGATGCGATCTGCATCGCCTTGCGGGCGATCTCCTCGGCATCCTTGTCGCTGTCCATCAGCGCGCGCGCCGCCGCCAGCGCGTAATTGCCGCCCGAACCGATGGCCATGACGCCAAATTCGGGCTCGAGCACGTCGCCGTTGCCCGTCAGTGCCAGCGAGACCGACTTGTCGGCAACCAGCATCATCGCTTCCAGCCGGCGCAGATAGCGGTCGGTGCGCCAGTCCTTGGCGAGCTCGACGCAGGCGCGCGTCAACTGGTCGGGATATTGTTCGAGCTTGGCCTCGAGCCGCTCCAAAAGCGTGAAGGCGTCGGCGGTGGCGCCGGCGAAACCGGCAATCACGTTGCCGCCCTTGCCGATGCGGCGCACCTTCTTGGCGTTGCCCTTCATGATGGTCTGGCCAAGGCTGACCTGGCCGTCGCCGGCGATCACCACCTTGTTGCCCTTGCGCACCGTCACGATGGTCGTGGCGTGCATGGTCAGTTCATTGGACATTTCTTGGGCTCCGAGCAGCGCCATCCCGATAAGGCGATTGGCGCGGTACGAGTAACTTTGATCGGCCATATGTATGCATGGGGCCGGTGATTGCAAATCGCTCTCTGGCAAGGCCGATACCGCTGTCAGAGGCAACTGGCAATCGCCGGATCATGCTGCTAGAAGGCTTTCGTTTTCAAGCCTGCGAGCGCTTGAAGCCTCTGAGCCGGTCACGATGTGAACCTCTGGGACAAGGATAGAGTGATGCCGCCCCGTTCCGCCGAAGCAAGCCGCAAGACCAAGGAAACCGACATCTCCGTGTCGGTCCATGTCGACGGCTCCGGCAAGTCGGATATCGCCACGGGGGTCGGCTTCTTCGACCATATGCTGGACCAGCTGTCGCGCCATTCCCTGATCGACATGACGGTCAGGGCCAAGGGCGACCTGCATATCGACGATCACCACACGGTCGAGGACACCGGCATCGCGCTCGGCCAGGCGCTGGCCAAGGCACTGGGCGAGCGGCGCGGTATCATGCGTTATGCCTCGATCGACCTTGCCATGGACGAGACGCTGACGCGCGCCGCGATCGACGTGTCCGGCCGTCCCTTCCTGGTCTGGAACGTTTCCTTCTCGTCGCCGAAGATCGGCACCTTCGACACCGAGCTGGTGCGCGAATTCTTCCAGGCGCTGGCGCAGAATGCCGGCATCACGCTGCATGTCACCAATCACTATGGCGCCAACAACCACCACATCGCCGAGACCTGCTTCAAGGCGGTGGCGCGCGCGCTGCGCGCTGCTCTCGAACGCGATCCGCGCCAGCCGGATGCGGTTCCCTCCACCAAGGGATCGTTGAAGGGATAAGGCGATGGCCACCTATGTCGTGATGGAACCGCCAGGCCGCAGCGAGAAGGCCGATGCCACGGCCTTTGTCCGCGATGGCTTCACCTGGCTGGGCCTCCTGGTGCCGCCGCTATGGTTCGCCTGGCATCGGCTGTGGATCGAGGCAGCGCTTGCCTTCGTCGTCATGGGCCTGCTTTCGATGCTGGGCCAGAAGCTCGGCCTTGGTTTGGCCGGGTCGCTGCTGTCGTTGTTGGTTTCGCTCTATGTCGGGCTGGAAGGGCAAGGTCTGCGCATCGCGGCACTTCGCCGGCGCGGTTGGCACGAGTGGGGCGCGGTCGAAGCCGGGTGGCTCGACGATGCCGACACACGCTATGCGCTGGAGGCGGAAGCGCTTGCCGATGAGGTTGTGCCGGCGCCGCGCATGGTCCCCGATGCTGCCCTCGCGCGCCCAGCGCAGCCGGGCATGGCGCTGGGACTGACCCACATTCCGGGAAGAAGCTGACATGCGGGTTGCGATCATCGACTACGGCTCGGGCAATTTGCGCTCGGCCACCAAGGCTTTCGAGCGCGCCGCGCGCGAAGCCGGCATATCGGCCGATATCGACCTGACCGCAGATGCCGAGCGGGTGCGCACGGCCGATCGCATCGTCCTGCCCGGCGTCGGCGCCTATGCCGACTGCGCGGCCGGCCTGCAGGCCGTCGAAGGCATGTGGGAAGCGGTCGAGGACGTCGCTGTTCGTAAAGGCCGGCCGTTCCTCGGCATCTGCGTCGGCATGCAGCTGATGTCGCAGCGCGGCCTCGAAAAGACAATTACCGAGGGCTTCGGCTGGATATCGGGCGACGTCAAGGAGATCATGCCTTCCGATCCGGCGCTGAAGATCCCGCAGATCGGCTGGAACACGATCGAACTCAAGCGCCAGCATCCACTGTTTGCCGGCATTCCCACCGGGACCAACGGGCTGCACGCCTATTTCGTGCACTCCTACCACCTCGATGCGCGCAAGCCGGACGAAGTGCTGGCGGTCGCCGATTATGGCGGCCCGGTGACGGCGGCCGTCGCCCGTGACAATCTCGTCGGCACGCAATTCCACCCGGAAAAGAGCCAGGCGCTGGGCCTCGCCCTGATCACCAATTTCCTGCGCTGGAGGCCCTGAAACCCATGAGCAAGAAGGGCTATTGGATGGCGATGATCGATGTCCGCGATCCGGAGGTTTACAAGCAGTACATCGAGGCGAATGCCGTGGCCTTTGCGAAATTCGGTGCGAAATTCCCCGTGCGCGCCGGTCGCTATGAGAATCCCGAAGGACCAACCGGCAATCGCCATGTCCTGGTGGAGTTCGAATCCTACGACAAGGCGGTGGAATGCTATTATTCGCCGGAGTATCAGCATGCCTCGAAATTCCGGCTTGCCGCCTCATCAGGCCATTTCGTCATCGTTGAAGGCGCCTGAACGGATGATCCTTTTCCCCGCCATCGACCTCAAGGACGGCCAGTGCGTGCGCCTGAAGCACGGCGACATGGCCACCGCGACCATCTACAACGATGATCCTGCCGCGCAGGCGCGGGCCTTCGAGCAACAGGGCTTCGAATGGCTGCATGTCGTCGACCTTAACGGCGCCTTCCAGGGCCAGAGCGTCAACAGTGCTGCGGTCGGCGCCATCCTCAAGGCGACGAAGAACCCGGTGCAGCTCGGCGGCGGCATCCGCACGCTGGCGCAGATCGAGGATTGGCTCGATCGCGGGCTGGCCCGTGTCATCCTCGGCACGGTGGCGGTGCGCGATCCCGACCTGGTCAAGCAGGCCTGCAAGGCGTTTCCGGGCAAGGTCGCCGTCGGCATCGACGCCAAGGGCGGCAAGGTCGCCGTCGAGGGCTGGGCTGAGGCGTCGAGCCTCGGCGTCATCGAACTGGCGAGGAAGTTCGAGGGCGCCGGCGTCGCCGCCATCATCTACACGGATATCGACCGCGACGGCGTTTTGACCGGCATCAACTGGGACGCCACCATCGACCTCGCCGATGCCGTGTCGATCCCGGTCATCGCGTCCGGCGGCCTCGCCTCGATCGCCGACATCGTGCGCATGACCATGCCCGATGCGCAAAAGCTCGAAGGGGCGATCTCCGGGCGCGCGCTCTATGATGGGCGCATCGATCCGGCCGAGGCCCTGGCGATCCTGCAGGGCAGGGCGGAGACGCGGCCGTGAAAATCTCCATCATCCTGGCCTCCTATGACAGCGGCCATTACCATGGCGGCATGGGCCAGGGTCCGGACGCGCTGATATCAGGCGGGCTCGTCGACGCCCTGACCATGGCCGGCCATGACGTTACGGTGGAAGACATCGGCAGGGTCGGAGACACTCAGGAGCGCGAAATCGCCACCGGCTTTGCCGTCTGCAACGCGGTTGCGACCGAGGTTCGCCTTGCTCGTGACGCCGGTCGGTTTCCCATCGTCCTTGCGGGAAATTGCCTGACATCAGCCGGTGCGGTCGCCGGCGAGGACGCCGATGCGATCATCTGGGCCGACCAGCATGGCGACCTCAACACGCCCGAGACATCCACATATGGCTTTCTCGATGGCATGGCGCTGGCGACAGTACTTGGCCTGTGCTGGCGGCCGATGGCATCAGCCATTCCCGGTTTCAAGCCGATCGATCCGTCGCGCTGCGTGCTTGTCAACGCGCGCGATCTCGATCCGGACGAGAAGCGGCTGCTGGAGACATTGCCGATCGAGCGGACGGAATGCTCCGGGGTGGCCCAGGCGACCGAAAGACTGAAGATCGCCGGCGCCAAACGCGTGCACATGCACCTCGACATGGACGTGCATGATCCCCGGGAGTTGCAGGCCAACCGCTATATCGCTTCGGGCGGTCCGAGCCCGGAGCAGTTGCGCGACGCCACTTGCGCCATGGCGCTTGCGGTGCCGGTCGTCGGCATCACCGTCTCCGCCTACGATCCGGCTTTCGATGCCCAAGCCGATGTTCCGCCGCTGGTCGGCCAGTTGCTGAACGATCTCATCGCCACGATAGAGGGCCGCTGATGCTGAAAGCCCGTGTCATCCCCTGCCTCGACGTCAAGAACGGCCGTGTCGTCAAGGGCGTCAACTTCGTCGATCTCGTCGACGCCGGCGATCCGGTCGAGGCGGCCAAGGCCTATGACGCGGCCGGCGCCGACGAGCTTTGCTTTCTCGACATCACGGCTTCGTCGGACAATCGCGAGACCATCTTCGACGTCATCGCCCGCACCGCCGAACAATGCTTCATGCCGCTGACCGTCGGCGGCGGCGTGCGCCAGGTCGCCGACATCAGGAAGCTGCTGCTGGCCGGCGCGGACAAGGTGTCGATCAACACGGCGGCGGTGAAGAACCCGGATTTCGTTGCCGAGGCCGCCGACAAGTTCGGCAACCAGTGCATCGTCGTCGCCATCGACGCCAAGAAAGTGTCCGCCACCGGTGAGGCCGACCGCTGGGAAATCTTCACCCATGGCGGGCGCGAAAAGACCGGCATCAATGCGGTCGAGTTCGCGCGGAAAATGGTCGATCGCGGCGCCGGCGAGATACTGCTGACCTCGATGGATCGTGACGGCACCAAGGCCGGCTACGACATCGCGCTGACCCGCGCGATATCAGACGCCGTGCGCGCGCCGGTCATCGCTTCCGGCGGCGTTGGCACGCTCGACCACATGGTCGAAGGCATTCGTGACGGCCATGCCGGCGCGGTGCTGGCGGCGTCCATCTTCCATTTCGGCACCTACACGATAGCGCAGGCCAAGGCGCATATGGCCGCCGCGGGGCTGCCGATGCGGCTGGACTCCCTCGGCAATCGGTCCTAGAGGCTTTCCGGCTAAGAAAAGGGCCTTAGGCGCCATGGCTGAGTTTTCGCTGTCTGATCTTGAAGAAACCATCAGGGAACGCGCCCATTCCGGCGACCCGGACTCGTGGACGGCAAAACTGTTCGCGCGCGGCATCGACAAGGCGGCGCAGAAGCTCGGCGAGGAGGCGGTCGAGACGGTGATTGCCACCGTCAAGGGCGACAAACAGGCCATCGTTTCGGAAAGTGCCGATCTTATATATCATTGGCTCGTCGTTCTCGGCCTCTCCGGGGTTCCGCTGAGCGACGTGCTTAGGGAACTCGAAGGCCGCACCGGGCGTTCGGGCATCGCCGAGAAGGCGTCACGGCCCAAGGGCTGACCGCGAGGAGGGCAGGTATCTCGATGGATCAGCTCGCGCCGACCGAGAAGTATTCCCCCTTTCGCTTTTTCTCCGCCGAGCAATGGTCGCAGTTCCGCGCCGATACCCCACTGACGCTGAGCGCGGACGAATTCCGCCGCCTGCGCTCGCTCAACGATCCGGTCGATCTCGAAGAGGTCAAGCGCATCTATCTGTCGCTGTCGCGGCTTTTGTCGGCTCATGTCGAAGCGAGCCAGCTGCTGTTTCGGCAACGCCAGGCCTTCTTCAACGCGGTCGACGTGGTCAAGACGCCCTTCATCATCGGCATTGCCGGTTCCGTCGCGGTCGGCAAATCGACCACCGCACGCGTGCTGAAGGAGCTTTTGGCGCGCTGGCCGTCGAGCCCCAAGGTCGATCTTATCACCACCGACGGTTTTTTGCTGCCCAACGAGGTCCTGCGGCGCGAGAACCTGATGGAGCGCAAGGGTTTTCCAGACAGTTACGACGTCGGCGCGCTGCTGCGCTTCCTGTCGGGCATCAAGTCGGCGCTGCCCGATGTCCGCGCGCCGGTCTATTCACACCTCACCTATGACGTCATTCCCGGCGAGTTCGTCACCATCGACCGGCCCGACATATTGATCTTCGAAGGCATCAATGTCCTGCAGCCCGGCAAGCTGCCGCAGGACGGCAAGATCGTGCCTTTCCTGTCGGACTTCTTCGACTTCGCCATCTACATCGATGCCGACGAGAAGCTGATCCACAACTGGTACATTTCCCGCTTCATGCGGCTGCGTGAGACCGCCTTCCGCAATCCGGACTCCTTCTTTCACCGCTACTCGCAGCTGTCGGAGGGTTCGGCGCGCGCCATCGCCGAAGGCCTGTGGACCAACATCAATTTGAAGAATCTGCGCGAGAACATCCTGCCGACGCGGGCCCGCGCCGACTTGATCCTGCGCAAGGGCGCCGATCACCTGATCGAGGAAGTGGCGCTCAGGAAGCTGTGACGGCCGGCTTCTTCACCCGTCGCAACGTCAGATTGATCCGCCCACCGTTTTTCAGCAGTGCCGAGGTCGAGGGATAGATCCGATCGACGCCGTGAAAGCACAGCCGCCCCTCGCCGCCGAGCACCACGACGTCACCGCTTTGCAGCCTGAACGACTTGGTGGCGCCATCACGCGTGGTCTGGCCAACCCGGAACAGGCAGTCGTCACCGAGCGAGACGGAGACGACCGGCGCCGAAAAGTCGGCCTCGTCGCGGTCCTGATGCAGGCCCATCTTCGCATCCGCCGTGTAGAAATTGATCAGGCACGCTTCCGGCGGGTGCGGATAGCCCGATACCTCGCGCCATAGGTCGAGCAGCGCATCCGGAATTGGCGGCCAAGGCGCCCCGGTTAGCGGATGCGCCGGCTGGTAACGATAGCCGTGCTCCTTGTCGGTGACCCAGCCCAGCGGCCCGCAATTGGTCATGCGCACGCTCATCTCCTTGCCGGTGCGCGGCATGGCCGGCACGAACAGCGGCGCCTGCTGCACGATCCGTCTCACCTCGTCGACCAGCTCTTCCTGCACGGTGCGTGACAGGTAGGCCGGCATGTGGCGGACGCCTTTGGGCAGAACGAGCACGGATTCGATTACCTCTTGGATGGTTCGGAACCGTAAAATGTCACGATCAAATGAAAACGGCGACCCGAAAGCCGCCGCTCTTGTCGAATTGGCAGTAGCCTCGATCAGGCGAGGTCGGGGATGCGCAGCACCTGGCCCGGATAGATCTTGTCGGGATGGGTCAGCATCGGCTTGTTGGCCTCGAATATGACCGTGTTCTTGACGCCTTGGCCCTTGCCGTAGCTTTTCTCGGCGATCTTCCAGAGATTGTCGCCCTTCTTCACGGTGTAAAAGGTGGGCTCCTTGGCGGGGGCGGCGGCCGTGCCAGGTGCTGGCGCGACCTGCAATTCGTCCGCCTGCACCTTGGAGACGCCGAGCGTGTTGCCGACGGCGATGACCGCCTTCTCGAAGATCGACTGGTCCTTGACCACACCCTTCAGCACCGCCGTGTCGCCCTTGACGACGACCTCGACGCCATCGGTGCCGAGTTTGTGCGAATCGAGCTCCTTCTTGAGCGTGTCGGCCGTGGGTGCGGCTTCGTCGTCGCCGCCGATGCCCAGTTTCTTGCCGACGCTCTTGACGAAATCGAACATGCCCATCGTTGGTCTCCATTGCTGTGGTGGGTGATCGCAGCTTGCCATCTGCAACCCAGAATTGGAAGCCACCCGCGCGTTGCAGCTTCGCGGTGCTTAATCGTTCTCCACTCGGCCGCGCAGTTTCTTGATCGTGCCGCGTCCGGCCTTGCTCTTCAGCCGCCGCTCCACGGCACCCTTTGACGGCCGTGTCTTCTTGCGCGGCGGCGGCGGCGGTTCGGCGGCCTTGGCGACCAATGCCGTCAGCCGTGCCCGCGCATCCGCCCGGTTCTGTTCCTGGGTGCGGAAGCGGCCCGCTTCGATGACGATGACACCGTCCTTGGTGGCACGCTGGCCGGCAAGCTTGATCGTCCGTTCGCGCACGCGCTCCGACAGACCAGTTGCGTTGGCCGCGTCGAAGCGTAGCTGCACCGCCGTCGCCACCTTGTTGACGTTCTGGCCGCCAGGACCCGACGAGCGGATGAAATCCTCGTGCAGGTCGCCCGAATGGATCACCGCATCGCCTGATATGAAGATATTGTCGTCGCCGGCCATGCCGCAG
Organism: Mesorhizobium sp. M7A.F.Ca.US.006.01.1.1; assembly: GCF_003997935.1. GTDB lineage: Bacteria > Pseudomonadota > Alphaproteobacteria > Rhizobiales > Rhizobiaceae > Mesorhizobium. The sequence continues at coordinate 17,470 of NZ_RZQL01000137.1, forward strand.
TCATGGCGCGGCGGATCGAAAAAGAAAAGGCCCGATCGAACCGGGCCTTTCAACGAAAGCTGAACCCTGTGGCGCCATTACTCCGCCGCTTCCTGCATGCGCGGCGCCGCGCCCAGCACCACGGCGTCGACATGGCTTTCGAATTTCTCGAAATTGACGGCGAACATGCCGACCAGCCGTGCCGCCTGCCGGTCATAGCCGGCCTTGTCGGCCCAGGTGGAGCGCGGGTCGAGAATGGCGCTGTCGACGCCTCGAACCGCCACCGGCACCTCGAAACCGAAATGAGGGTCGGTGCGGAACTCGGCCGTCTTCAGCGAGCCGTCGAGTGCGGCGGCAAGCAAGGCGCGCGTCGCCTTGATCGGCATGCGCTTGCCGGTGCCGTAGGCGCCGCCGGTCCAGCCGGTGTTGACCAGCCAGCAATCGGCGCCGTGGCGGGCAATCAGCTCGCGCAGCAAATTGCCGTATTCCGATGGATGGCGCGGCATGAACGGTGCGCCGAAACAGGTCGAAAACGTCGCTTCGGGCTCGGTCACGCCCTTTTCGGTTCCGGCCACCTTGGCGGTGTAGCCGGAGAGGAAATGATACATCGCCTGCGCCGGGGTCAGCCGCGCGATCGGCGGCATCACGCCGAACGCATCGGCGGTCAGCATGATGATGTTCTTCGGATGGTTGGCGCGGCCGGTCTTGCTGGCGTTGGGGATGAAATCCAGCGGGTAGGCGCAGCGTGTGTTTTCGGTCAGCCTTCCGTCGTTGAAATCCGGCACGCCATCAGCGTCGATCACGACATTTTCCAGCACCGTGCCGAAGCGCTGCGTGGTGGCGAAGATTTCCGGCTCGGCTTCCGCCGACAGCTTGATCGTCTTGGCGTAGCAGCCGCCTTCGAAATTGAAGATGCCGTGGGGTCCCCAGCCATGCTCGTCGTCGCCGATCAGCGTGCGCGAGGGATCGGCCGAGAGTGTCGTCTTGCCGGTGCCGGACAGGCCGAAGAAGATGGCGGCGTCGCCGGCCGTACCCTCGTTGGCCGAGCAATGCATCGGCATCACGCCTTTCGCCGGCAGCAGATAGTTGAGCATGGTGAACACCGACTTCTTCATCTCGCCGGCATAGGAGGTGCCGCCGATCAGCACGATCTTGCGCGTGAGATCCACGGCGATCACCGTTTCGGTGCGGCTGCCGTGGCGGGCGGGATCGGCGCGGAAGGACGGCAGGTCGATGATCGTCATGTCAGGCACGAAATGCTCGAGCTCGGCGGCATCGGGACGAATGAGCAGATTGCGGATGAACAGCGAGTGCCAGGCAAATTCGGTGATCACTCTGGTCGGCAGTTTCAGTCCCGCATCGGCGCCGCCGACCAGATCCTGGACGTATAGATCCTTGTCCGCGGCATGCGCCTGGAAATCGGCGAGCAGTGTGTCGAACTGGGCCGGCGAGATCGCCTTGTTGTTGTCCCACCAGACATGTGGTTCGGTGTCGCTGTTGCGGACGACGAACTTGTCCTTGGGCGAGCGGCCGGTGTGCTGTCCGGTCTCGGCGACCAGCGCGCCATGGGCGGTCAAGCGGGCCTCGCCGCGCCGGATCGATTCCTCATAAAGGGCTGCCGCACCGAAATTATAGCGCACAACGCCGGTGGTTTTCAGGCCGACATGATCGATCGCGCAGGCGGAATTGCGTTTGCCAACTTCCGACATCGAGTGTCCCTCTTGGATTTGCCGCATCTTTGCCGGCACGTTTCCGGCACGCCCGCTACGCGGGCTGAGATGGTCAGAACCAGAAAAGCCAAATGATATCAAATCATTAATCGATTTAAATATTTTGAAAGTTGTTTAAATCGTTTATATG
>NZ_RZQL01000138.1 GCF_003997935.1 Mesorhizobium sp. M7A.F.Ca.US.006.01.1.1
CTCCAGCGCGATCGCCACCAGCCGGCGGCCGATGCCGAGATTCTTGAAGCCGGGCCGCACGGCAAGCGGCCCGAGCATCAACGCGCGGCCGGCACCGGCGGCGATGCGGGTCATGCGCACCGAGGCGACGACAATGTCGCCATCGACGGCGACAAAGGACAGCGAGCGCTCGTGCCCTCCGGCCTCACGAATCTTGTAAGCGGCCAGCACAAAGCGGCCGGGCCCGAAGGCTTCGTCGTTGATGGCTTCGATCTCGGGGTCGTGCGCCGGTGTTTCCGGCAGGTATTTCACGTCGGCAAGGCTCATGGTCTTTGCGGTCCGGTACAAGGAGGAAAGGTTTGCTGCAAACGGCAGCATTCGCCAGTCAGCGCTTCATCAAGCGCGGGCGCCCTTTCGTCGTCGGTCAAACCGGATCAAAGCAAAGTCGAACATGCGGATTGTCCGCTAGCATCAATTTCCCGCCGCTGCAATCGGCCGTTTTTGTCCGTCATTTCTGCCAAGTGACAGTCTGTTCAGCACCTGATGTCTTCGACAGGGCAACCTTGCGCCTACATCAACCAACAGGACGCAAGGAGATTTGCATGGGATTGCTGGTCGAAGGAAGATGGCAGGACCGCTGGTACGATACAGCGGACAATGGTGGCAGGTTCGAGCGGACGCAGTCGCAATGGCGCGACTGGGTCACCGTTGACGGGGCGCCTGCCGAAGGCCGGACGCGTGGTTTCAAGGCCGAGCCCGGCCGCTATCACCTCTATGTCTCGCTTGCTTGTCCGTGGGCCCACCGGACGTTGATCTTTCGCGCGCTGAAGAAGCTGGAAGGCGTCATATCGGTGTCGGTGGTGCATCATTTCATGGGCGCCAATGGCTGGACGTTCGTGGCCGAGGACGGCGCCACGGGCGACACGCTCTACGGCCTCGACTTCCTGCATCAGATCTATGCCAAAGCCGATCCCGCCTATTCGGGCCGGGTGACTGTCCCGGTGCTGTGGGACAAAAAGGAGCAGACAATCGTCTCCAACGAGTCTTCCGAAATCATCCGCATGCTGAATTCAGCCTTCGACGAATGGGGCGACGCCAGCCTTGATTTCTATCCGAAGACGTTGCGCGGCGAGATCGACCGCATCAATGCGCTGGTCTATCCCGCCATCAACAACGGCGTCTATCGCGCCGGCTTCGCCACCACCCAACGCGCCTATGAAGAGGCGTTCGGTGAAGTGTTCACAGCGCTGGATACGCTGGAGGAGCGGCTGTCGAAGCAGCGCTATCTCGTTGGTGATCGTGTCACCGAGGCAGACTGGAGGCTGTTCACCACGCTGGTGCGCTTCGATCCGGTCTATGTCGGCCATTTCAAATGCAATCTGCGCCGCATCGCCGACTACCCGAACCTGTCCAACTATCTGCGCGATCTCTACCAGGTGCCTGATGTGGCCGGGACGGTGAACCTGCATCACATCAAGGCGCATTATTACGGCAGCCACCAGACGATCAATCCGACGCGGATCGTGCCTGTCGGACCGGATCTGGATTATGCCGCACGGCATGACCGGGCGCGCTTCGAGAAAGCGGCAGCCTGATCTACCAGTAGGGCGAGGGCTGCTCGCCGTCAAAAACCTCGGCGATCCGGCGCAGCGTCGCCGGCGTCGTGCCCTGCGGCAAGCCGTCGAGCGGGAAGAAGCCGGCTTCGGCGATCTCGTGGTCCGGCAGCTTCGGCGCCATCTGGCTGAAATGCTCAAGCAGATAAAAGCCGACATGGTCGCGGCGGCTGGAGCGGCGGTTGAAATGCATCGATTTGAGAACCGGCGGGGCGGTGAGAGCGATGTTGCCTTCCTCGGCCAGTTCACGGGCCAGTGCCTCGTTCATCGTCTCGCCGACTTCGACGCCGCCGCCGGGAAGCTGCCAGCCCGGTACATAGGTATGGCGAATAAGGAAGACGGACCTGGACGCCCTGTCGTGGATCAGGCCGCGCACGCCAAGCGTCATCGGCCTCCGCAGCACGAAATAGAGATGGAACAGCCTGGCCCTCAAACCTGGCCAGCCGGTCTGGCGGAAGGCATCTTGGGGGCTCGTCATTGATAGCGAAACCGTGGGTGGAAAGCCGCGCGCGGGTCGCCTAAGAAGGTTGTATGTTCAGGCTCGCGCATATTTCCGATGTCCATCTGGGGCCGCTCCCCGATGTATCCTATCGCGATCTCGCCTCCAAGCGCGTGCTCGGCTATGTCAACTGGCAGCGCAACCGCCGCCGCCATATGCATGATGCGGTCATCGACACGATCGTCGCCGACATCAAGGCGAACACGCCTGACCACCTCGCCGTCACCGGCGATCTTGTCAATCTGGCGCTCGACGGCGAGATCGAGATGGCCAGGCACTGGCTGGAGACGCTGGGGCCGCCGCATGATGTTTCGGTGGTTCCGGGCAATCACGACGCCTATGTGCCAGGCGCCTTCGACAAGGTCTGCCGGTCCTGGGCGGCGTGGATGAGTGGCGACGGCGTCAACACGCCGGTCGACCGCAACGCCTTCCCTTATCTGCGTGTGCGCGGCAATGTCGCGCTGATCGGCGTCTCGACGGCGCGCGCCACGGCACCGTTCATGGCCAATGGCTTCTTCATGGAAGGCCAGGCCGAGCGGCTCGGCAAAATCCTTGGGGATACCGCCGGGCAGGGGCTGTTCCGCGCCATCATGATCCATCATCCGCCGGTGCGCGGCGCGGTCCCGCAGCACAAGCGGCTGTTCGGCATCGCCCGCTTCAACAAGATCATTCGCCGCCACGGCGCCGAACTTGTGCTGCACGGCCATTCGCATCTGCCGTCGCTGTTCCATATAGGCTCGCGCGACGCCAAGGTTCCTGTGGTCGGCGTCGCTGCCGCCGGACAGGCGCCGGGTGGCAAGCACCCGCCGGCGCAGTATAATCTGTTCGACATCGACGGTGAAAAGGGAAATTGGCTGATACGGCTGACGCGGCGCGGCCTGACCGGGCCGTCCATACCGCCATCCGATCTGCAGACGGTGGAGCTTGGCGCCGAGGCCGCTATGGCCGCAAATTGACGACCATGGCCACGATGCGGTCCCAGAACAGGACGACCGACACCACAAGGCCGACCAGTGCGCCGGCAGCGACCAGGCCAAGCCCGGACAGAAGGGCCGACCAGCGTTTGCCGCGCTCCGTCGCGCGCAGCGGCGGTTCGGCTTCTGGCACATACGCACGTTTCAGGCCGGCGACGGCGGGTTCGACGCCGCCTTCCAGCATCCTCTGACGCTCGACGATGCGCTCGGCGACATAGCGCGTCACGGAATCGGCAACCGGTTTCATCTCGGTGGATTCGGCAAGCACCACCCGGCCGATGCGGGTGTCCTTGAGGAAGCGATAGGTGCGGCGGTCGCGCCCCATGGCGACATGGCTGATGGCGTCGATCCACAGGCGCGGCTGCAAGCCGGACGAGACGACAAAGTCGAAATTGTCCATGTCGGCTGGAACATCGGCAAAAACCGGCGCCAGCTCGGCGGCAAGCAGATCGAGACGCATGCGATGCGCTTCGCGCATGTCGACGACGACATCGTCGCGGTCGGCGAAGGCATTTTTGACATCACGGATGGCATCGGACAGTTTCTTCGACTGGTCGATGGTCTTCTCGCCTGCTTCCTTCATCGGCGTCTGCCTCGTGGGTTTGGTTAACACCGGGTTAACACAGCCGCTGGGAAAATGCACTGACGAGATCGACGGCATCGGGGCGCTCAGGAGGGCTGTCGAGCGCGAAAAAGGTTAGCTGGCCGCGGCGGCGAATTTCTGGCGATGCGGCCTGGCGCGGCGGTTGGTGTTGCGGCGGATGATCTCGGCAACGAGGTCGGGGGCTTCCTCAGCCAGCATATGGCCGGCCTCCAGCACGTGGTGCACGTGAAAATGTGCCGGCAGGTCATCCGCCTGGGTAAAGGGCAGCACCGCATCGCTGGTTCCCCATGCCACCATCACCGGCATGTTCAGTCCATCGAGGCGATCGTGCGGGATGACGCCTTGCCGATCGTCCACGGTCATGGCGGCTGCGATCTCGACGAGCTTTTCGAGTTGGCCGGGTCGTCTGCGCATTTCCCAAAGGATGTCCACCGTATGTTCGAGCGGCAGGGCAGAAGGTCCCGACATGACGGCGAGGCAGGAGCGGATCTCGGACCGATCCGCGGCTTCGGCATAGCGGCGCAACAGCGGCCCATTGATTTCGGGGCCAAGGCCGCCCGGCGCCAGAAGCGTCAGCGAGGCTATCTTTTCGGGCTCGGCCAGCGCCATCAGCGCCGCCACGGCACCGCCCATCGAGTGGCCCACGAGATGAACGCGCTTCAGGCGGCGCTCCGAGAGATCGGCCAGAACGGCCTTGGCCGCCACCCTGGCCGGACCGGCGGCAGGAAAATCGAGCGACATCCCATGCCCAGGCAGGTCATAGGCCAGCGTATGCGTGGAAGGCGTCAGGGCGGAAATCACCTCGCGCCAGATATCGTGGCAGCCGCCGAAACCGTGCAGCAGGACGATGGCCTTCGAGCCAACACCCTCTTCGGCGGCAAAAAGTGATGCGGTCATGAAAGCTGATTTTTTGTTATTGCAGAATGCGCGACACCAACTGTGGCTGAATTGCTCCTAGTCCAACGTGATGACCAGTAAAATTTTCGCGATTTGTACGGTTGTGTACAGAACTTGGCGACCAATCGGCATTCGGCGATCGGAGCGCAGGAAATCCATCGGGACGCGGCGCAGCCAGTGCGCGGACGTCGATGGTGTCAGCTTGGGCTGCCGAGCCCGGCAGCGCGGAGTGCCTGGACCAGCCGGTCGGTCAGGTCGGCCGGATATTTCCGCTCGACGAAAGTCGCCCGCGGATCGGCGGCAAATTTGGGGAACTCGGTGGTCAGCTGTTTCAGCAGCGTGCTCACCAGATGGTCCTGTCCAGCAGCCTTGGCGCCGATCAGCCGTGCCGCCAGATAGTGTGATTTGGTTGCCGTCGTTCTCAGTGCCATGCTGGCCGCGACTGCCTTGTTCATGTCGCCGAGCATGAGTTCACCGACGAACAGCCCAAAATCCCACCATGTCGGGTGCCCGCTGAAGGTCTCCGCCGCATGATCGAGGATCGGCGTTCCCTCGGCATATCGTCCGGCGAAGATCAGCCCGTAGCCGTAAGCAGCGGCCATGCCGAGATCGTAGGGGTTGAGTTCATAGGCCTTGCGCATCCAGCGGATCGCTTCGTCCGTATTGCCGAGGCGCGAACTGACATAGCCGTAGGAGCGATGCGCATAAGGGCTGGTCGGACCCATCTGCACGCCGCGATGGGCAAACTCGACGGCTGTTTCAATTGTCGCATTGGGCGGATAGGCGTAATGATCGGACACCGCCTCGAGATGCAGGGAAGCAAGTTCCGAATAGACGAGCGAGGACTTGGTTCCACCATTGGCCAGCGTCTCGAGGCAACGATAGGCTGCCTCATGGGTCCTGGCATTCTGGTCGAGGTAATATTTGCCGTTGAGCAGCAGGCATTGCGTCAGACCGTTTGGCGTGCCGGTCTGCTCGATATAGTTGTAGATGGTGCCGGAGGCGGGGAGTGCCGAGCTCAGCATGTCGGCGATACGGTCTTCGACCGCGGCAGGTGCGCTGTCGGCGGGGGTGAGATTGCGCGATAAAAGCACCCGCCCAGACGCCATGCTTTGCAGTTCGATCGTGATGTCGCCCGCGTCTGGTCCAGGCAGGACGTCGAATATGAAGCTCGCAGCGTCGTCGACCGGATCGCTGACGGTGTCGCGGCCGATGAAGTCGATCGTATCGAAGCCACTCAGGCCGGCGCGCAGCGATGCGGCGACGCGGTTGGCGTCGGGGCCGTCAGCCTTGAGTCCGATATAGACTTGCGGCAGGACGTCAGCCCTTGCCGACGATGTGATGCTTGCGGTTGCGCCAGCGATCTCCGGCGTTGCCGAGATGTCGCCGCCTGCCAGCAAGGCAGTGCTGCCCTGGCGAAGGATCAGTACGCCCAGCATGGCGATGACCAGGGCGATCGCCATCCAGAAAAAGCGGAGATGGCGCGCCACCGAGGGGGCAGGCGAAGACGGTACGGAAGCCAGAGGCATCGCCTCCAGCAGGCCCGTGCCGGCTTCGTTTGACCGACCGGCGGATGCGGCGCCGTCCAGCCTGAGTTCGGGAACAGCCTCGGCAATATCCGGCAGGCGGATCGCGTTCAATTCATAGGCAGGAACATAGCCGCCGCGCGGAATGGCGATGCGGACCGGCTCGGCAATTCCCTCATTTGCAAAATAGTGCTGCAGAAGCTCGCGCAGCCTGCCTGCCTGCACCCGCACCACGGCATCGGTGGACGGATCGAAATCGCCGTCCTTGCCGAAAACATCCATGGCAATGGAAAAGCCCTTGAGCCTGTCGGCTTCGCCGGCCTGTTCACGTTCGACAAGGTAACGCAGCAGCTTGCGCGCGCGTTCGGATCGGCCGAACGTTTGGCTGGCAAGCAGTCGCTCCAGTGTCTCGCGCACTGCGGGGGCGGCAGGCGTGGCATGCTGCAAGTGTCGATCCTCTCGAAGTCGGCACAGGTTGAGGCGCGATCATATAGGTCCCGCACCACCACACAAGTATACACCCCGTTATGCGATCACGTACCCACTGGATAATTCCGCGGTGGTTAATGGCCCGAAAGATCGGAACCGATCACCAGACTGGGACGGTCCCGATCTTTGTTCCGATCGTGCGTCAGCCGGCTTTTTTACCGACGATACGGTTCGCGGCAGACATCACCGCCTCCAGCGAGGCGGCGACGATGTTGGTGTTGATGCCGGCGCCGAACAGCTTGCCGCCGGGATATTCCATCTCGACATAGGAAATGGCCGACGCGTTCGAGCCGCGCTGCATCGAGTGCTCGGAATAGTCGAGCACCGACATCTCGACACCGACATGGCGCGACAGCGCATTGACGAAGCCATCGATCGGGCCGGTACCCGTGCCCGTAATCGTCACTTCCTTGCCGTTGTCGAGGATGACCGCCTCGACGACGCGCCGGCCCTTGATCTCGGTGCTGGGATAGGTGTGGTGATCGAGGAATTTCAGCCGCGCCCCGGGCTGGTCGACATAGGTCTCGAGAAAGCGCTCGTAGATGCGCCTGGCCGGCACTTCCTTGCCCTCGGCATCGGTGATCGCCTGGATTTCCTGGCTGAACTCGATCTGCAGATTGCGCGGCAGGTTGAGGCCGTAATCGGCCTGCAGCACATAGGCGATGCCGCCCTTGCCCGACTGCGAGTTGATGCGGATGATGGCTTCATAGCTGCGTCCGACATCGGCCGGGTCGATCGGCAGATAGGGCACTTCCCACAGGCTCGTATTGGCCTTCTTCAGCGCCTTCATGCCCTTGTTGATGGCATCCTGGTGCGAACCGGAAAAGGCGGTGTAGACGAGTTCGCCGACATAGGGGTGGCGCTCGGGGATCTTCAACTGGTTCGAATATTCGTAGACGTCCTTCATCCGGTTGATGTCGGAGCAGTCGATCAAGGGATCGACACCTTGCGTGTACATGTTCAGCGCCAGCGTGACGATGTCGACATTGCCGGTGCGTTCGCCATTGCCGAACAGCGTGCCTTCGACACGGTCGGCGCCGGCCATCAGGCCGAGCTCGGTGGTGGCTATGCCGGTGCCGCGGTCATTGTGCGGATGCAGCGAAACCAGCAGGTTCTCCCGGTTGTCGAGGTTGCGGCACATCCACTCGATGCGATCGGCATAGATGTTGGGTGTCGACATCTCGACCGTCGACGGCAGGTTGATGATCAATTTGTTGTCCGCTGTCGGCCTGACGATCTCGGTGACGGCGTTGCAGATCTCCAGCGCCACTTCCAGCTCGGTGCCGGTAAAGCTTTCCGGCGAATACTCGAAACGAAAGCCTCCGCCGGCCTTGGCCGCCATGTCGGTGATCATCTTGGCCGCGTCGGTGGCGATCCGCTTGATGCCGCCGACGTCCTTCTCGAAGACGACGCGACGCTGCAGCTCGCTGGTCGAATTGTAGAAATGGACGATCGGGTTGGTGGCGCCCTTCAGCGCCTCGAAGGTGCGGGTGATCAGCTCCGGCCGGCACTGCACCAGCACCTGCAGCGAGACATCGGCGGGCACATTGCCTTCCTCGATGCACCAGCGGGCGAAGTCGAAATCGGTCTGCGAGGCCGACGGGAAGCCGATCTCGATCTCCTTGAAGCCCATGTCGAGCAGCAGGCCGAACATGCGTGCCTTGCGCTCATGGCCCATCGGATCGATCAGCGCCTGGTTGCCGTCGCGCAGGTCGACCGAACACCAGATCGGCGCCTTGTCGATGACCTTCGAGGGCCAGGTCCGGTCGGTGAGGCCGACGGTCGGATAGGGCTGATATTTGCGGGCCGCGTCGGGCATACCTTTGGCCGAATCCGTGTCGGCTACCGCGGCATCGGAGCGGATTTCTTCTCGTGCGTTCATCGTCGTTTCTCCCGGCGGCTCATGGATCCACCTTCGGTGGATTGATGGCGAGCGGCGCCTTTACCAGAATTTTGTTCGCTTGATGTGATTGCCAAGGAGCATGCGCTTGCGCGGCGGTTCGACCGCCGGGCGCTCCTTCAGCGAACCCGGCGATCGCCGATAAGGCCGAGAAGAAGCAGGGTCGAAGCCAGCGCGCGCACGGTCTCGCCGGAAAAACCGGTCGGACGGGAAGCGTTGCTGGCGCGCGTGTTCATGGCGGTTCTCTTACAGGAGCGGCTTGTGGGAGGCAAGTGGGGCCGCAGGCGGTGTGTCGTAAGCACATGAGTTGTCCGGATTAGGTAGCACGTGAGTTGCCCGTTTTTATCGCCAGCGAATGGAGGCTGAGGATGAAGCGGGCCGCAGGCCGTGCAGGACAACGAATCCGGGTTAACGGGTTCCTTCGGAGCCTTTTGCCGGCGCGTTGGCCGACGAAGCGTCAAAGGAAAAACCCGCTTGTGCGGCGGGTCACCGGCGCAAATCAGCACCATGGACGAAAATGTACCTTAGCTGAGGGCAGGGAGTCAAGAAAAAATTCCTATCGTAAAAAAGCTTTCGGCACAAAAGCTGCCGACACCGCCAAACTGACTGCAGCCGCCAGGCCTTTGTTCAGCTGAGTTCGGCAGGCCGTGTCGTAAGCAATCGTCCAGATTGGGTAGCAGATGAGTTGTCCGATTTGTCTGCCGGCTTATGGAGGCTGGTTGAGACGGACGGCACCCCGACGCGCGTGCTCTTCCCCAGGCGCGGCAAATGCGCGAGACTTGGGCATCGACAGGGTTTCGATGCCTTGTCGCGGGAGGGGGTCGTCCATGAATTTCGTGTTCTTCTCGCCGCATTTTCCCGCCAATGGCGCGGATTTCTGCGACCGTTTGAAGAAGGCCGGGGCCAGGGTGCTCGGTATCGGCGACGCGCCCTATGACGCGCTCGACGCCAAGCTGAAAGCAGCCCTTTCGGAATATTACCGCGTCGCCGACATGGAGGACTACGATCCGGTGTTCCGGGCGATGGGGCATTTCATCCACAAATGGGGCCGTATCGACCGTTTTGAATCGCTCAACGAACACTGGCTTGAGCTGGAAGCCAACATCCGTACCGATTTCAACATCTACGGCACCAAGCTCGATTTCGTGAAGAACCTGAAGCGCAAGAGCCGCATGCGCGCCTTCTTCCGCAAGAGCGGCGTCGACACCATCGCGCAGCGCAAATGCTCCGACCGCGCCGGAGCCATGACCTTCATCCGCCGCGTCGGCTATCCCGTGGTGGTCAAGCCCGACAGCGGTTCCGGCGCCTCCAACACCTTCAAGATCTCCAACGTCAAAGAGCTCGACCAGTTCTTCCGGGACAAACCCGAGGACGTGACCTTCGTCATGGAGCAGTTCATCGAAGGGCTGGTGGTGACCTATGACGGGCTGGTCAACCGCGACGGCGAGGTGGTGCTGGCGGCCAGCCACCGCTACGACCAGAGCGTCATGGAGGTGGTCAACAAGGACCGCCACATGAGCTACACCTGCTTTCCCAGGATCAATCCGGCGGTCGAGGAGGCCGGTCGAAAGATCCTGAAAGCATTCGACGTGCGCGAACGCTTCTTCCACATCGAGCTGTTCGAGACCAAGGACGACCGGGTCATCGCGCTGGAGGTCAACATGCGCCCGCCCGGCGCCTGGATGACCGATGCGATCAACTATACGTTCGACGTCGACGTCTATGCGGCGTGGGCCGACATGGTGGTCAGGGACGCGGCCGGCGGCCCTTACGAGGGCAAATATTTCACCGCCTATGCCAGCCGCAAGCGGCGCCTCCACTATTTGCACAGCCATGAGGACGTGCTAGCCGCGCAGCGCGACAAGATCGTCCACCATCAGGCCATCGAAGAGGTCTTCAGCCGCGCCATGGGAAATTACGCCTACCAGATGCGCTCGAAGGACGAAGCAGCCTTGCGCGAGGCGGTCGCGTACATCCACGCGGAAAAGGCGTGAGGCGATGGACATTTCCTATCACAAGAATTTCTCGAGCCGGCTCGGCCGCGACATGGAATACAAGCGCTACGGCCATGCCGGCCGGCCGGTGGTGGTGTTCCCGACCTCGCAGGGCCGGTTCTACCAGTTCGAGGATTCCGGCGGGGTGGGCGCACTGGCCGAATTCATAGACACCGGCCGCATCCAGCTGTTTACGGTCGACGGCGTCGATTCCGAATCCTTCTTCCACAAGCATGCGGACGCCGCCCACCGCATCGCCCGCCACGAGGCCTATTTCCGCTATGTGCGCGAGGAGGCGCTGCCGGACTTCCTGTCCACAGCCGAGCAGGCCAATGGCGGGCGCAAGCTGAAGCCGCTGTTCTCGGGCTGTTCGATGGGCGGCTACCACTCCTCGAACTTCGTCTTCCGCTTTCCCGAACTCGCCAGCGGCGTCATCGCGCTGTCGGGCGTCTATTCGGCGCGCGACTTCTTCGGCAAGGCGCTCGAGGGCGACATATTCTACAACTCGCCGCTCGACTATCTGCCCGGCATCGTCGATCCCAAACTGCTGGCCCGGCTGAAGACGCTCAGGCTGATCTTCTGTTGCGGGCAGGGCGCGTGGGAAGAGCGGATGCTGGTCGAGACGCGCAGTTTGGAACAGATCCTGCGCGACAAATCCATTCCCGCCTGGGTCGATTACTGGGGCGGCGATGTCAGCCACGACTGGCCGTGGTGGCACAAGCAACTGGTCTATTTCTTCGGCCGTTGGCTGGATGAGGACCTGATGCACAGGCTGGATTGATAGCGGTGCCCGTCCGCTGACTGCTACCCTTCCTGGCATGCCGGCAGGGCGACGGTTTCGCGTTCCGAAGCCGCTCCGCGACGCAGGCCAAGGAAGACGACAAGGGCGGTGACGACGGTGATTGCCGCCAGCACGATCAGCAGCCTGTCGAACGCCGTCTCGTAGGCCTGGACCAGAACAGCGGCTCCGGCCTGGGGCAGATGTTGTGCTGCTTCGCCGAGATTGCCGGTCACCAGCAGCTGGGCTGCCGCCGCGGCCTCCGTCGAAGATGCCATTCCCTGAGCGGCGAGCTGCGCGGCGGTAAAGCCGGAAAGGGTCGCCATGACGATTGCCAGCGCCACGCCCTCACAGGCGACGCGGGTGGTGTTGAAGATGCCGACCGCCATGCCGGCGCGCTCTCTCGGCACGACACTGACGGCAAGCCCGTCCATCAATCCCCAGGGCAGGGCGATGCCGACGCCGATCAGCATCAGCGGCGCCACCAGCGCACTATCGACGGGTGGTGCCAGGCTCAGCCAGACAAGCCCGGCGGCAGCGACGAGCAGGCCGACACCGCAGATCGTGGCCGGCGCGATCCAGCGCGCCAGCTGGCCGGCTAGCATCGGTAGGATCAGCAGCGGACCCGAGAGGCAGATCATCAATTGCCCGGCCTTGATCTCATTCATCCCTTCGATGCCGATGAAACGGATCGGCAACAGCACGAGCAGGACGACAAAGGCGTAAGCGGGTGCCGCGGCCAGAAACTGGACGCCGACGAAGCGGGGGTAGGCAAACAGCGTGAGATCGAGCATCGGCCGGCGGGCGCGTCGCTCGACGATAACGAACGCGGCAAAGAAGAGCACCGCCGCCGCGAGCAGCGTGACGACAAGGGGATTGGACCAACCGCTCTGCGGCGCCTGCAACACACCATAGGTCAGCGAAGCGAGCGCGACGGTGAAGGTGCCGGCTCCCGCCCAGTCGAGGCCGGTCGCATCCGGATCGCGCGATTCCTTGATGGTGCGCAGGCCGAGGGCCGCTGCGGCGATCGCCAGCACCGCGACCAAGATAAAGATCGACCGCCAGCCGAATGCGGAGATGAGCAGGCCCGAGGCGATCGGACCGAAGGCGAGGCCGATGCCGAAACTGGTGCCGAGGAAGCTGAAGGCGCGCAGCCGCAATGGCCCTTCGAATTCCTGGGCGAGTGCCGAGGCACCGCCTGCGAAGGCGGCCGCGCTGCCGATCCCTTGCGCGGCGCGGAAAATGTCGAACCAGATGATGTCCGGCGCCAGCATCGCGCCCAGCGACGCTAGGACATAGAGGCAGAGGCCGACGAGGAAGAGGCGCTTGCGGCCATGGTTGTCGGCCAGAGCGCCCGACGCCATCAGGGTGGCGCCGAAGGTCAGCATGAAGGCGTTGGTCACCCAGTTGAGCTCGATCGGACTGCCGCCGAGATCGGCCGCGATGCGCGACAGAGCGACGGCCGGACCGGTGAAGGTCAAGGGCATCGTCATCGCGGCAAGGCACACGGACAAGAGCACGAGCCATCTCTCGGCAGAGCCGGTTGTGGTCCTGGAAGTCATGGATTTCCCTATCTGCAGCACTCGCCGGTGGGCCGCGCGATTGCGGAGCCGGTCGTGATGACAAGATAGGTTGTCGGCATTTCAGGAAAAATGGTGTTATATCTCCTGGTATATCGGACTGAAACGCTCGAATGGAATGACACGATGGATCGTCTCAACGGGCTCCTGGCCTTCGCCCGCACCGCCGAACTCGGCAGTTTCATCGCCGCCGGCCGCGCGATCGGCATCTCGGCTTCCGCCGTTGGCAAGAGCGTCGCGCGGCTCGAGCAGGAACTCGGCGTGCGGCTCCTGCAGCGCAGCACGCGGCGCATTGGCCTGACGGAAGAGGGCAAGCTGTTCAACGAGCGGGTGCGCCGCATCCTCGACGATATCGACGATGCCGAGGCGATGCTGTCGCGGACACGGGAAACACCGCGTGGGCGGCTGCGCATATCCACCCCGATCGTCACCTATCATCTGCTGCTGCCGGTGCTGTCGGAGTTCATGGCCCGCTATCCCGAGATCGAGCTCGACATCGATTTCAACGACCGGATCGTCGACGTCATCGACGAGGGCATCGATGTCGCGATCCGCAGCGGCGAGCTGCCGGATTCGCGCCTTGTGTCGAGACCCGTTGCGCCCTTTCGCATGCTGCTGTGCGCGGCGCCCTCCTACCTGGACCGCCATGGCGCCCCCAGCGCGCCGGCGGATCTCACCAGGCATTTCGGCATAAACTTCCGCTTCCTGAACAGTGGCAGGCTGCTGGAGTGGCCATTCATAACAGGAAACGCCGAACCGCAGATCCGCTCGATGCTGACCTGCAACAATATGGAAGCCTTGAAAGGCGCCACGCTCGCCGGCCTCGGCATCGCCTGCATGCCGGATTTCCTGGTGCGTGAGGCGCTGCACGAAGACAGGCTGCGTACCGTCCTCGATGGTCATGTCGACGGCCGTGGCCAGTTCCGGATGCTGTGGCCCTCCAATCGCCATTTGTCGCCAAAGGTACGCGTGTTCGTCGATTTCCTTCCCGAACGCTTGGCAGCGCGGTAGGCGTTCGCCACATAAATATGACATTTATGATCAAGTTTATGTGGAAACGCCGCAGCGGCTGTGGCATGTCGCTGACGGCGGTGGCGTTGCGGCGCTTGCCCCGAACTGTTGCGAAAGGCTGAGCGATGGACCAATTGAGCGCGCAAACCCGGATCAGCGACGCGGCGATCAGGTCGGTGATGGACCGGCTGCGCGCCGAACACAGCGAATTCGAGATCAACACCGGCGTCGCCGACCAATGGGAGCTTCGCCTCTACTATGGTTCGTTGAGCGCTACGCTCGATGACGAAAGCGTGCTGATCCGCGTCGCAGCGACCGACGAAACCTCCCTGTCCTACATGAAGATGACGGTCGCCGGCCATGTCGCCGAATATCTCGGCACGACCAGGGGTATTCATTGGCAAGGCGACGGCGTTGACGCCGGCACGCCGGTCTTCTTCCGCGAGATCACGGTGATGTCCTCGACGCCGATCTCGGCGCATATGCAGCGCCTGCGCTTCGCCGGCACGGATCTTGGCCGGTTCACCCATGGCGGCCTGCACATGCGGCTGCTGCTGCCGCCGGCTGGCCGCCAGCCGCTCTGGCCGTCGATGGGCGCTGATGGCCTGATTGTCTGGCCTTCGGGCGACGATGCCCTTGCCGTGCGGGTCTACACGATCCGGGCGGTGGATGCGGCCAGGGGCTGGCTCGATGTCGATTTCGTGCTGCACCCCGGCCAGGAGACGCCCGCCGCCAGCTTCGCGCAAAATGCACAGGCGGGAGATGTCATCGGCATGATCGGACCCGGTGGCGGCGACGCCCCGGTGGCGCAGACCTTGCTTCTGCTCGGCGACGACACAGCACTGCCCGCCATAGGCAGGGTTTTGGAGCATCTGCCGCTGTCGAGCCGCGCGGAGGCCCTGATCGAGGTCGATGGCCCGGATGATCGGATCGCGCTAACGCAAGGGGACAATATCGTTATCACCTGGCTTTACCGGCACGGCCGCGAAGCCGGCACCGCCGGCCTGTTGCCGGCCGCCTTGCGCGAGCGCAGTCACATGGCGCTTGCCGACGGCCTCTATGTCTGGGCGAGTTGCGAATTCAGCGATTTCCGGGAGATCCGCAAGATCGTGCGCAAGCAGTGGGGCCTGCCGCGCGACCGGCATCTGGTCACGGCCTATTGGCGCCGGGACGCGCAGGGCGAGAATGAGGGCGGCGAGGAATAAGCCCGCGCTTATGACCGTCTCTGGCGGCGGCTTTGCCTATTGTCTGACGCTTCTCGCCACCAGGCGCGCCACGCTCGGGCCGACCAGCAGCACGATCAGGAAGCGTGCCGATTGCAGGGCCATGACGAAAGAGATGTCGACGTTCTGCGCGGCTGCGGCGATGATGGCGATGCTGTCCATGCCGCCGGGGCTGGTCGCCAGATAGGCGGTCAGCGGATCGATGCCCAGGAGATGGCTGATCATGAAGGCAAGGCCGCCGCAAAAGGCGATCAGCGCCACGATCGAGGCGATGATCTGCGGCAAGGCGCGCGCCGCATGGCGCAGGATCGCCCTGGTGAAGTTCAGGCCGATCGACCAGCCGACCATGGCGTAGCTGACGGCCAGCAGCCATTGCGGCAATTGCATCTCCACGCCCAAGCCGAGATGGACGACGGTGCCGAAGATAAAGGTGCCGAGGAAGAAGGGCGAGGGCAGCCGGCACAGCTTTCCCGCCAGGCCGCCTACGACCGCGGTGCCGATGGTGGCGGCGAAGGCTTGGGCATCGATCGGCGGAAACCAGATGATGGCGGGGATCTCGACGCCAGACGTGTCGACCCACATCTTGGCAACGAGTGCCGCCGTCATCGAGACGAAGATGACACGCAGATATTGCATGAAAGCGACGAGGCGCTGGTCGGCACCGAAGGCACCTGCCATCAGCACCATGGCGGTGGCCGCACCCGGCGACGAGCCCCAGACGGCGGTGGTGCCGGGCAGGATGCGCCAGCGGCTGATCAGCCAGCCGAGCAGGCTGGAGGCCGTGACGGTGGCCACCACGACGCCGAGAAACAGCGGCCATTCCTTGTAGAAGACCGGAAAGATGTCGGCCGAGATCGACACCGCCACGAGGCATCCGACGATCGCCTGGGCGGCGCCGAACAGAAGACGCGGCACGCGCACCGTGGCGCCATTGGTGCCGGCGACGATGGCCGCCAACATCGGCCCGATCAGCAGCGCCGCCGGAAGGGCCGCGAGTTCCAGCGCGCCGGCAAACAGCAGAGAAACGATCAGCAGGGCCAGCCATTGCCAGAGCTTGCGCATCCGCGCCATGCGTTCGATGGCGGGCTGGTCTGGGGGCTGCTCGGCCGAGGAATCCATATTTCGGTCTTAGACTTGAAGCGGGACGATGCGAACCCTGCTTTGCCGAAAAAAGGCTGCCTGCCTCACCCTGTCTTGCCGTCAGCCAGCCCGAAGCCGCCGACGGGGTGGGTCTCGACCTGGAATTCAAAGCCGGCGATGAACGGCCGCGCCTTGGCGATCGCCGCCTGGACTTCGGGAAGCTGCAGCGAGGCCTTGTGGCTTTCGGCGTCGGTCCACACTTCGGTGACCCAGATCGCGTCGGCATCGGCGGGGTCGCGGGCGATGATATAGCTCAGGCAGCCCGGCAGGGCGCCGGTGCTGGCGCGCAGGACGTCCATGACCGCGTCACGCTGGCCGCGCGCCGCCCGCATCTTGCCGATCAGTCCGTACATTCCGTTGTCTCCCTTTGAGGTTTTCGACAAGAACATGCAGATCGCCAGTATGCCGATAGCCGCTCAAGGCATCAACTGGCCGCCATTCACCTCGATCACCTGGCCGGTGATGTAGCCGCTCAAGAGATCGGAAGACAGGAACAGATAGGCGCCCACACAATCCTGCGCCGTGCCGGCACGGCCCTGTGGAATGGTGGCGACCATGCCTTTCATCTGCTCGTCGGTCGAATAGCGCTCGTGGAACGGGGTGAGAATGGTGCCGGGCGCCACCGCGTTGACGCGGATGCCGAAGCCGATCAACTCCTTGGCCATGCCGCGCGTCACATTGGAGACGAAGGCCTTGGCCGAGCCGTAAAGCCCGGCGCCGCCGCCGGCACCATTGCGGGCGGCGATCGAGGAGGTGTTGACGATGAAGCCGCCCTGTTTCTTCAGCCACGGGATCGCCTTGCGCGAAGCGGTCAGCACCGAACGGGCGTTGAGATCCATCACAGCGTCGTAATGCGCCTCGGTCTGCTCGGCATAGGGGATGCGGCCAAGCATGCCGCCGGCATTGTTGACCAGCCCGTCGAGGCGGCCGAAATATTGCGCGCTGTCCTCGACGACGCGTTCGACATCGGCGGCAACGGAGAAATCGCCCTGAACGAGAAACACCTCACCGCCCTTGTCGGCAATCGTCAGGCCGAGCTTCTCGGCGGCGTCTTGACTCGAATTGTAGTGCAGCGCCACCTTGCATTTCTGCGCTGCATAGGCCAGCGCGAGCGCCGCTCCGATGCCGGTCGACGCACCTGTGACCAGCACCGCCTTGCCGGCAAGATCGGGTATGCTGAGTGTGGTGGCTGGCACGGTTCTTCCTCCGGGATGTCTGCCTGCCCTTCGTAGGCCCTTGCCACCCCGGTGTTCAAGCCTTGGAGCAATTCAAGGAAACGTGTGAAACGGTTTCCCGGGAAAAGCGAGTAGCGCTTTCCCTGGGGAATTTGCGTCAAACGAACCGCTCTACGGGCGCAGATAGGCGTAACCCCGGCCTTGCAGTTCGGCGAGCTTGACGACGCCGCCCTTGTCGGCGGCATGGAACCCGGCAAGCAGGTCGGGGAGCGAAATATCCATGCCTTGCATGGTGTTGGCGCAGGCGTGGGGTTCCAGCCCCTGCTGCACCAGGCCGGCGAAGCGCCCGGAAATCGCGGCCGATATGCCTTTCGACTTGAAGGTCGCGAGCGCGGGACCATGCACGACCAGCACGATGTCGACATTGCCGCCGGTGCCCTCATAGTGGTTCTTGATGTTGCCGAGCACAAAATTGACCTTGTCGGTGTCGCTCAAGTGGTAGGCGACTTTTTGCCTTGCGGGCTCGGTGGCGGCTGCCTGTACTGCCCGCAGACCGAGAAGCGTTCCGGTTCCGGCAAGAACCGCGCGGAACATATCGCGCCGGCGCATGGCATCCTCCTCCGCTGGGCGGCTGACCGCGAATTGCGTGACTCCGGCCGCAATACTAGCATAAATTGACGTTGCGTCCTGTCGATGCGGAGGAGAGGTCACATGGCGTTGAAGGAATGGGCGTTCGGGTTGGGGGAATGGAAGACGGTTGCCGGCGCCGGGTTTGGTGCTGCGCTGCTTGGCGCGCTTGCCGGATCGGCCTCCGCCGACGATGCGCTCAAGCTCACCGAACTTAGCCCCAACGGCACCGACGCCTGCTTCGGCCGCATCTATGACGCGGCGCACCTCAAGGCACATCCGAAGCAGAAGGTGGCGCGGATCTTCTTCTACTACGGCCATGATCCGGTCAGCCGGCCGAATGAGGAGCCGACCGCGAATTCCGACACATCCTACAATGCCTTCATCGCCACCACGGTTCGTGGCGCCAAGGCGCCTGAATGGGCCGGCGGCTGGTGCAATCATGCGTCCGAGGACGGCAAAACAGGCCCGATCCATTGCGGCATGGAATGCGACCGGACGCTTGCGTCGCTGAAGGTCGACGACAAGGGTCGGCTGTTCCTCTCGGATCTGCAGCCCGACATCTATCTCGATGCCGGATCGGAAGAGGAGCTTGGCGCAGCAGAATATGACAGGCAGGCGCTCGGCTCGGAGGACGACAATTTCCGCCTCGACCCGATGCCGGCAGCGACCTGCAAGGCGGAGTTCGCGCGCATCGATCCGGTCGACCCGGCGCTAGGCCCGCCACTGCGCGAGCGGCTGAAGCCGGACCAGGCGTTCTGCTATGGGCGCGACTACGATGCAGCTCATCTCGGCTCGCACCCCGATCAGCTCACCCAGTCGATCCGGGTTTTCCGCGGCAAGGTAGAGCTGGCATCCTTCGCCTCGGGCGGTGGCGCCGCCAACTGGCCAGACGGCGCCGACATTGCCGTTACCGTCACCACACGGCAGAAATCGGCTGAGGTGACGCAGACCTATTCCTGCCAGGGCGAAGCCGACCAGTGGCGCTGCGCGGCCAGTTCGAAGATGAGCGATTCCTCCTGCGACATCGCGCAGAAGGAGATTTTCCTCAAGCGTGGCGCCAATGGCACGATGATGCTGGCAAATCCCAACAGTGCACTCGCGATCGTCGACCTGTGTTCGAAGGCCGCCGACGGCAAGACGAAATCCGACGACAAGGTCTATCGGCTGCAGCCGATAGACCTTGTCGTCGGATTTCGTCTTGCCGTCGGCGGCCTTCGAACAC
>NZ_RZQL01000139.1 GCF_003997935.1 Mesorhizobium sp. M7A.F.Ca.US.006.01.1.1
AATATATACCCAACTCTGGTGCCTATGGTGCTATCGCGCAATGGCCCTGACGGGCAGCCTAGGCCATGGGGCTTAGTTGCGGGATTACCGTTTTGCGCGTAGTTTGTAGATCTGGTTGTTTGGGTCCCTCCTTATGACCAGTGCCGGTCGGCACGGTCACCGTCACCCTTGCTTGGTAATCTGATCGTGCCGACCTACCCTTTTGACATAGAACCGCACCCCCTTTGGCAATTGAAGCGCCTGGCGAACGGGCGGCATGAAACTCATCCGAATGGCGTCACGCTTCGTCGCTAGGCGATGTGTTGCCGCCGGATCAACGTCAACTGCGGTTCGAGCTGTAGCGCTGGGAGCAAGACGCCCAGGAGTTACCATTGGGCTGCGCACGCTGAAAGGACGGGTTACTCCCGACGCGGCGAAGTCAAATCCGAGGATCGCAAGGGCCTTCAGCTGTCTGCTCGCGCCGAGTCCCTGCGATTCGTCTATCGACCGCTCGCCGAGATCCTGGTCGCGGAGCCCCTCGATACGATCCTGCAGCGGGTAGAGAGCACGATAGGCGAGCCTGCCAAATCACCATCTGTCGATGCGGTCGGCGGGAAGATTGAAGCAACGGTTAGAAGTCACCCCGGGCGACCCTACGGTTCAGGTCAATGCCGTTCGCAGGCCAACCAGATCGTCGGCATGTCCCATGTCCAGACCTTCAGCCGGCGCGCCCCACGCATCAGCCGCCAGGCCGGTGAACACGTCGAACACCGTCCAGCTTCCACCTGGCTCTTGCCTTAAAGTCGTACCGCTGCTGTGCCATGGGTCATTCGTTCAGCTTCCGATCCAGCTCGTCAAGCATGGACCGATGCTGCTCGGTCACATCCCAATCTGCTGGACCTCCCAGCAGTTGGCGGATTTGATGGCGCAGCGTCTCTGAAGTAATCCACGACCGAATGAGACGCGATGTAGCCTGCTGTTGCTCGGGAGAAAGCTCTTGCATGGTTGGCCCGCACGGTTAGACCGAGCCCAACCCCTTTGTGACCTTAATGGTTCCCGATGGATTGCCTGAAGAGAGTTGGAGCAGCAGCTACTCCGGCGCGACCGATAGAAAAAGTTCATCGCCGCGAAGGCCGGCTTTGTAACGTGCAATCAGGCTTTCGGCAGCCGTCGTAGCTTCGGGGCTTTCGCGGTTAATGCCGCGCAGCTCACAAAGCATATCGAACAGCCCCTGGAGAAGAGACAGTTCCTCCGGCTCGAAGGTGCCGTTCGCGATGCTTGTTACCAGCATGATCCCTGCCCCTGCATTGGCCGGATCATTCGAGCGGGTCAGGTAAATGTCAATTCGGACCAAGGTCTTGTCGGAAAGGCCTTCATCGCTCAATAGGTCACAGTGACGACAACCGTGTCGGTGTATACGCCTGCGGAAGGAGTAGCCTGCGGCGGGACGCGACCATAAACCGTGAAGACTTGCGGGACCCCAGTTCCAGTTCCCGGCACTGTGCTGCCGGGCACGGAAGCGTCGCCCCAAGGCTGAGTTCGATCAGCATTCTTGCAGAGGCCATAGGTCACTGTTTCCACGCCTTTCGACATCTTGCGAGTTGTCGGCGGCGATCCTGTCGTGCCGCCATTCAGCGAGACCGTGTAGGCCGCTGCTGGTGTGCAGGTGACTGAGACCTGGCCGGTGGCATCAACATTGCCGTCAAGTACCCCCTTTGATCCAAATTCGATGTTCTGCGTCGATACAAGGCAGTTGGCGGCGACCGTCGCATTGATGGTGAAAGTCGGATCAGCCGCCACCGTACCGGAGGCGGTACTGCAACTGCTGCCGGAGGTATAGCGATAGCGAAATTCGATCTGCGCACCGGAGAATGTCGAAAGGTAGGTTCCAGGTGGAACGGTTCCCTGCCCTCCGGCCACGGCGCCATAAATAGTCGCCGTTCCAGTGGCTGAGCCCAATACATTTGGGGGTCAATGCCAGTGCCGGAGGGCGGGAAGCGTAGGCCCAGGCAAAAGAACCCCAAACCACGCTGCGTGCCGAGTCGGGATAGAGCTGATAGTTGAGTGCGTTGGCTCCGCTAAACATCTGGCGGGCCGTCGCCGACGACGCGCCGCCTGTGCCGGCCGCAAGATGCGCACAGATCAGGATGCGCTGACCGACAATGCCGCTGCAATTCATGTTGATGGTCGCGGTCGTGTTGGTCTGACTGCCCGAGAGGGTGTCAACCAACCCGAAATTCATGTTCGAGACGCTGAAGCTGCAGCTTTGCGCCAAAGCGGACAACGGAAACATGGCAAAGGCCATGAAGATGACAAGACGGAGCATTCGTTCTCCCATGTTTACCTGCATGCCACGTCCTTGATTGCGACTTGCTGACCGGGTGCGGGCGTGTAGAAAAAATCGGCCTTGCAGGAGGTGCCATCCAGACGATCGATCACGACCGTGTTCTGTGCGCTTAAGCCTCGAATGTACGCCTCACCATCGTAGCCGATGACAAACTCTTCGGAGCCAGCCTCCATGCGCCCCTTCAGGCCGGCTTCCAAAGGGGTCCCTGTGCTGTCGACCAGAGTGACGACCGCTGCTTCGGGCGCTTCCGAAACACCGAACTTCACCACGACCCCCCTGCGATCGGCTGGCATCACGACTTCCTTGGTTGCCGGAACGTCCGCATTCACTGGCAGATTCTTTGGATCGATGGAGACCGTGTTCGGTTCGTAGGAGTTAAGCCCGGGGACCAGGATGCGCCCTTGCCGATTGGTCTTTCCCACCGGCCTGTTCTGGAACTGGACGTCGACATCAGGAGCGCCGACTTCGACCACGGCGAAAGCATCGTCTATGCGATTTGTGGCAAAGACCCCGCCGCCTGCCACGGCAATCGCGCCATCCATTTGCGCAGTTGCCCGCACGTCCTTCCCGTATTGTTGGACGCCAGCCTCGAAGCGGGCGAAGCGCGCGCGATAGCTTGCTGCGGCCGACCGGTTGGGCGTGTTCCTTCCGAGGTTCGTGCTCGCCAGCCAATGCTGCCGTCTTCCAACCGCTCCGACTTGGCGATGTCGGCGACGACATTCAGGCCGTCCGGTCCCTGCTCTATTCCCGTGGAAGCGGTGATATCGTCACCGAACGGAACCGATAGGCCGGCCAAGACTCCAAAGCTGCCGCTATCCTCAAGGTCGGTAAAGGCAGTGGCATAGAGGCTGCTTCGCTTGAATATCTGTTGGCTGTAGGAAAGGCCAACGATCTGGCTCTTCTGGCCTTCGGCACTTTCAAGATGCGTATAGGAGAGATTGAGGCTGGAAAAATCTATCGGCGCCGGGATGCTGAGCGTGAGCTGGTCTATTGCGCGAGGCACGCCCGCGCTGAAGATCGGCACGTCACCGGGCTCTGACAACGTCGGCTCTGCCGTCACCGCGGCGATGTCATCATAGTCGCCGAAGGCGCGTTGGATGCGACCGTAGATCGACCACCCTTCGTAGCTCATTTCCAGAGACGCGTTTTTGCGCTATCTACGGGCTTCAGGCCGATCTGCTTCACATGGCGACAACCTTTGCTTGCCTGCCTGTTCCGCGACGAGAGGAGGCAGGCATGGAACGGTATTTCTCGGTGGCTATTGTGACGCTGCCGTGCAGCCTAATGATTTTTGGCATGGCGCTGACAGTCGCCAGAACCCACAAGAGGACGGGCGTTCTCGCCCCGACCATGACTGGGGATCCGCTGCTTGAGCGGACAATCCGCGCTAATTCAAACTCGATCGAATGGCTGCCGGACTTTCTTCCGTCGATGTGCCTTTTCGCGGTCTACTGGAGCGCGCCATGGGCGGCTGCACTGGGACTGCTTTGGATAATGGGAAGGATTGCCTCCTTCATCGGTTACCTGTCGGCACCGCTGAAGCGGTACCCCGGCTTCTTTATTCAATCTTTCGCCGCATTCGCCCTGCTCTTAGGCGCTCTTGGCAGGATCATATTCTTGATGCTGCAGGCATAGGTTGGGCGCTCAAGCCTTGCCACGTCACCCTCTGCTATCGGGCGAGAGTCTCAGGTAGGTGACCACGGAACGGTGGCTTTGCCAACGGCTCCCGATGTGTTTCAGCAGTGCGTATTTAGAGGTCACTTCGAGTGACCTTTCGCTTCAACTCGACAGCGTTCAAAAGGCGAACAAGAGTCCGGGCATAGCTTAGCCGGAGCGCCCACGGGTCTGCTGGCTGCCCAGTCAACACGTTAAACACGGTCCAGCTTTCGTTGGTTTCTTTTCTGAGTTCATGTCTTTGGTGAGTCACCGTCGCTAGCCATACATCAAGCAGTGATCGATGATTTCGTGTGTCACGGGGCAGCTTAGCAACGGGCGAAGCTATCGGTGGTTCCGGCGAAACGAATACGAAGCAGGCGGTTGGACCGGCGTCGATTCAACGGCTGATGTCACAATTGATGACTTGGAATGCGCCAGAGGTCGTCAGCGCGTGAGATAGAATGACTGACGGCTAACACCGCCTCGCCCTTCCTGCGCGATAGCCTGTGACCTTCAAACGCATGATCTGACTCGCAACACTGCGATTCAATTTAGCACACGTTTAATTAGCTCCGAAGCATTTTAACGAATCGTTGACCGCGCTGTCCCATTATAGGACGGCGCGGTCAAACCCCAACCGGACTGCGCAGGCGGCTCCGGCACTGAAGCGCCCGCCCAACTGTCGGAGCCGCCACCCACACCAACATACCAGCAATGGTTGAATCAACCGTTACCGCATGTGCTTTCCAATGTGCTTCCCTGATCGTTAGACTTTGACCGAGCGACGGGAATATGCGCAGAACAGTTCGGTAACATTTGAGACAAGTCGATGGATATGACGAGCAATCCGATCTTGGTGGATCAATTCCCGGCAAGCTCTACAGCGGCGAGCCCAAGAAGGATATTCCTACATCTGTCCGACGTGCGGTCAGCAGGTCGACATGCGTGACCTTCGCCAAGGCGCTGGCCGCCGGTTGTGCCGCGCCGCCTCGCTCTGGTTTCCTGACATTCCGATCGCTTGTCAAACGATCCAGCCCACATGCCGCACTTCCGCCGGGAATCGGGTCCATGAACATCGCGGATCCCGCCGATCAGGTTCCTGAGCTGGCGCTGCGTCCATGAGCGGCGCAGGGGGATTTGATCCTTGCACTGAACCGTCCGAGGCGGTCTGCGAACAACTCGCCGTCCGGCCGGCATCGCCTTGTTCATGCTGCTCGCCCATCAGACCGCAAATTCCGCGACCATCGTAACGGTCGCACGCATCGCGTGATCGCTGAATTCGTGTTCACTGCAACCGCGGTGGTGGCTCATGCCCTCGCCTGGCATTCCGCCTATTCGCCGACCGAGGGGTGGATTGCGCTTTTCGATCCTGCTTTACCTCATTACCGGCCTGTTCTGGCTTCCAGTCGTGTGGATGCAGATCGAGATGCGCGATCTCTCGCCCTGCAGGCCGCGGCAGCGAAGCAAGCTCCACCACAGCGCTGCAACACCTTGGCACGTTCCGCCATTCCAGAAGGCGGCTACGACGACATGAATGCCATCACCATCTCCACCATTCTGGTTGTGGTCGCCCTGCGCCCACGGGCACATGGCCTGTAACTTCGCCGTGACCTCATCCCCTTGAGGGAACAATCAGACCGAGCCCCAGTTTGACCCAAACAAACACGGCCGATGGTTCGATGGAGGCATGCCATGAGATTTCCACACAGCACGACGGCCGCCGCCGCCACTTTCATAGCCCTCACGTCCCCGGCGCTCGCCCAGTCAAGCGGAACACCGGCACCCACGACGCCTGCACCCACGACGGCGACCGAACAGCCCGGCGCCGGGTCGAACGCAAACGGACAGGGGGGTGAACAGACACGCGAAATAATCCGCCAGATGGTTGAGCAAGCTGTCCGGGAGAGGATGCACCAGGATCGCGGTTCTGAAGAAGCTTTCCGTGACGAAGATAGCCGCAACGACCAGGGCGACCGCAACGGGCATGCTGACCGCCCCGATGAAGCTAGCCGGCATGGCGACCATTGGCGAAATCGTGGCGACTGGGGCAGAGGACAAAGAATGGCTCGACACCGTGGTCACCAAATGATGCGCGGTGCCGGCATGCGACTTATGTTCGGCCTGTTGGACACGGATGGCGACAGGTCACTGTCCGAGGCCGAGGTTCAAAGCGCGGTCGGCAGGATGTTCAATAGCATCGATGAGAATGGTGACGGCAACATCGATCTAGACGAAATCCAGTCCCTCCTGCACGGCTCCAACGTGCATGGCACAAACAACGAAGACATGCCGTAGCTGCATCAAGACTGAGGAGCCGACTTCAGACGGAGCGGCAAGCGAGTCGCGGTCAGGCGAAGGCGCCGTTTGGAATGGCCCAAAATATTCTCTCAAGCTCCCGGAACATAGGTCGGCCATTGCGGTTCGACAGGCGGCGGGCACGGTCGATGAATAGCATGGCCCGCTTGCCAAGCGCGGGTCCCGATCGACCTTGCCAACAGAGGAGCGGGCTATGCGTGCGTTGGTCTGGCACGGTAAGGAAGACATACGCTGCGATCAGGTCTCCGATCCAGAAATTGAGGATGAACGGGACGCGATTATCAAGGTGACGAGTTGTGCCATCTGCGGCTCCGACCTTCACCTTTACCACAACTACGTGCCAGCCATGCTGCCAGGCGACATTATGGGCCACGAGATGATGGGAGAGGTCGTGGAGGTCGGCAGGGGCGTCAACGGCGCTCTGAAGAAGGGAGACCGCATTGTCGTACCGTTCACCATAATCTGCGGTGAGTGCGACCAGTGCAAGAGACAGAACTTTTCGGTTTGCGAACGTACGAACCGCAAGAAGAACCTCGGCGACAAGGTGTTCGGGCACACCACCGCTGGTCTGTTTGGCTACACCCATTTGACGGGCGGCTATCCCGGGGGACAGGCGGAATACGTGCGGGTGCCGTTCGCCGACGCCACGCACCTAAAGGTGCCTGACAACCTTACCGACGAGCAGGTTCTCTTCCTCGGCGATATTTTTCCCACCGGATGGCAGGCCGCGGCACAGTGCGACATAGAGCCTACGGATACGGTTGCGGTGTGGGGCTGCGGCCCAGTCGGGCAGATGGCAATACGCAGTGCCCTGCTGCTCGGCGCCAAACAGGTGGTGGCGATCGATTGCCTGCCGGAACGGCTTTCCATGGGGGCGGCCGGCGGTGCCATCACCATTAATTTCGCCGAGGAAAGTGTCGTCGAACGGCTGCAGGAACTCACCGGCGCAAATGGCCCGGAGAAGTGCATCGATTGCGTCGGCATGGAAAGCCATGTCTCGCTGGCCCAGCCCGACACCGTCTACGATCGCGCAAAGCAGTTGATGCTGATGGAAAATGATCGACCGCATGTGTTGCGCGAGATGATCTATGTCTGCCGGCCGGCCGGCGTGATCTCGATCCCCGGCGTCTACAGCGGGCTGGTCGACAAGATTCCGATGGGACAGGCGATGAACAAGGGCCTCACCTTCCGCATGGGGCAGACCCATGTCACCCGTTGGACCGAGGATCTGCTGCGCCGCATCGTGGACGGCCAGATCGACCCTTCCTTCGTCATCACCCATACCGTCGGGCTCGAGCAGGGACCCGAGATGTACAAGGTGTTCCGCGACAAGCAGGACAGCTGCATCAAGGTTGTTTTGAAACCGTAGGGAATCGTCATGAACGTGGTCGCTAAACTCACCAACATCACCCGATCGCCTGGCGATCCCAAAGTGCTGCAGGCCGGGCCGAGTGTGGCCGATGCCTTCGATGGCCTTGCCCGCAAGCTCGGCTGGTTCAGCATCGCGCTGGGTGTCGTCGAGCTGGTTGGTGCCGAGCGGATTGCCGGTGCGCTCGGCATGAGCGGCAAGCAAGATCTCATCCGAGCCTATGGGGCGCGGGAGATAAGCAGCGGCATACTCTCGCTTTCCGTGGACAAGCAGGCTGGGCTTTGGAGCCGGGTGGCTGGCGACGGCCTGGACATCGCGACGTTGCTGTCAGCTTATCGGCATGACAATCCAAAGCGCGACAACGTGGGCATTGCGCTTGCCGTGGTCGCCGGCATCGCTTTGCTCGACATCATCGGTGCGAAAGGCGTCACCGCGCGCCACTCTCGCAGGGGGACCAAGCCGCGCGACTACAGCGATCGCAGCGGCTTTCCCGCAGGCACTGCCGCAGCCCGCGACTTTGCCCGCTCTGAGCGCGGCCAGGAGTCCGGCGCCGCCTGACAGAGTTGCCGAAACCTTCCGCTATAAGCTAGTCTGGGTTTCCAGCCCTAAAACCAGGTTACCGATTTTGAGCTCGAGCGAGATCGTAGCCGCGCAACTTGCTATCGATCCGGCCCCATCCTGCACATGCCGATTTCTACGCCGGATGCGACCTGCTCGACACGCCCCAGGCGTGGGTGGGGCGCAGTGCCTGCGAATTCGCCGATGGCGTTGACGATTTCCCGGCCGTCAGCATCGGTGATGATGGTGGCGTAGCGGGTCCGCCAACTTCCGTCCGCCAAGGCGGGTTTTTTGTTTCTGCCCCTTCGCGATCAAGGCTCCGGTCAGGCAGTTTCGAGACGATGACGGCCAGTGACACCAATCTGCCTTCGCTCAGGCTGCGGATGTAGTTCTTGCGCAACCGCCCAGGGCAAGGGATAATTCGGCTCGCCGGCAGCCAGCACGGCTTCGGTCCAGATCAGTTTGCCGCCCGGCTTCAGAACGCGAAAAGCCTGCCCGATGACGGCCGCCTTGTCGGCGATGTTCATGCCGACATAGAAGCAGATTGCCGCGTTGAATGTGTTGTCGGCGAAGGGCAGTTTCGGTCTTGCCCCCTCGCCCACCGACCGGATCCTTGATGTCGGCAGCGGCATTGGCGGCCCGGCGCGCTTCCTGGCCGCCACCTATGGCTGCCAGGTCGATGGTGTCGACCTCACACCAGCCTTTGTCGAGGCATCCGGCCGGCTGACCATGACGAGAAGGTTCGCTTCCACGAAGCCGACGCGGCGCGACCTCGGTAATCTGGTGAAGCCGATGATTGCCGGGAGGGTTGGTTCGAGACCGCGATGGCATCGACACCCGTTCCGATCGCCCGCTCGGCATCCTCAGGATCGAGGATGCTCTTCAGAATAAGCGGCAGGGTTGTCAGCGAACGCAGCCAGGCAGTATCCGCCCAGGTCGGCATGGCCGCCGCTGCGCAGTGCCAACTTTGAGCACGCCGGTGTTCCGGTCCTTGAAGTATGGCGTTGCGAGGCCGTCGGGAATTTTGAATCCTGCCCGGAACTGCCTACGGCGATCGCCTGGCGTCGGCATGTCGACCGTCACACAGATCGCCTTTGCGCCAAGTGCCGCCATGCGCTAAGAGTTGGCCATTAAAACCGCGATTGCTTTGCCAATAGAGCAGGAACCAGACTGGAGACTGGCTCACCGCCACGCCATCCTCGATCGCTGCATCGCCGTGGTCCCCAAAGTGAACACCGCTTCCGCCACTCCGGCGCCGCGCGCCGCCGCCACCTCGCTTCCGGATGCACCAGCCGCAGATATGCTATCGGGGCCAGGATGATCGGATGCGGCAGACTTTGCCCGAAGAGCGTGATCCCGGTATCAAGTCTTGTCACACGCGCAGCACGTGCCGCTTTCCCAAAGGCAAAGAGATACACCTCCTACTGTGTCAGCGCCGTTATCGAGGGGCGCTTGTTGAAGTCGCACTTGCCGGTGACGCTGTAGAAGAAGTCGGCATTTGAACACGGCGTCGGCACGGTTGTGCCGCCGTCCTCCCAGGCTTGATAGCTGGCTACACCACAAGGCACGATGGTGAAGATGTCGACCTTCTGCCCAGTCGGGGTCTCGGTCCCCTACAATTCTCAGCATGTTTCTACTCCCGACGGACATTAGCCTTCGCGCATATACCACGCGACGGCAAAGCAAGGTCTGAAGCTATCGATCAATGTTTAATCGTCTCTCGCCGCCATGCCTGGGTCTTTGCCTCCAGGCTTCAGATTCAACAAACAACGCAGTATTGGATCAAAATCTCGCCAGCTACCGGGATTGCTGCAGGCAGACGCCACCGAACTCGAACTCCCAAGATGCAACCACATCTGACGCCGCGGCGTTTGCCGCGGACCTTCGGCTTTCAGGAGAAAGAGGAGCTGCCCTCTCTCCCCCGAGTCCTCACGCCCGAACGCGGATGATCGTCTTTCCCGAACGTCGCTCTTTCGAGTTGAAAGTTGCAACGGCGTCGTCGAGGGCCGCGACTTTGCCGATGTTCGTCCTCAGTGTTCCGTCCCGCACTCGCTGAATTATCTCGTATAGCTGGGTGCGATCGGTCTCGACGACAAAGTCAATCGCCAGGCCATCCGCTGGCCGCACGTCGGTAGGACCGACGACTGTCACAAGCGTTCCTCCGGCCCGGATCAGGGCCGCGGACCGCTTCTGGATATCTCCACCGATGACGTCGAACACCAGATCGACGCCGTCAACGTCTTCCAGTTTGTCGTTGTCGAGATCGACGAACTCATTCGCGCCGAAGTCGAGCGCCTTCTGCCGATCGGCAGCGCGTCCGGTGCCGATGACATAGGCTCCCGCTTCCCGCGCAAGCTGCGTCACGGCCGAACCGACGGCACCGGCTGCGCCATGCGCGAGGACGCTTTGCCCCGCCTGAAGGCGGCCATGCTGGAACAGGCCCTGCCATGCGGTCAGGCCCGAGATCGGCAGGCTCGCGCCCACCACAAAGTCGACATCGCCGGGCAATGGCGCGAGGTTGCGCGCTTCCATGGCGACGTACTCAGCAAGTGTGCCGTCGCGATGCCAATCCGCCAGGCCGAACACCCGCTGACCGATTGACAGTCCCGTGGTGCCGTAGCCCAGCGCGGTGACCACGCCGGCTAGCTCATGGCCGAGGATCGATGGCGTCCGATCACGGAAGGCTCGATCAGCCCAGGTCGAGGGCCACTCCAGTTCAGTGTTGACGAATCCCGCCGCATGAACCTCAACGACGACGTCGTTTATTGCCGCCTGCGGCTCGGGCCGCTGTACCAGCTTCATCCCGGCCTCTCCTGCAGCCTGGTCCGTCACTACGATCGCTTTCATGGGAATTGTCTCCTCCGACATTTGTGTTGGGGTAATTAGCGGGCGTGGCAGGTCTTTCGAGCTTTCACGCGTCGGCTTCGCGTCCTCCACGACGACCTTGAGGTCCCTGCCTGGGTTCCTCGGAGCTCTCGCGCGCCCGCGAATCCAGGATTTTCGTTATGCAAAGTCCAGCACATCGGCCACCGGGATGCGCGGCTTCTGCGGCCAGTTGCCAGCTCGCTCCGGTCCGACGGTCAACAGCATGACCGGCACTTCGTCTTCGGCCAGGCCGAACTCGCGGTGCACGGCTTCAGCGTCGAAACCAATCATCGGCGTCGAACCCAGGCCCAGCGACCGGGCCATGTAGATGATCGCCGCGGCGCCAAAGGTCGCGGAGCGCACGGCTTCGTCGCGCTGGCGCTGCGGCTGATCGTCATACAGACCGCGAGCGGGGATTTCCCACTCCGGCACCAGGTGCGCCGGCATGATGCCGGCTTTCACCACGGGTGCCAGGCGGGCTGGAACGGTGCTGGCATCGGCCAGCTGGCCGATGATGATGAAGGTCACGGCCGCGTCGGTGATCGCGGGCTGATTCCAGGCGATCGGACGCAGCCGGGCCTTGGCTTCCGGCGAGCGTACGGCGATGAAACGCCAGTTCTGCAGGTGGAAGGAGGTTGGCGCGGACGTGCCGATACGCAACCAGGTCGCGGATCTGGTCGTCGCTCAAGGTGGCAGCAGGGTCGTAGTACTTGGCGGCACTGCGGCTCAGGATCGTTTCGATGACGGCGTTCGTGGCGAAAGCGTTTTCGCTCTTCCCGGTCTCCCCGAAGATCTCGGCGGCTACGCGGGTTGCGGGTCCGGTGGTGGCGATGCAGTTCATTGGATGGCTCCCTTATCAAGTGATTGCGGAGCCCAATTTACGAGGACGAGTGATTATTTCGAGACTGATTCAGCTCAGTAAGATGCGCGAAAGGATCAAACTGCGCCTTCGCGATCCCAGACCGTGTGCGTTACTCGCCCTTGTGCGCCAGTCGCCGCCACTCCCCCGGCGTCATCCCCATCCTTTCGGCGAAGACATGCCGGAATGCCGAAACCGATTGATATCCGACCGTCTCG
Organism: Mesorhizobium sp. M7A.F.Ca.US.006.01.1.1; assembly: GCF_003997935.1. GTDB lineage: Bacteria > Pseudomonadota > Alphaproteobacteria > Rhizobiales > Rhizobiaceae > Mesorhizobium. The sequence goes on from NZ_RZQL01000139.1 coordinate 12,168, forward strand.
GCGACGGTCTCGGTGCTGATCTCTGGCTTTTTTAGCTCGTTGGCTGCGAGACTCATGCGGAGATCAGTCAATAAATCGACGGCGGAGCAACCCAGCCTGTCTTGAAAGTGCCTCATGAATGTAGCCCGCGACATGCCGCACATGGCCGCCAAATCAGGCAGTTTCCAAGACCGCGCCGGATCCCCAAACATCGCCGCGATTGCTGGTGCCAGCCGCGGATGGCCGGCCAAGGCCAACAAGCCTTCGGGCGCTTCTTCGGTTTCGCTCGCCGCGCGCAGTACCAAGGTGAACAGGGCAGACGAAAGCGCGTTGAGAATGGCGCGCCCTCCCGCTCTGTCTCCGGCGGACTCCATTCGCATCAGCCCGACAAGACCGGCAAGTTGGTTGGATGCGGACCCCATGCCGTCTTCTCCATGGCTGTCCACAGCGCGTGTCACCAGGTTGGCGGGCAGGTAGTTGCGGATCAGTCGATCATGGGGTGGCGCGATAAAAAATCGCCCACACAGCAGATCCAGTTGCTCGCCCTCGCCATCATTCTCGCTCAGCATCCATCCGGCTGACCCCCGGCGTTGCTGGGTAGGAATTGGTGTTTGCCCGCTACCGTCGTGCAGTACATGCGCCGCGCCGTGAGGCAGCAGCACAATATCTCCGCTCAGCAGCTCCCGCGCCGCTCTCGTCTTCGGATCCTCGAGAATGGCCCGGCCCTTGACTATGACGTGGTAGGGAATTTCGTTCGCGGCAGCCTTGTTCCAGGCAACGCGCCACGTTGCACCATAGGCGCAGCGGACCTCGAGCTGGCCGGTCACGGTGATGATTTGCAGGAGATGGCTCAGCCAGTCCACTTCAGACATTGGACCTCGAAACGGAGATAGTGAAACGTCTTATCGTAATTATGGATTGTTTGCACAAATCGAAAGTACCAAGAGAGACGGCAACACGCCCGCCGATCATGAATGCGTCTCCAGGTGAAGAACTTGTCTACATGCCGAGCGCGGAGGCACCACGCACTAGATTGCTGCGGCCGTAACGGAGCAACTGGTAAAAGGATGGAGCAGTTTCCTGTCTCTGAACAGCTGCGAGGCCGATCAGCCGCCGCAGCCTACCGCCATCCCCGCACCATATGAGATTGGACGCTGCGCCCTGGGGTCTCCCAATGAGTGTCCGGTGGTCTCACCATCCATCGGTTGCAGCCATTCGTCAGAGCTGATGATGGCTCACGGTCGCTTTCAACAGAGGACGGTATTTGTTATCCAGGCCGATATTTGGAGCCGAGCGATATTGTGATGCTTGCCTTGTGATCCAGGTTGCCCCGCCGCCTTTGATAGACACCTGTTGTTAGGCCTTAGCTTTCCGATTCGCTGGTGTTTTCCTCAACGGCGTTTTTGCAGTTGGCTTGCGGCCGAGTCCGCTGGATTTCGCGAGGGCTGACCGCTGGGCCGCGTAGCTCGGTGCAACCATGGGATAGTCCTTGGCGAGCCCCCACCTGGCTCTGTACTCGTCGGGTGTCATTCCCAGCAACCCAAGGTGGCGCTTCATAGACTTGAACTTGCGTCCGTCCTCCAGGCTGATGATGTAATCGGGAAACACGGACTTTTTTGGATTGACTGCCGGAACAAGCGCGGGCGGCGTCGCTTCCACCGGCTGACCCAATCCCGACAAGGCAGAATTGACGCTGGCGATCAATTCGGGAAGACCGGCCGCCGGAATGGCGTTCTTCTGGACATATGCCGCCACTATGTCGGCGGTGAGCTGCAACAACTGGACCTGCGGTGCTTCAGCGTCATTCTGCATATTTCGAGTTTCCCATTTGATTGGCTTTGTCTCTATTGAGGAACTTTACAACGTGCAACGGCCCACAGATCATGGATGGGGCTCCACGCGAAGAAACCTGTCTATATTTTAAAGCGGTGGCACCGCACCTGACCTACCCGCTGGCAACTGACTGACCACAGGATTGATTCAATGCCGGCTTGAGGCAGTAGCAGGATACCGAGTGTTTATAGCGCAAGTCGGAGTAACGAGGTTCAATCGGGCGCGTCGATAGCGCGACCATAGTCGGCGGCATTCGCCAATCCACAGGGTATGCGTCAGCCGTTTCGCGATCCGGGGGCTGACGCCGCAGAGAAAACCCGCGGGTGGCAACAATCGCGCGGGTGATCTTCTCGATCCAACGGTGTCTAACCGAGATTCCTGGGGATAATCACTCGTCGCTCCGGGACTCGCTGGCGCTTTGACAAACTCGGTTTTCCAGACCGGGGGCCGAGTGCACAAGATCCTGGCATGTCACCGCCAAGGCACCGCCACCGGGCGGAACCGCTTGCCCAGACTGCTGGACAGCAACCACGACATTCCAATTGCAAAGCAGATCGCGTACCGCTCGATTTTCAGAGGAAAAATATACATTCCGGCCGTCCCGGCGGATTTTTACGAGCCCAACTTCCCGGAGCTTGGCTAGGTGGTGCCACGAGGCTGTCCGGCTAATATTAAGCCGTTCGCGAATTTTGCGATCCGGCAATTCATAGTCGAGCAGCAAGCTCAAAATGTGCAGCCGCCGCGCATTGCCCAGCACCTCCAGAAATTCGGCCGCTTGTGCGGCGTTAGCCCTTAGTCCGTCCGAGACCATGGATGCCTCTTCCCCAGCAACTTGCCGTCACGCCCGAAGACTGCGGAACAATCGATCTCTTCAATGAACACGGCCAGATCATCTGGCACGAGCCACTGGGCGTAGGACCGAAGCCGTCTCAACCCACAAGCCTTGGCATGCCTCTCGGCGCGCTCGGATTCAAGTCCAGCCATCGTTGAGCGCTGTTGTTGGATTGGCACGAAACCATTGAGGCGTCCTTCCGCCAGCTGACTGGCCCAGCAAGTCGTGACCTGTTCCACTCACCGCTCCTTTACGTGACCCGGCAGACAAAATACCACAGCCATGTCGATAGTGTCGGCTCCTCCATTATGATTAAGGTGGCGGGTTCTCCCCACCGCATTTCGGAGTTAGCCCTTTTGACGGTATGATTGCATTGCGTAGCAACGGGATGCGCGGATGGGTTATTTCCCATTTCGACCGAGCCTCCGTTGTTGCGCCGACGCAGGCGGGCCGAAGCTTTCAACACATCGACTTGCCCGGTGCGATGTAGTGTCGTTCGATGACCAACACCGCCTCCCCTTCCCTCTGATGGCCTCCATCGATTACCAAAATCGTAAATCCGCGACCTACAGTGCCAGTCGCTTCGTCCGGTCTTCGTTGAGCCCCCAGCCGATTGGATATCGCTCTGCCCAAGCACTCTTGGTTCCCCTTGAAAGATCATAAATGAATCGTGTGGCAGGCCTGAGCATCGAGTAGCAACCATGGGCCTCGTGCTACGGGTGACCGGCGCCCCCGACCCGAAATCGTTGCTCGCCCCTCTTTTCTGAAGGATACGGGCCCCCTCTGTAGCCCAGCAACCACCCATCATTATGAGGATTGCTTGCGACAGGGGGCGAGCGATGCCGTAACCGCTGAGATCTCCTTCCCGGTCGATGTCAACCACGATCAGCACCGAATGGCCAATGACGACGCCAGCTTCGCGTAGTCCCTGGGCGGCATCGGGATGAGTAGGCAAAAGCCTCCTGGCTTTTTTGTTTCGAGCAAGGCGTCACGAAGGCTGGTCAGCGGTTCTGGCAATCTTCACCATGCGACCTTGCCTCCTGCAAACGGCTAACTCGCAATCGAGCGAACGCTACTAAAGAACGCCTCGACCAAGGAAATTGGTATCTTACAATACCGGCGCAGGCTTGTTGGGCTTTCAGTTGTAATCCTGTGCCGATGATGAAATCATGCGCGCGCTTGACAACGGGCAGGTTAATTCAAGTTCCGCCACCAGGAGGAGAAGCGGTATGACCACTCAGGTTGTACATCGCGTATTCGGTCCCAAGCAGGTCAGGCAATTCAGGGAAGTCTACGAGCGCGCGCGCGTTGTGGAGGCAACTTACCCCGATTCGCACATTGCCAGCAAAGCCGCCAAACGGCTGATCGAGGCATTCGAAGCCGAGATCCAGACTGACGGGACGGTTCTGGATTTTCAGCAGCTATGCGAAGCAAACCCCCTGGGGACCGCCTGAGACCCGGACGTTGTCTGGCGAAGGCTCACGATGAACCGCTTCATCTGCCGACGTCAGCCATGCCCTGCAGGCGGATCGTGCTTGCCGTTCAAAAATCAAATTTCGGAAGTGGGTCGCCATGCGGAGCGATAGGGGAGCCATGGGGTGTTGGGCGGCGGTGGCTCCCCTATCCTGTCTCCGCATTTGTTCGCAGACAGGCAGCGTAAGCTCGAGCAGACGCCGGCAATCCAGTGTTCAGCGTGGTGTATACATCGTCAACGAAGCTTTTGGAGGTATGATGCAGCGTTGTCAGGAGGTGCGAGCAAACCCAACCACCGCCTATCGCATGAGACCCGCCGAATTAATCGCAAGAGCGCGTGCAACCAACACAGTGCGCGGTAACCGAGGATATCTATAGCCTGGTGCGGCACGGGCATGCGCCTTAGTTCGGGCCGCTCGCGCGGGTCAAACCGGTTTGGAGTCCCGTCTTCTCAACGTAAAAATTTACCGAAAAAATTAACTTATGTTAGAGAATGCTAATAAATAGCTCCTACACTCCCGAGGCTGCTCTACATGTCAGCAGCCACGTTGCTTGAGGTTCGCAATCAGCCTTGAGCGTGGAAAATGGGTCGGGTACCAAAAACTTCCAATTCTAAGAAAGGGCACTTATCGGGCGCCACAGGTACCTTCGTTGGGGAAGGGTGAGTATCGGTATGGTTTCTACAGCAGGACTGCACAGTTACGGTTCGTCAAATCGATCAAGAGTTCCGTCCAGCGGCACAGAAAATCTCCACCAAGAAGCAGGTAAGCAATACCTTCTCATGCTGGACGGGAGGGCCTTGGACCGCGAGTGTCTCGCTTCGGCGCTTGAGGATCATGAATTGGGCATGGTGGTCGTCGCCATGGGTTCGATCGAGGAATGGCGCATAAGGAAGGGTTCGGCTTCTCCCCTTTCAACCATACTCTTCAACCTCGGCGGCCGGAAGGTCACCGATCAGGGCATTGCAGAAGAAATCAGGCATATTTCGTCCGAGTTCAAGACCGTTCCGGTGGTCATCCTGGCCGACACCGAAGATCTTGCACAGGTGCTGACGGCTCTCGAATGCGGCGCACGCGGCTACATTCCGACTTCGGTCGGGATCGATGTGTGTGTCGAGGCGATCAACTTGGCTGCAGCCGGAGGCATCTTCGTTCCGGCCAGTAGTGTCCTTTCCATGCGGCACCTGATAAAATCAGGCAACTGCGACGCCCGGCCCTTGACGGGCATGTTCACGCTCAGGCAGGCAGAGGTCGCCCAGGCACTGCGACGCGGCAAGGCGAACAAGATCATCGCCCACGAACTGAACCTTCGCGAAAGCACTGTGAAGGTTCACATCCGAAACATCATGAAGAAATTGAAGGCGACCAACCGCACGGAGGTCGCCTACAAGGTGAACGATCTCTTCGCGGAAGGACCTCTGGGCCAAGAGTGATCGCATCAACAAGACGGCCCGTCCTGGTTTAGTGCTGGCGGGTCGTGTTTTTTGTCAACAGAACATTTGAATGAAGGTCGATGGATTTCGCGTTGCCGCACGACCGATGCCACGCGAGACTCCCTTCTGAATCGTGACTTTGCTCCGCGCAATGGAACAGCTTTTGAGAAGAGGCAGTCGGAGGGGTCCGGGGCAACGAAACGCCGCCCTTTCGAGCGGCATTCTCGCCTGATCAACCAACAGCAGCAGCGGTCTGTGCCTCGGCCGTTCGTGCCAAATGACGGCGCAGGTCGCGCATGTCGACCTGCTGACCGCAAATCGGGCAGGTATGGAAATTGTCGTCTCGTGGGCTGGCTCGCCACCGTGCAGCTTGCCGGGGATTGGTGGTCCAAGGTCGGATTCGCCATGGCTATCAAACATTCAATTCGTCTAAAATGGTCCGGAACCATTTTAGCGCACGCTATATTGAATCGCAGTCTTGCGAGGCAGTTCATGCGTTTGAAGTTCATCCCACCTATTGAGCCGGAGCTTGTCGACACCCGCCCGAGCGGGGCGACTGGATTCACGAGATCAAATTCGACGGGTATCGCACTCAGCTCATCATGGATGAAGATGGCATCCGCCTGTTGACGAGAAGAGCGCGCCACAACCAGGACAGGTCAAGCGACTGATCCTTGGGTCTCATCACCGACAGGGGAAGTTTGCACCTGTTGCAGCCGAGCGGCGCGTCTCCGATCATGATGCGTATCCCAGCGGCCACCAAGGTTCACTCGGACGCCGGGATGGGTCCTGCAATTACTGGGCGAAGCGCAGGTGACCCACAACGGTACTTTTGACGCCGCGAGCTCCAACAGCGCGCGCGTTGGGGTGTGATCGATCAGGCAGACGTGCGGCTGTCAGCCGGCGGCCTAAGGATACTCAGAATGTCTGGTTGTAGGCGCCCACCTCGGGGCTGCGGCGCAGCACGGTGTCGACAGCCTCGAACATCTCCCGTCGACGCTGCGACGACACCGGGCTTTCGACGACCACGACCAGTTCCGGCTTGTTCGACGAGGCGCGCACCAGTCCCCAGGTGCCGTCCTCGGCGACAACGCGCACGCCGTTGACGGTGATGAGGTCGGCGATCTTCTGGCCCGCAAAAACCGTTCCATCCCGCTTCATGGCCTGAAAGTCGGCAACCACCCGCTCGACAACGCCATACTTCACATCGTCCGCGCAGTGCGGCGACATGGTCGGCGTGCCGAAGGT
>NZ_RZQL01000140.1 GCF_003997935.1 Mesorhizobium sp. M7A.F.Ca.US.006.01.1.1
GCCCAGCGTGGCGAAAAACCGTTCAAGAACCTCGCCGATTTCTGCGAGCGGGTCGATCCCAAGATCGTCGGCAAGCGCGTCTTCGAAAGCCTGATCATGGCCGGCGCGCTCGACTGTTTCGGCCACGACCGCGCATCGATGATGGCAGGCGTCGAGCGCATGATGGGGCTGGCGTCGCTGGCGCAGCAGAACGCGGTTTCCGGCCAGCACGACATCTTCGGCGCCTCGCTCGGCGCCCAGTCGCAGGCACTCAATCTGCCGGCGACAGAGCCGTGGCTCGCCGCCGACCGGCTGCACCGTGAATTCCAGGTGGTCGGCTTCTATCTTTCGGCGCACCCGCTCGACGAGTACAAGGCAGCCCTGCAGAAGATGCGGGTTCAGACGTGGGCCGAGTTTTCGGCGGCCGTCAAACGCGGTGCCGCCGCCGGCCGCCTGGCCGGCACGGTAACATCCAAGCAGGAACGCAAGACGCGCACCGGCAACAAGATGGGCGTCATCGCCTTCTCCGATACGTCAGGCCAGTACGAAGCCGTGCTGTTTTCGGAAGGACTGGCGCAATATCGCGATCTGCTCGAGGCCGGCCGCTCCGTCGTCATCACCGTTGCGGCCGAGGACAGGCCGGAAGGCGTCAATCTGCGCATCAACTCGGTGCAGTCGCTGGAGGACGAGGCAAGCCGCATCCAGAAGGCGCTGCGTATCTTCGTGCGCAACGCCTCGCCGATCAACACGCTGGCTGGCCAACTTGCCGTCAGGGGCGAGGGGCAGGTCAGTTTCGTGCTGATCAAGGAGGAAGGTGAGGGAGAAATCGAGATCGAGTTGCCGAACCGCTACCGGATTTCGCCACAGATCGCTTCGGCGATGCGCGCGGTGCCGGGCGTGGTCGAAGTGGAATTGGTGTGACCCCCGTCCTTTTAGGCGCGCGGCAATCAGCCGGGCGGTCGCTGCCGCGAACGCCAGCGCAGTCAGCATGAAGCCGGCGCAGAAGAACGGGTCGCAGGCGGTTTCAGCCTTGGCGCGGCTGCGTGACAGGCTGCGCAGGCTCTACCATGGGCGCACGCCGGCCGCTTTCCGGTTCCAACTGGTGGCCGTCGTCATCGACCTCGCCATCATCGCCTTCTTCATCGCGACGCCGGTTCTTCAGGACAAGCCGTCCTTCCTCTGGCTCGACTATTCGGCGGCCGCGCTTGTCGCCGCGGACCTGGTCGCCCGGCTGCTGGCCTCCAAAAACATGCTGCGGCTGATGAAGCAGCCGACGTCGTGGGTCGATGTCTTCATCCTTTTGACGCTGCTGATGCCAACGGCGTTCGCCAATCTCGCCTTCCTGCGGATACTGCGGCTGTGGTCCCTGTCGCGAAGCGGTTCGCTCTGGCGCCATTTCGAGATGCGCGGCCTGCGGCCGTGGCGAGAGGCCAGCCACGCGGTCATCAACCTTTTGACCTTCCTGTTCGTCATCACAGGCTTCGTCTACACGTTCTTCTTCCGCACTGGCGCCGGCCTGGAAAACTATATCGACGCGCTTTATTTCACCGTCGCCACGGTGACGACGACCGGCTTCGGCGACATCGTGCTGCCGGGCATGGCCGGCAAGCTGACGGCAATCGTCACCATGATCATCGGCATATCTCTGTTTGTCAGACTGGCTCAGGCGATCTTCCGGCCAGCCAAGGTGTTGTTTCCCTGTCCGCAGTGCGGCTTGCAGCGGCACGAGCCGGACGCCGTGCATTGCAAGGCCTGCGGCCATCTTCTCAACATACCTGACGAAGGGAACTGACGGCCGGCGGACTACGACGCTGCCACTTCGGCCGGCTTTACAGCCCTGCGCTGAAGATTGAGCAGATTGCCTATCAGGATCAGCAGCGCGCCGCCGGCGGTGAAGGCGTCTATCTGCTCGCTATAGAGCAGCCAGCCAATCAGTGCCGATAGCGGCACGCGCAGAAAATCCATCGGCGAGACGATGGTCGCATCGGCATAGCCAAGCGCGCGGGCCATGCAGAAATGCGAAGACATGCCGGTGAAGGCGATCAGCACGATCCACGGCCATAGCTCCAGTGACGGGTTGCGCCACGTATAGAGCGCCGGGATGAGACCGACGACCGACTGGATAATCAGCATCCAGCAGATGATGCGCACGACGCTGTCCGTCCGGGTCAGCGATTTGATCGTGACCACCGAGATGCCGAAACAGACCGCGGCACCCAGCACGACGAGATGTCCAGGATCGACTGAGCCGGCACCGGGGCGCACGATGATCACCACGCCGATCAGCCCCAGCACGATCGCTGCCAGCTTGGGCCGGTTCAGCCTTTCGCCAAGGAAGCCAACGGCCAGAAGCGCCGTCCAGATCGGCGTGGTGAATTCTATCGAGATCAGCACGGCCAGCGGGATCAAAGTGAGGGCGTAGAGCCAGGCCGCCTGGCCCGTGTAATGGATGACGTTGCGGGCGATATGGGCAATGGGGCGCTGCGTGCGCATGGCTTGAAAGCCGCCACTCATCATCACCAGCGGCAGAAGGATGAAGAAGCCGATCACAGAGCGCAGTTCGAGCACCTGGAAGATGTTGAGCTCCGCTGTCGTGGCCCGGCCGGCGACCGTCATGCCAAGGAACGAGGCGATAGACAGCGCCATCCAGAACGCGGCCTTGGGGATCGAGGGGGTGGGTGCCATTCGCGCTATGTCGCAGGCCAGCACTTCTGCCGCAATCGCTAGCCAAGGCATTCTTCTGGGCCAGTCGCGACTGGCTGGATGTTGTAAAACAGTGATGTGGCGGGCGGAACCTGAAACGGCAAGTGGCGTTGAGTTCCGATGGTCAGCCGTGCTCGCGGACCGCCCCGCCTTTTTCAAGATCAACAAGGAGAGCTTCAATGAAATCCTTCGCGGAATTCGCGCTTACCGGCGGCTTATTGGTTGCGGCAGGCGCGGCACATGCCGACGAGACCCAATTTCTCCAGTCGTTCAAGGGCAATTTCGCCGGCAAGGGCACTGTCCAGGTAACCACGGATGCTCCCAACGTCAGCGTATCGTGCAGCTTCAAGTCGAATGCGACCTCAACCTCGCTATCGCTGGATGGAAATTGCCGCGGTCTCGTTGTGGTGTCGCGGGCCATCAGCGCCAATCTGAAAGTCACAGGTGCCAAATACAGCGGCACCTATGTCGGCTCTCGCACGGGACCGGCGCAACTCAACGGCAGCCGTTCGGGCAACGCGATCAACCTGGGCATTCGCTGGGCCAAGGAGGTCAATGGCGACCGAAGGGCGCAGATGAAGGTTGAGAAACGCGGCGAGAACGGCATGCGGCTGACCGTCATCGACACCGACCCGAAAACCGGCAAGAGCGTGGTGACGAGCAGGATAGATCTGCAGCGCACCTAATCCTCGAGTGGCTCCGGCGGATGGGCGTCGCGGCCCTTGCCGAACGTGTAGCCGGTTTCCACCGCCTTGCGGCCGAACTTGTCGCGCAGGGCATCGATGGCGCCTTCGGCCATGGCGCGCTTGCGCGATTGGATGTCGACCAGATCGGGCGGATCGGCCTTGTCGTCGTCCGAGAGGTCGCTGACGCCGATGCCGAGCAGCCGATACTTCGTGCCGTCGGTTTCCTTGCGCAGAAGCTCCACCCCGGTCTGAAAGATACGGTCGGCGAGCCGGGTCGGGTCGCCGAGCTGGCGATTGCGCGTGCGCAGCTTGAAATCCTGGGTCTTCAGCTTCAGCACCACGGTGCGCCCGGCGATGCCTGACTTTTTCAACCGTGCCGAGACCTTTTCCGAGAGACCCCTGAGAACCGCGACCAGTTCCTCCAGCGACGCGATGTCGGTGTCGAAGGTGGTTTCGGCCGATACGCTCTTGGCGTCCTGATCGGGATCGACGCGGCGGACGTCCTCGCCGCGCGAAAGGTGGTAGAGCCGGTCGCCCATCGTGCCGTAGCGGCGCATCAGGTCGCCGCGATCTATCTGCTGCAGCTGGCCGATGGTGCGGATGCCGTCGCGCTCCAGTGTGGCGTTGAACGCCTTGCCGACACCCCAGATCATGGTTACCGGCTGCGCCGCCAGGAAGCCGACCGCCTCGGCTTCGCCGATGACGGAGAAGCCGCGCGGTTTACGGAAGTCCGACGCTATCTTGGCGAGGAACTTGCAGTAGGACAGGCCGGCCGAAACGGTGATGCCGATCTCCTTCTCGACCGCCAGCGCAAAGCGCGCCAGCACCACCGCCGGCGGCAGGCCGTGCAGCCGTTCGGTGCCGGCGAGGTCGAGAAACGCCTCGTCGATCGACAGCGGCTCGACCAGCGGTGTCAGCGCTTGCATCATGGCGCGCACTTCGCGACCGACGCGCACGTATTTTTCCATGTTGGGGCTGATGACCACCGCCTCCGGGCAGGCTTCGAGCGCCTTGAACATAGGCATGGCCGAGCGGACGCCCTGGATGCGGGCGATGTAACAGGCAGTGGAGACGACGCCCCGCTTGCCGCCGCCGATGATCAGCGGCTTGTCCTTGAGCGCCGGATTGTCGCGCTTTTCGATTGCCGCGTAGAAGGCGTCGCAATCGATATGGGCCAGATGCAGCCGGTAAAGCTCGGGATGACGCGCAAGCCGAGGGCTGCCGCAGCGCTCGCAGCGGCGCGTCTGGCTGCGCTGAAACATCAGGCAGTCGCGGCAAAAACCGTGATCGGGATTGTTGACAGGGGCCGCCATCGCTGCGAACATAAAGAGAACAGAAGCAATGGTACGACAGTGCAAGGCCAGCGACAAGGCTGGCCTGGGGAGAACGCATGAGCACGACCATAGCGCCGCTTGCGCCTGAGCTTTGGGCTGAATTCGAGGATCTCTTCGGCAAGCAAGGCGCCTGCTACGGCTGCTGGTGCACGCATTTCCGGCTGGCGCCGGCGATGAGCCGCGAGAGCAGCCGGGAACGCAACAAGGACCACATCAAGGCGCGCATCGAGGCAGGCCCGCCGCCGGGCCTGCTGGCATTCGAGGACGGTCAGGCGGTTGGTTGGATGCAGATCGGACCGCGCGCCGACGTGCCCGAATGGAACAATCAGGGCAGGGGGTCGGCACCGGTCGATCCTGCCGACGCCGCGGATCCGGCCGTCTGGGCCATCTCCTGCTTCTTCATCCGCACCAAGGCGCGCGGCAGGGGCATCACGCATCGCCTCGTCGAAGGCGGCATCGATTTCGCCCGCCAGAACGGTGCACGGCTGCTCGAGGCTTGTCCGATAGATCTGTCTCGCGATTCGCGCTCGATCGGGCTGTTCGTCGGCTCGTCGCGGGTCTTTGAAAAGGCGGGATTCGAGCGGCTGGTGGAACGCAAGGCCGGCCGCCCGCTGATGCGGCTGGTGCTTTGATCGAGATGGTCCGCCCGGGTGCCGTTGTCGATCTCACCTTGCGGTTGCAGCGGTAATTTCATACCAGACGGACAAAGTCTCTCTTCTCGGTCAAACGGAGAATCCGCGTGAAGCGTGCCCTGCCATTCGTGTTCCTTCTTGCGTTGAGTGCCCCTGCTCTCAGCCAGACCGTCGACAGTCAGGGTGCGAAGCAATTGTCCGACGACTTGTCCCGCTATGTCGGCAAGCAGGCCATCGACAAAGGCATTTTGAAGGTTTCGCTCGAAGGCGGCGCCTACAAGATCCTGTTCGATTTCAAGGCACTTGCCGCATCATTTCCGGACCAGAAACTGCTGAAGTTCGACTTCGCGCCCTATGCCCTGATGGTCAAGCCGCGCAGCGACGGGTCCTGGGATGTCTCGATGGATTTCTCCCAAACCGCCTCCTTCGAGTTCAACGGGCCCGAAGGGCTGCAAAGCACTCAGTTTTCGATCGAGGGCGGCAAGGGCTCGGGCGTCTACGATCCAAATCTGGCGGCCTTTACCAGCGGCACCAGCTCGATGGCCGGCATGACGATGGCATCGAAGGATGCCAAGCAGCACATGGAAGCCAGCGCTGGCGCTGGCATCGCGACCGTTGCCGCGACCAAGTCGGCGGCCGGGGGCGTCGATTTCACAACCTCGCAGAAGGTGTCGAGTTTTGTCGAAGCGATCAATTTCGATGACCCTGAGAGCGGGCTGAAATTCCCGGTCACCGTCAGGTCGCCGGAACTGTCGGTCGAAGCCAGCGGCAAGGGCGTGCGGACCAAGCCATTGCTCGATCTCCTGGCATTTGCAGTGGCCAACGAGGACGAGGCGACGCTGAAGGCCAACCAGGCGCAGCTCAAATCGCTTCTGCTCGCCGCCTTGCCGCTTTGGCAGCGTATCGACGGGACATATGGTTTCAAGGATTTCGCGGTGGAAAGTCCGGTCGGCAATTTCGGCGCCACGCAGCTTAGCACCGTGTTCGGCTCCGATGGCGTGGCCCAGAGCGGCACGATCACGTACGGCATCAAGGCATCGGGCCTGGCCGTGCCGACGCAGCTTCTGCCGAGCTGGAGCGTGGGGTTGTTGCCCACCGATGTCGATTTGAATTTTGGCGGCGCCAATATCGATCTCGACAGCATGGCGAAGAAGGCAATCGAAGCCTTTGATCTCAATAAGACTCCACCGCTGTCGGCCGAATTCGGCGAGCAGCTCAAAGCTGGCTTCATGGCCAAGACGCCGAAGGTCGTGCTTGGCCACAGCACCGTGAAGAACAAGGACACGGAGATCGCGCTGGAAGGCGAGATGACATTCCCAGGCGAAAAGCCCGAAGGTAGTGTGACCGTCGATGTCGCCGGCTTCGACAAGCTTGTCGAAGGCCTGCAGGAAGCGGCAAAGTCGGAACCGGAGGTCGCGCAGTACGTGCCTGTCGCCCTCATGGCGAAAGGATTTGGCAAGACGCTGTCCGATGGCCGGCTGGAATGGATCATCAACGCCAAGGCCGACGGTTCGGTCACCGTCAACGGCGTCATGCTGAAGCCCGCAGATCAGGCAGTGGACGACAGCGTGGATGATGGTGCCGGCGACGATGACAGCGGAGACGACAGCGGCGGCGCAGGTGCGAACTGAACCCCTGAAGGTTGGAGTTTAGAGCCCTAGCGCGCTTGCAATCTTGGGCGCGGCTTCGTGCCAGTCCTGGACGACGACCACATCGTCCGTCACCGGCGGCAGGAATGCGCGCAGCGAATTGTCGGCCATCAGGTGGAACAGTTCGGCGTCGGCGACCGATTCCCGCACCGACGCCAGATTGTGCGGCTGATCGTCGACGAAGACCACCGGTCGGCCGGCCATGCCGCGAAGCTTGGCCACTGCCGGTCCCTTGGCCATTTCAGTGGTCAGAAGCGGGTAGCTTAGTCCAAGCGCGTCGAGATGGACGCGACGCACGGCACGGTGTTTGTGCGGCATGGCCGTCAGCAAGATGATTTCCGCGCGGTCGCCAAGCCCTGCCAGGGCCTCTGCCGCGCCGTCCGTAATGTTTTGCCAATCGGCTTGCGTGTCAAAGAAATCGCCCAGCAGAGCCGTGACTTCGGGCTGTTCGATCAGGCGGCCGCTGGCCGTCTCTGCGATGTTGCCGGTCAGCCGAAACGAGGCCAGCGTCAGGCCATAGCCACGCGTCTTGAGGAAATTCGGAAACGGTCGGATGAATTCGAGCACGACGTCGTCGACATCGAGCACCAGCAACGGCCGGTCGTCGGCTGCCAGTTCTTCGATCTGGCGCGCTGTTTCTGGATCATCGCTCATATGGAATGCTCGTGGTTGTCATCGCCCAGTGGCAGCGACCGCAGGGCCTTGCCGACAGCAGCCGGCGGGGTGCCGGTTTCCTCGGCAAAGCGCATCAGCGTCGGCTCGTGGGCGAGGATGAATTGCAGGACACCAGCCAGGAAACCCGGCTCGCTGGCGGCTTTGCGGATCGAATGGACCTCTATGCCGGTGATAGCCAGAAAGCGCGGCAGCAGCTCCGGATCGGAGGCGACAAAGCCCAGGGCTTTCACGGCAATCGATTCCGCTTCTTCGCGCATTGACGCTGCGTTTGCCATCACTACCTTCGGTGTGTGGAATGAGTCTCTCCCGCAGTAATGGCAAGAGTTGCTTGCGGCAAGCCATTAGAGCGTGGCGCGCCCTTTGGACGCGCAGGCGACGAGGTGGAATTTGCGCTTTTTTCCAGCCGCGGATTTCCGTTTCGTCAATCATATTGCCGTAAAGTGAAGCAGGGTTGGTGCGTTCAGACATGGGCGCATGACGGCCGCCTTCGAAGCGGAAGGACGGCCGGGACGGGATATCGATGCCGAAGAAGGTTATGATCGTCGAGGACAATGAGCTCAACATGAAGCTCTTTCGGGACCTCATCGAGGCAAGCGGTTACGAGACCGTGCGTACCCGCAACGGTCTGGAAGCGCTCGATCTGGCGCGCCTGCACCGGCCGGATCTCATCCTGATGGATATCCAGTTGCCTGAAGTGTCTGGGCTTGAAGTGACCAAATGGCTGAAGGAGGACGACGAACTGCACGTCATCCCGGTCATTGCTGTGACCGCCTTCGCCATGAAGGGCGACGAGGAACGTATCCGCCAGGGCGGCTGCGAGGCTTATATTTCGAAGCCGATCTCGGTGCCGCGTTTCATCGAAACCATCAAATCCTATCTGGGCGATGCGTGATGTGCCCTTTCAGCCGAGCCGGAGCCTTGTGAAATGACTGCACGGATCCTCGTCGTCGACGATATCCCTGCCAATGTGCGGCTGCTGGAAGTGCGGCTGCTGGCCGAATATTTCGAAGTGTTGACCGCCACCAACGGGCCGGATGCGATCGAGACCTGCGAGAACGGCAAGGTCGATGTCGTGCTGCTCGACGTGATGATGCCTGATATGGACGGCTTCGAGGTCTGTCGGCGGCTGAAGAGCGATCCGGCGACATCGCACATTCCGGTGGTGATGATCACCGCGCTCGACCAGGTTTCCGACCGCGTCCGCGGGCTCGAGGCCGGCGCCGACGACTTCCTGACCAAGCCGGTCAACGACCTGCAGCTGATGACGCGCGTCAAGAGCTTGGTTCGTCTGAAGTCGCTGACCGACGAGTTGCGGCTGCGCGCCTCGACGACGCGCAACATCGGCATCGAGGAGTTGCTCAGCCGCAATTTCGCATCCGAGGACACGACGCCGAAAGTGCTTTTGATCGACGAGCGCAAATCATCCGTCGAGCGCATCCAGAAGATGCTGCGTGACCGGGCCGACCTCGACGTCACACATGATCCGCATGCCGGTTTCTTCCAGGCCGCCGAGACATCCTATGAATGCGTGATGATCTCGACCGCGTTCGCCGATTTCGATCCGCTGAGGCTCTGTTCGCAGTTGCGCTCGCTCGATCGCACCCGTTTCGTGCCGATCATCCTGTTGGCGGAGGAGGGCGAGGAGGAACGCATCATTCGCGGCCTCGAACTCGGCATCAACGACTATCTCATGCGGCCGATCGACCAGCAGGAACTGACGGCACGGCTGCGCACGCAGGTGCGTCGCAAGCGTTACAACGACCAGCTGCGGGCCAGTGTCACCCAAACCATCGAAATGGCGGTGACCGATGGACTCACCGGGCTGCACAACCGCCGCTATCTGGACAGCCACCTGCAGACGCTGTTCGATCGCGCCGTGGCACGGCGCCGGCCGCTGTCGGTGATGATTACCGACCTCGACCGTTTCAAGGCCGTCAACGACGCACACGGCCATGACGGCGGCGACGAGGTGCTGCGGGAATTCGCACGGCGGCTGCGCAAGAATGTCAGGGGTATCGATCTTGCCTGCCGCTTTGGCGGCGAGGAGTTCGTCGTGGTGATGCCGGATACCGAGGGCGCGGTGGCCGAGAAGGTGGCCGAGCGCATTCGCGCCGAAATCGCCCAGGCGGCTTTCGCCATCGGGCAGGACGGCAAGGCGATCGAAGTCACGGTCAGCGTCGGCGTGTCGTCGGTGCTAAAGGGCGTGGACACGGTGGCGGCGCTGATGAAGCGTGCCGATCTCGCGCTCTACGAAGCCAAAAGCGGCGGCCGCAATCGCGTCGTCGCCAAGGCGGCGTAGCGATCCAGCCCCGATTATCCTGTCAACCCGACAGGGTTACCCGTTTACCTTAATCCAAGCGATTCGCGAGCCTTGGTTAAGAAACTGTTGATTTTCATAAGCTCTTGCGCAACTGTGCAGGCCAAGACGAAGCCGGCACGAGGATAGACCGCCGGCTCCGATCCCTGGGAATACCCCATGATGCTCAGGTCCGCCGCATCTCCTGGGTCCGTGGGGTCGGCCGGCCGGCGCTGGCACATAGTGGCCTCCTCGTACCGCTGCCAAACGCCGACCGGCCCCCTTCTTTCCAATGAACATCAGAACTCCGTGCCAAAGCACGGAAGACTCTGCGTTTTTGCTTCTGAAAATCCGGATATCGTTATGAAATCGCCCCAGGACATTGTCCTGTGTGCGCGACAAGCTTGTTCTGCGGCAACCGACAGCGGGGAACAATACCAGCCCCTTCCATTTCATAGATATGGCGCACAAGGGGCTTGCGGCAAGACCCGGCTCCTCCCGTAAAACCGTGACCCAAGCCAGGGTGCGGAAAACGGGAGTGACGATAATGATTTCAGATCATGCGGTGGTGATCGCTGGGGGTGGTCCGACGGGATTGATGCTGGCGGGCGAACTGGCGTTGGCAGGCGTTGACGTTGCCATTGTCGAAAAGCGGCCGGATCAGAAGCTTGCCGGCCTGCGTGCGAGCGGCCTGCACGCACGCACCATCGAGGTGCTGGACCAGCGCGGAATCGCCGATCGTTTCCTCTCACAGGGCCAAGTGAGCCCGACCGTGGGTTTTCACATGATCCGCCTGGACATCAGTGACTTCCCAACCCCGCACAATTATCTGCTGGCGCTGCGGCAAAACCACATCGAGCGCATCCTGGCCGACTGGGTCGGCGAGTTGAAGGTGCCGATCTATCGTGAACACGAGGTTGCGGGGTTTACCCAGGACGACAGCGGCGTTGATGTCGAACTGTCCACCGGTCACCGCCTGAGGGCCGCATATCTGGTCGGGTGTGACGGAGGCCGCAGCACCATTCGCAAGGCGACCGGTATCGAGTTTGCCGGATGGGATCCGACGATGAGCTGGATGATTGCCGAGGTCGAAATGTCGGAAGAACCGGCATGGGGCTTCCGCAGCAACGCCTTCGGAATTCATGCCCTGGGTAAGATCGAGGACGGCAAGAAGGTTGGCGTCGTGCTGACGGAGCCCCGCCTGGAAGCCCGCGGCGAACCGACCCTGCGCGAGCTCAGCGAGGCGCTGACTGCCATCTACGGCACCGACTTCGGGGTCCACAGCCCGACCTGGCTCTCCCGCTTCACCGACATGACGCGCCAGGCTGCCGCATACCGCGACCGGCGCGTGCTGCTGGCGGGTGATGCCGCGCACATCCATCCTCCGATGGGCGGACAGGGCCTCAACATCGGCGTGCAGGATGCGGTGAACCTTGGATGGAAGCTAGGCCAGGTCATCAACGGCACATCGCCGCAAAGCCTGCTCGACAGCTATCACGCCGAGCGTCATCCGGTCGCCGCCCGCGTGTTGCGCAACACGATGGCGCAGGTCGCGCTTCGCCGCATGGATGACCGCGGCAAGGCCTTGGCCGACACCGTTGCCGAGTTGCTCGGCATGGATGAACCCCGCAAGAAAATCGCCGCGGAGATGTCTGGTTTGGGAGTCCATTATGACCTTGGCCAGGGGCATCCACTGCTTGGGCGGCGAATGCCCGATCTCGATCTGACCACCGCCGGCGGGCCGTTGCGGGTCTTCACCTTGCTGCACGACGCGCAGCCCGTGCTGCTCAACCTCGGTGAACCCGGTAGACTGGACATCGCGCCCTGGGCTGATCGGGCCCGGCAGATCGACGCCGATTACGCCGGGACCTGGGACCTCCCGGCTCTCGGAACGGTCGTTGCGCCCGACGCGGTCTTGATCCGGCCCGATGGTTATGTGGTGTGGGCCGGGGCGGGAACCCAACGGGGTCTGGTGGAGGCGCTGACCACCTGGTTCGGGCCGCCTGCTGCCGCAGGTTAGCAGACACGATCGAAGCGCGACCACGCGATCGCCCTGAAAGTATGCGTCGCTCCTCTGACAGTGCTCCTGACAGTTGGTTGACAGGAGTTTCCTTCTGTGCAGAAATTGGTTGGACCATTGGACCACTTGGAGAAAATGTGGACCAGAACAGCCTGCCACCCATTCAGACCACGGCGCGCGACGACGCCGTGTTGAAGGCGTTGGTGGGATTTGTTCGCGCCGAAGCCCTGCAGCCGGGCGAGAGACTTCCAACCGAACGCATTCTGGCCGAGCGGCTGAAGGTCAGCCGCAACACGGTGCGCGAGGCGCTGACACGTTGGGAAGGGCTCGGCCTCGTCGAGCGCCGGCAGGGCAGCGGCACCTATCTCAAGGCGGCTGTCTCACATGACATGCTGCACATGCCGCTGACGCTGGCCGGCGGCAATGATTTCGCCAGCCTGATGCAGACGATGGAGATCCGCCGCGCGCTAGAGGCGGAGGCCGCAGCTCTTTGCGCCGAACGCGCCAGCCAGGCAGATATCGCCGAAATCGCGCGCAAGCTCGACATCATGGAGCAGGCGTTCCGCACCCGCGACGGCATGTCCTCGGAAGAGGACTGGGAGTTCCACCAAGCGATCTACCGGGCCTCGGGCAATCCGCTGTTCGAGCAGATCATCGCCGCCATGTACGAATTGTTCCACCGCTTCTGGGAGCATCCGCTCGGCGTGCGCGACTTCGGCCACGCCAGCTTTCCCTACCACCGCACCATCTATGAATGCATCGCCGCGCGCGACCCGCAGGGCGCCCGCGCCGAGGCGCTCAAGCTGATCGCCACCGTCGAGGACGACCTCAAGCGCGGTGCCGCCAAACTCAAACTTTCGAGCCAGACATGAACGAGCATCCATCCGGTTTCGATCACGACTATCTCGCCGAGGCGGCGACACTCTTGGCGCATGACGAACCGTTCCCCGGCGGTGCGGTGGTGCCGCCGATCTACCAGACTTCGCTGTTCACCTTTGCCAGCTATGCCGAGATGGCCGATACTTTTGCCGGCAAACGAAAGCAGCCGATCTATTCGCGTGGCGACAATCCCACGGTGATGGAGTTCGAGGCGCGCGTGGCAGCGCTTGAGGGCGCAGAAGCCGCGCGCGGCTTTTCCAGCGGCATGGCGGCGATCAGCGCCACGGTGCTTGCCTTCGTCGGTGCGGGCGAGCGCATCGTGGCGGTGCGCAATTGCTATGGCGATGCCTACCGCTTGTTCGAGCGGCTGTTGCCGCGGCTCAACATCAAGGTCGACTATGTCGACGGCTCCGACCCGGATGCGGTTGCGGCCGCACTTTCCGGCGCCAAGCTGCTCTACCTGGAAAGCCCGACCTCGATGATGTTCGAGCTGCAGGACATCACGCATCTGACGCGGTTGGCCAAGGAGCAGGGCATCCTCACCACCATCGACAATTCCTGGGCGACGCCGGTGTTCCAGAAGCCGATCGCGCATGGCGTCGACCTCGTGCTGCATTCGGCCTCGAAATACCTTGGCGGCCATAGCGACATCGTCGCCGGCGTTGTGGCGGGTTCGGCGGCCCATATCAAGCACATCAATGAGCAGACCTATTCGTATCTCGGCGGCAAGCTGTCACCGTTCGAGGCGTGGCTTTTGCTGCGCGGCCTGCGCACGCTGCCGCTGCGCCTGCCGCACCACATGAAGAGCGGTTTGACCATCGCCGAACGGCTGAAGGCGCATGCCAATGTCGAGCGGGTCAACCATCCCGTCTATTCGAACCACCCGGGCAAGGCGACGCTGGCCGGCTATGCCGGGCTGTTCTCCTTCGAGGTGACGGACGATATCGACATCCCCGTCTTCGTCGATGCGCTGAAATATTTCCGCATCGGCGTCAGCTGGGGCGGGCATGAAAGCCTGGTCGTGCCGGCCAAGGCGTCGCTGGAACAGACGCCGGGCCTGAATTCGATGGCGCGCTTCGGCGTCAGCCCCCGAACCATCCGCTTCAATGTCGGATTGGAGAGTGTCGAAGACCTGTGGGCTGACGTGGCCCAGGCCTTCGAAAAAGCCAGAAAATAACAAGCGGGTTCAAAATGGGAGTCTTGAACATGAAAAAACTGACCGTCATGCTAGCCACCGTTGCGGGACTGGCGATTTCCGCCGGTAATGCTGTGGCCGATTCGACCCTAAAAATGGTCGAAGTCATCACCAGCCCGCCACGTACCGAATTCCTGAAGAAGCAGATCGCCGAGTTCGAAACCGCCAATCCAGGTATCAAGGTCGAGCTGATCTCGCTGCCCTGGGGGCAGGCGTTCGAGAAATTCCTGACCATGGTGCAGGCCGGCGATACGCCCGACGTGGTCGAGATGCCGGAGCGCTGGATGGGCCTCTATGCCAACAATGCCCAGCTCGAGGATCTCGGCCCCTATATGGCCAAATGGGACGACGCCAAGACGCTTGGCGACCGCGCCAAGCAGTTCGGCTCGACCGTCAACAACACCCAGTTCATGATCCCCTACGGCTACTATGTGAACGCGCTGTTCTGGAACAAGAAACTGTTCAAGGAGGCCGGCCTCGATGGCCCGCCGGCGACGCTCGACGATTTCATCGCCGATTCCAAGAAGATTTCCGCGCTTCCGGGGAAGTACGGCTACTGCCTGCGCGGCGGGCCGGGCGCCTTCAACGGCATGCACATGTTCATGAACATCGCCGCCGGCAAGGGCGGCTACTTCAACGAGGACGGCACTTCGACGATCAACGAGGAAGGCTCGGTCAAGGGCCTGCAGATGCTGGCCGACATGTACAAGGACGGACTGGCGCCGAAGGACGCGGTGAGCTGGGGTTTCAACGAAACGGTCACCGGCTTCTATTCCGGCACCTGCGCCATGCTCAACCAGGATCCGGACGCGCTGCTCGGCATCGCCGACAAGATGAGCGCCGACGATTTCGCGGTAGCGCCATTGCCGGTCGGGCCGAGCGGCAAATCCTATCCGACACTCGGCTATGCCGGCTGGGCGATGTTTGCCAATTCGCAGCACAAGGACGACGCCTGGAAGCTGATGGCGACGCTTCTGTCGCCGAAGGACAATCTGGAATGGGCCAAGGAAGTCGGCGTCGTCCCGATCCACAACGGCGCCGACCAGGATCCCCATTTCAAGACCGAGCAGTTCAAGGGCTGGTTCACGGAGCTCAGCGACAGCTCCAAATATGAAATGGTCACCCCGCCGACGCATCTGGAGAACCTCGGCAATTTCGTCGACCAGGTGGCGATCAAGAATTTTCAGGAAGTGCTGCTTGGCCAGAAGACGGCCAAGGACGTCGCCGACCAGTGGGCTGCCTTCCTGACCAAGGAACAGCAGGATTGGCTGGCGAAGAACAAGAAGTAAGCCCAGCGCCTTTCCTTCTCCCCGTTCACGAGGAGAAGGTGTCACGAAGTGACGGATGAGGGGCGGCGCCATACCTCGATAGGTTCGCGCTGCCCCTCATCTGCCTACCGGCATCTTCTCCCCGTAAACGGGGAGAAGGACGCTCCCGCCCAACGCCCTTCCGGAGTCGACCTTACCGCCAATGACCTACGCCGTGTCCGAAATACGATCCGCCGGCAAGCCGCGTCGCAAGCGGCTCTCCCATGCAGCAATAGAGCCGTGGCTCTATCTCAGCCCGGCGATCATCCTGCTGGTCGTGGTGCTGCTGGTGCCGCTGGTCATCGGCATCAGCTACTCCTTCCGCAAGTTCTCGGCGTTCAAGTCGGAATATGTCGGGCTCGGGCAGTATCAGGCGATGCTGTCGGATCAGGTGTTGGGGCAGGCGCTGGTCAACACGTTGTGGTGGACGGTCGCCAGCCTGCTCTTCCAGTTCTTCCTCGGCCTTGGCCTGGCGCTGCTGCTCGACAAGCCGTTCCGCGGTCGCAAGGCAGTACAAGCCCTGGTGTTCCTGCCTTGGGCGGTGCCGTCCTTCCTGTCGGGCCTGACCTGGGCCTGGCTGTTCAATCCGATCATCGGCCCGCTGCCGCACTGGCTGTTTGCATTGGGGCTGAAGGCCGAGCCGACCAATGTGCTGTCCGATCCGTCAACCGCCATGTGGGGGCCGATCGTCGCCAATATCTGGTTCGGCATTCCGTTCTTCGCCATCACGCTCTTGGCGGCGCTGAAATCCATTCCATCGGAACTGCATGAGGCAGCGGCCATCGATGGAGCCTCGCCCTGGCAGCGCTTCACCAAGGTGACGCTGCCGTTTCTGGCGCCGACCATCGCCATCACCGTGATGTTGCGCACCATCTGGATCGCCACCTTCGCCGACCTGATCTTCGTCATGACGGAGGGCGGACCAGCGGGTTCGACCAACACGGTGCCGGTCTACATCTATGTCAGCGCCTTCAAGTCGCTGGACAAGGGCTATGCCTCAGCGGTTGCGGTGCTGCTGCTGGTCCTGCTCATTGCTTATGCGATTGCGCTGATCGGCATCCGCCGCACCTTGGTGAGGCACGTCTGATGATCGCAGGACGCTCAACCTCGCAGCGCTTCTTCGGCGGCATCGGCCTCTACGCGGCAATCGCGGCTTACGTGCTCTTTGCCCTGTTCCCGATCTACTGGACGCTGAAGATCTCGGTCACGCCGGAGCGGCTGCTCTATTCCGAAGGCATCACCTTCTGGCCGTCGCACATGACGTTGCAGAACTTCGTCACCGTGCTCGAGGCCACCGATTTCCCCCGCTATTTCCTCAACAGCGTCATCGTCTCGGTCTCGACGGCGGCACTGGTGACGATCATCGCCACGCTCGCCGGCTATGCCATGTCGCGCTTCACCTTTCGCGGCAAGGCAGCCTTGGCGCTGATGTTGCTTTTGACCCAGACCTTTCCGCTGGTGATGGTCATTCCGCCGATCTACCGCGTCATGGGTCAGATCGGCCTGATCAACAGCCTGACCGGGCTGATCATCATCTACACCGCTTTCAACACGGCCTTTGCCACTTTCCTCATGCAGTCGTTCTTCGACGGCATCCCCAAGGATCTGGAGGAGGCGGCGATGATCGACGGCTGCACCCGCGCGCAGGCCATGCGCAAGGTGATCGTGCCGCTGACGCTGCCCGGCATGGGCGCGACACTGGGTTTCGTCTTCACAGCCGCCTGGAGCGAGCTTCTGTTCGCGCTGATGCTGATTTCCAGCGACGACCAGAAGACCTTCGCCGTCGGCTTGCTCACCTTCATCGGCAAGTTCGCCGTCGACTGGGGACAGATGATGGCGGCATCGATCCTGGCGCTGATCCCGGTCTGCATCTTCTTCGCCTTCCTGCAACGTTATCTCGTCACTGGCCTGACCGCCGGCGCCGTCAAAGGATAGATCGATGGCCTCTGTTACGCTCGAAAAGGTCCGCAAGGACTACGGCGCCGTCCGCGTCCTGCACGCGGTCGACCTTGAAATCGCCGATGGCGAGTTCGTCGTCCTGGTTGGGCCGTCAGGCTGCGGCAAGTCCACGCTCTTGCGCATGATCGCCGGGCTGGAGGAGGCTTCCGGTGGCGAGATCCGCATCGGCGAGCGGCTGGTCAATGACGTAGCACCCAAGGACCGCGACATCGCCATGGTGTTCCAGTCCTACGCGCTCTATCCGCATATGGACGTGTCGAAGAACATGGGCTTCAGCCTGCTCCTGAAGAAGGCGGAGAAAACGACGATCGACGCCAGGGTGGACGGCGCCGCCAAGCGGCTCGGGCTCGACACATTCCTGCAGCGCCTGCCGCGGCAACTGTCCGGCGGCCAGCGCCAGCGCGTCGCCATGGGCCGCGCGATCGTGCGCGACCCCAAGGTCTTCCTGTTCGACGAGCCGCTGTCGAACCTCGACGCCAAGCTGCGCGTCCATATGCGCGCCGAGATCAAGGCCCTGCACCAGCAGTTGAAGACGACATCGGTCTATGTCACGCACGACCAGATCGAGGCGATGACCATGGCCGACCGGATCGTCGTCATGCATGACGGGCTGATCCAGCAGGTCGGCGCGCCGCTCGATCTCTATGATCGGCCGGCCAACATGTTCGTCGCCGGCTTCATCGGCTCACCCGGCATGAATTTCCTGCCGGCGACGGTTCGCAAGGGCGGTACCCCGGAGGCCGTACTGACCGATGGCCAGGCGCTGAGGCTGCCGGGAGGCCTGCCGCTCAAGGATGGTGACGCCATCACCGTCGGGTTGCGGCCCGAGCATATCAAGTTGGCGGATGACGGTGCGTTGAAGGGCGAGGTGGGTGTAGTCGAGCCGCTCGGGCTTTCGACGCAGTTCTACGTCAAGTTGGCCAGCCAGCAGCTTTGCGTCTTTGCCATGGGCCGTGCCGGCGTGAAGCCCGGCAACGTGGCACGGTTGGTGGCCGAACCAGACCAACTGCATCTGTTCGATCCGAAAAGTGGTGATCGCATCGGCTGAGGGGGACTTAGCTGGGCGGCGGGCAGCCGTATCGGGCGCCGATGTCGGGCGGGACATACACGGTAACGCTACATTTCAATTGGATAAAATAGCGGAACGTCCAAGAGACATTTCCGGAACCTAACAGGATCACTCGGACCTTTGCGTCCAGAGCACAAGACCTTAGTCCCGCCGTCTTCGCAAAAGAACGGAGGCCATTTCGCCACGAACTAGGCCGCCGTCGGAGTTAGTCAACACCGACGGCGGCACCTGCAATATGGGCGAGTGGGTTGTGTGCGGATATGGTGTGATCGCGGAAGGTGATTGTAGACCGCTAGCCGCGAGGGCTGCTTTTAGACAGCGGCGAGCTGTCCAACGGGTTCTCGGCCGACTTGGCCGATCGCCGCTCCTTCAGCCACAGGGACTTCTTTCTCCTTGCCAGGTTCTCGTCTCGAACGCTGTCTTCGGCGGTCACTCCGCCATGCATCGCGGCAATCACGTAGTCGGCTCTGTTGGTTCGAAAGTCGCCTTTTTGTACGGACATCGTTTTCTCCCAGTGCGAGGCATTTCCCCCCTTTTTGCCTGACGCTGAAACTAACTGCCTATC
>NZ_RZQL01000013.1 GCF_003997935.1 Mesorhizobium sp. M7A.F.Ca.US.006.01.1.1
GCATTGTTACCCCTCGAAGCTGCCGTCTTTGCGGCGTTGCAGCATTTTTTGCGCATGCGAGGGCGTTTGTGAAATAGTAGTTTATTGATTGTCATATCAGAAAAACAGATAATGGTGCCGGGCCGGAGCGACCATGACCATCACCTTGAAACAGCTTGATTATTTTATCGCGACCGCGGAGAGCGGACAGGTCAGTCATGCCGCGGTGGAACTCAACATCTCGCAATCGGCGGTCACTGCGGCGATAAAGACGCTTGAGGCTGACCTGGGCGTACGGCTTTTGGAGCGTAACCACGCTGGCGTAAGATTGACGATGGAGGGCGCGCGGTTTCTTGAACATGCGCGTGTTATCACCGGGGCCGTCGCTGCCGCCGTCCGAAGCCCGTTGCGCGATAGGAAAGGCCTGGCGGGCAAGCTGCGGCTGGGCATGACCTACACGGTCGTCGGCTACTACATGTCGCGCCACTACGCGCGGTTTCGAAAGACCTATCCCGAGATCGAGGTCGAGGTGCTGGAATTGCCTCGAGACGCTCTCGAAAGCGGCTTGATGTGCGGGGACATCGACATGGCCGTGATGCTGGTGTCCAACCTGGAACACACCAAGGAGTTGGCGCAGGAGGTCTTGATGCGGTCGAACCGCCGGCTCTGGCTTTCGGCTGATCATCATCTGCTCGCGCGTCGGGAAATCAGCCTTACCGATGTGGCGGCGGAAGATTATGTCATGCTGACGGTGGACGAGGCACGCACGACGGCCGCCCGTTACTGGGATGCCGCGGGCCTTTCGCTCCGCGCCGTCCTTACCACCAGTTCGGTCGAAGCCGTGCGGTCACTCGTGGCTGCCGGCATGGGGGTCACTGTCCTGTCCGACATGGTTTACCGCCCGTGGTCCTTGGAGGGGCAGCGCATCGAAGTGCGCGGGCTTGTCGAGCCGATCCCCACTATGGATGTCGGCCTTGCCTGGTCGCGTGACAGATCAATCGAACCGGCAGCGGCGGCCTTCCGGGCCTTTATGTCCGTGACCATGGGCGGCGGCGGCTAACCTCCTGCCGCCAGGCAGGCGCTATGGCTCAGGCTCGCTGGTTGAGCAGCGGAGCGTGCCGCGCGCGTTGCCATAGCTTGAGCCTATACTGTTTGAGCCATCGATCGGCTTTGAGCGAACTCAAATGTTGCGCCGGTGGGCCGGTCCCGGCCTTTTTCTACAAGGTGCCTTCGGGATCACCCGGTATGCGGACGAGAAGATTTCGTTGGCCGGCGGATTGCCGAGTGTCCGCTCTGGATACTTCGCCATCAGTCTGTTGAACTGGCGCTGCGCGCGAACTGCCTCGGCGGTGTAATCCATGACTGGAATCTCGCGGTCTCGCATCACCGTTCGGCCATCGATGATCACCGTTCGCGCATCGCGTCCGCAGCCGGAAATCATCAGCGTCTGGATGGGGTCGATCACCTGGCCGAGATCGGGATTGGAGAGGTCCCATACAACCATGTCAGCGCGGCAGTCGGGTGCAAGCCGGCCGAGATCTGCACGCCCGAGCGCATCCGCGCCGCCCACGGTGGCGGCATCGAAATAGTCCTCGGCCCGGCAGGCCTGAGCCTCGCCTTCGACGAAGCGGCAGATCATCAGGCCTGTCTGCATGTTGAGGAGCATGTCCGGTGGGGACGTGTCGGTGCCCAATCCGATGCGAAGGCCGCGCTTGCGGTATGTCTTGAAGCTTTCAAGACCGTCGCCGAAGCGGGCGGCGACCAGCGGGCAATGCACGATGATCGAGCCTTTCTCCGCGATGATGTCGAGATCGCGGCCCGGCTCCGGCACGAATCGCGATGGGCTGACGAACGTTCCATGCGGCAGCAGTGTTTTCTCGGTCAGGAAATCGAGGCTTTGCAGCCATTCGATCGAAGTCATGCCGTGCAGGCGGCGCACGGTTTCGCGCTCGAAGCCGCCCTGGCAGCAATGCAGGCGGACAGGCACGCCCAGATCGCGGCCGGCGGCGGCGGTGCGCCGCAGAAGTTCGGCGGTGCAGGTCTCGATGCGGTCGGGCGCCAGCATGGTGCGGACAAGGC
The DNA here is from genome assembly GCF_003997935.1 of Mesorhizobium sp. M7A.F.Ca.US.006.01.1.1. Classification (GTDB taxonomy): domain Bacteria; phylum Pseudomonadota; class Alphaproteobacteria; order Rhizobiales; family Rhizobiaceae; genus Mesorhizobium. The sequence continues at coordinate 2,059 of NZ_RZQL01000013.1, forward strand.
CTCCGTTCCGGCCCTCGAGCCGCTCGCAGAACGTGACCGCGTCATCCAGCCCCGCAAGGCCACGCGGCTCGTCGAAGAAAAACTCGACCTTGCCTTCTTCGACGATGAATGGATTGCCGGTGCGGTAGGCGGGGCCGAGATAGACGCGCAGTCCAAGATCCGCCGCCGCGTCGGCCGCGCCCTCGAATTCCTCCACCGTCTCGCCCCATTGGCGGTAGTAGAGCGAAGCGATCGGCAGCGCGGTCGTGACGCCGTTTCGGATAAGCCGCGCAAAGGCATGGCGTTTCTGGAACACCAACTCCTCAGGCGAGTACATCTCGTAAGGGCCGGCATCCATGTAGGTTTTCGGCCAGACGCGGCCCTTGGCCCAGGCCGGGTGGTTGTCGAATGACAGGATCGTCGTGTCGAGGTCGGACAGCGCATCGAGATCGATGAACCCCGGCGCGATCAGCGCCTGCCCGCAGTCCACGCGCTCGTCGACCTCACCGGAAAAATCGTGGCCGACAAACAGGACCGTTGCGCCTTCGTAGACAATTTGCCCACCGGGCAGCAGAGTGTGCCGGCCGTCTTCATGGCCTACGACCCAGTCGGCGGTCATCAGTATGCGCTTGCTGGGCGAAGTCATGGCAGCGGTCTCCTCCTCCATCTCATTCGGCGGCCCCTGGCATGCGTTTACGCTCTTCCCATTGCGCGACGCTCATGGTTGGAAGGTCGAAGGTTTCGCGCGATAGGGAATAGCCATGGCCGCCCATGCGGCCGATGGCGTCGAGACCCATCGGATCGATATGCAGGCGCTGGTTGATGATGTCGGAGCGGATGTGGGCCGCGACGACTTCGCCCAGTATGATCTCGCGCGAATTTCCGAGGCCGAGAGTCATGTGGCGCCGGCATTCGAACGCAGCCGGCGATTCGGCGATGCGGGGTACCGCGATTTTCGTTCCGGCAACGGCCGTCAGTCCTGCCTCGGCGAGTTCGTCGACATTGGGGGCAAACGGCACGGCACAGACGTTCATGGCGTCCAGCATGGCGCTCGATACGATGTTGACGGTGAACACGCCGGTCGCCCTGACGTTCCACGCCGTGTCCTTGAAGGACATGTCGTCGTGGTTCTCGACCCCGAGCGCGAGGATCGCCGGCTCCGCGGAAAGGCAATTGAAGAAACTGACAGGCGCGGCATTGACGCGCCCTTCGGTATCGACGGTGGTTACCAGTGCGATCGGCCGCGGCACCACGGCACCGATGAGGATCTTGTATTTCTCGCGTTCCGTAAGACGCGTGAAATCGAACGTCGTCTCAGTTGTCATGGCGGTTCTCGGGGCAGGGGAAAGGGCTGGCGGCAGGGTCGAAGCCCGGCCGTCCGGCGTGAATGCGCAACGTGCCGGCAAGCGTGCCGGCGGCTTTGTCTATTTCACGGCTGCCCGATAGTCGGAAAGCAGATCCTTCAGGTCGCGCTCGCGCGCCGGCTTGAGGTCGAGCAGGCCTCGGGTTGCCACCGCCATCAGGTGCTCGTCCATGATCCTTACAGCAGTCGCTTCGTCGCCGCGCACCAGTGCGTCGATGATCATCTGGTGTTCGTTGACCGCGCACTCCGACGAATGCGGCCGGCCATAAAGCGCGAGTATCAGCGAGCAGCGTGAGGTAACTTCCGCCACGTAGCGGATGAGGAGCTCGTTTCCGGTCATATCTGCCAGCAAGGCATGGAACTCGCCGGCCAACCGGATCGATTCCGGCCCGTCGCGGCCCTGCGCCTGTTCTTCGGCCGCGACATGGGTACGCAATTTCTCCGCCTGCGCCAAGGTCAAACGACCCGCCAGCGTTTCGATCACCGTTCGCTCCAGGCCGCGCCTTACCTGAAAGACGCCACGCGCCTCGCCGATGCTCGGCGAGGCCACGGTCGCACGCTTGTTCGGCTGCTGCGAAACAAGGCCTTCGACAGTCAGTCGGCCAAGAACGCTGCGCACCACCGTACGGCTGACCCCGAAACTCTCGCCGACCGAGTCCTCGGGAAGCTTCGTTCCCGGCGCCAACGCCTGCTCGATGATCGCGCGCCGCAGCGCCTGATAGACGCCGTCCGCGAGATTGCCGGCACGGCTGGGGCGCTTGGTTGGCAGGGAATTCTGAATGGTCATGGCGGGCCGATTTATCAACTTGGCATGAGTGGGTGTCAATCATGGTTTCCTCAAAGTTGGGACAGAAGCGAGTCCAAAATGTTTTCTCTTGCATCACTAAACAGTATACACTAGCGTAAATCAAGTGGATACAGATTGCATAATAAATAATCACAAGCTGCCTAAAGCGAGTGCAATCGAGGGGAAACGCCGAGCAGATTGGCATCAATGGCATTCGTGAACACAAAGTTTCTGGTTCCAAATGGAGAGGCCCGCATGAAATCGCTTTTGAGGACGTCGGTCGCCGCAGTCGTGGCGTTGACGCTGACAACGTTCTCGGCCGCCGCCGAGAACGTGCTGAAATGGGGAGCGCAGCGCGACGTGGTTTCGCTCGACCCCTATTCGTATGGTGACACCTTCACCATTGCCGTGCTGAACCACGTCTATGAAGGGCTGGTGCGCTACGACGAGAAGCTGCAGATCGCGCCGGCGCTTGCAACGTCGTGGGAAGTCGTGTCGCCAACGGTCTGGCGATTTCATTTGCGCGAAGGGGTGAAATTCCACAACGGCGCGCCGTTCACGGCCGACGACGTGGTCGCCTCGCTGACCCGCGTCAGCGATCCGGCCTCGCCGTTGCGGGGCAATCTGCCCGCCTACAAGAGCGCGACCAAGGTCGACGACTATACGGTCGAGATCAACACGACGCCGAACTATCCGCTATTGCTCAACGATCTCACCAACATCGTCATCTTCGACAAGGAGTGGCTGGTCGCCAACCACGCCGAAGCGCCGACGGATGTAGGCAAGGGTGTCGAGGGTTATGCGACGTCACATGCAAACGGCACCGGTCCCTTCAAGATCGTGTCGCGCAAGCCGGACGCCGAGACCGTGTTCGAGGTCAACAAGGACTGGTGGGACAAGCCCAAGCACAACATCGACAAGATCGTCTTCACCCCGATCGCGTCCTCCGCCACACGGGTGGCCGCCCTTCTGTCGGGCGAGATCGACTTCACCAACTCCGCGCCGCTGCAGGATATTCCTCGTCTTCAGGCATCGCCTGACATCAAGGTGTTGGCGAGCAATGAACTGCGGACCGTGTTCTTTCTCTTCAATCGCACCGACAAGACGATCGCCTCGGATGTCACGGACAAGAATCCGATGAACGACATCAAGGTCCGGCAGGCCATGTACCAGTCCATCGACATCGATGCCTTGCAGAAGAAGGTAATGCGCGGGCTGTCCCGCAACACCGGGTCGCTGATCGCCCCGGCCATTCCGGGTTATGTCGATGCGTTGGACTCGCGCTTGCCCTACGATCCGGATGCCGCCAAGAAACTGCTTGCGGAGGCCGGGTATCCCAATGGCTTCTCCTTCTCCTTCGTCTGCGAGAATGACGGTTACGTCAACGAGGAGGAAATCTGCCAGGCGGTATCGTCCATGTGGGCCCGTGTCGGCCTGAAGGCCAATCTCGACGTCGCGCCTACCAGCCTGCAGACGGCAAAATTCGAGAGCGGCAAGTTCGATGTCGGCATTCTCGGCTGGGCCAACGAGCCGATGATCGACAGTTTCTCGATCCTCGTGCAGGTCGTCCACTCCAAGATCGGCACTTCGGGCGTCTTCAACTGGGGCGGGTGGAAATATCCCGAGGTCGATGCGCTGATCGACAGCGCCGGCAAGGAACTGGACCGTGAAAAGCGCCTCGGATTCCAGACGCAGGCCCTGACGAAGGTCAAGGACGATATCGCCTTCCTGCCGCTGCACCAGCAGCCAATGGCATGGGCGATGGGTCCCAAGATCGAGAGCATCGTCCAGCTCACCGACAACAAGCCGCGCTTCTGGCTTACGATGATGAAGTGACCTGAAGCTCCTCGCCGGGAAACCGGCATGGATCGTGCATAGAGAAACTCCGGGCCATGCCCGGAGTTTGCCCAAACCGCGTCGGGAGACGGCAGTCATGCTCGCCATCATCGTCAAGCGCATCGGCAATGCGGCCTTGGTCATGCTTGTGGTCGCTTTCATCGCCTTCATGATCTTCCAGTTCCTGGGTGACCCGGTGCAGCTCATGCTGAACTCCCAGGCGACCCAAGGCGATCGTGATGCATTGCGGATCCGGCTTGGCCTCGACCAACCGGTCATCATGCAGTTCTTCACCTTTGTCGTTCGCGCGCTGCACGGGGACTTCGGCGTCTCCTTCCGCAATCAGCGAGAGGTGATGTCGCTGATCGCCGAGCGCTTCCCGGCAACCTTTGAGCTGGTCATGGTGTCGACCGTGCTGGCGCTGCTTGTCGGCATTCCGCTTGGTGTGTTTGCAGCGATCAACCCGAAGAACCTGGCGGCCCGCATGGCTCGCATGGTCTCCATGATCGGCATCTCGGTGCCGGCCTTTGTCATCGGCATCGTGCTCATCCTGGTGTTTTCGGTCCAACTCGGCTGGTTACCCGCCTTCGGCCGGGGCGAAGTCGTGCAATTCGGCACCTGGTCGACCGGATTGCTGACGCCGTCGGGACGGCTCGCGCTGATCATGCCGAGCATTTCGCTGGCGCTGTTCCAGATCTCCTTCATCATGCGGCTGGTCACCGCCGAAATGCTCGAAGTCCTGCGGACCGATTATATCAAATTCGCCCGGGCACGCGGCCTGCCCGACCGCAGCGTGCATTTTCGTCACGCGTTGAAGAACTGCATGATGCCGGTGGTCACCATGACCGGGATGATGATCGGTGACCTGATCGCCTTCGCGCTGGTGACCGAAACCGTCTTTCAGTGGCCGGGCATGGGCCTGCTGTTCGTGCAGGCCGTCATGTTCATCGATATTCCGGTGATGGCGGCCTATCTGATGATCGTCTCCGTCATCTTCATCACGCTGAACACGATTGTCGATTTCGTCTATCTCGCCGTCGATCCGCGCTTGCGGCAGGCGGGAGGCGGAGGGGGTGGCCATGTCCGTTGAAACGCAGACTTCGAAAACGCCCGGCACGCCGCGATTTGCGCGCCTGAAGTCCTTTCTCGATGGCGACCTTGCTCATGGCTTCTTCCACACCCCGTCAGCGGTCATCGCGGCGCTGGTGCTTCTTGTCATTGCGCTGACGGCGATAGCCGCACCGCTGTTGTCGCCGCAGAACCCCTATGATTTGACACAGCTCTACCTCGACAAAGCCGAACTGCCGCCGATCTGGTCGGCCGGCGGCGAAGCGCCATACCTGCTCGGCACCGACGTGCAAGGGCGCGACATCTTTTCCGCCATCCTGTACGGCTCGCGAATCTCGCTGATGATCGGCTTTGCCAGTGTCATCGTCTCGGTGCTCATCGGCATTACCGTGGGACTCACATCCGGCTATATTGGCGGTCGTATCGACAATTTTCTGATGCGCTTCGGCGATCTGGTCCTGTCGATCCCGACGCTGCTCGTCGCCATACTGGTCAGCGCGATCTTTCGCCAACTGCTGCCCATTTCGCTGCGCGATGCCTTCACGCCGGTCATCCTGACCACCTCGATAGCCATCACATCCTGGGTGCAATACGCCCGCATCGTGCGCGCCTCGACAATGGTGGAGGCACGCAAGGAATACGTGCTTGCGGCCCGTATCCTCCAGTTGCCTTCCAGCAAGATCATGATCTCTCACATCTTGCCAAACGTGATGACGGCGGTGCTGGTGACGGCGACGCTCAATCTCGGCCTTGCCATCCTCGCCGAGGCGACCCTGTCCTTTCTGGGCGTCGGCATGCCAGTCACGCAGCCTTCCCTCGGCACGCTTATCCGCATCGGCAATCAGTACTTCTTCTCGGGAAGCTGGTGGGTGGTGCTTTTCCCGGCGCTGCAGCTCAGCCTGATCATCCTTGCCGTCAACCTGCTTGGCGACTGGCTGCGCGACGCCCTCAACCCGAAACTTCGTTGAAAGGCCCGACCAATGACCGAAACCACCATCGTGAAGAATGTGCGGCCCTGGGGTGGCACGGCAATCGACGTGACGATCGCCGCCGGCCGTATCACGGGGCTCGGACCGGCAACGGTCTGGAACGACGCGAAAGTCATCGACGGTGCTGGCGCAATCCTGCTTCCGGGCTTCGTCGAAGCGCACACCCATCTCGACAAGACGCTCTACGGTATGGCGTGGAACCCGAACAATGTCGGCTCGACCCTGGTCGAGAAGATCACCAACGAGCGCGATTCGAAGAGCCGGCTTGGCCTCGACCCGGCGCGTCAATCGGCAAGGCAGGTTGCGCTGTCGGTCGCGCATGGCACGACCCACATCCGCAGCCATGTCGACATCGACACCGAACATGGTCTGAAGGGCGTGCTCGGCGTCATGGAGACACGCGAAAAATACGCCGATGTCATCGACCTCGAGATCGTCGCCTTCCCACAGTCGGGTATGCTGATCCGGCAGGGCACGAAAGAACTGATGGACGAGGCGCTGGCGCTTGGCGCCGACGTCGTCGGCGGCCTCGATCCTTGTTCGATGGACCTCGACCCGAAAAACCATCTCGACGTGATTTTCGGCCTTGCCGAAAAGCACGGCAAGCCGATCGACATCCATCTGCACGAGCTTGGCGAACTCGGCGCATTCTCGATGCGGCTTATCATCGATCGGGCACGCGCTCATGCGATGAGCGGCAAGGTGACCGTGAGCCACGCCTTCTGCCTTGGCCACAATGATTACCTTGCCGTTGGCAGGTTGCTCGAACAACTGGCCGAGGCCGGCATCGCCATCATGACCACCGGGCCGGCCGGCTATCCATGCCCGCCGCTGATCCGCACGCTCGACGCGGGCATAACGGTCTGTTCCGGCTCCGACGGCATCCGTGACTGCTGGAGCCCCTATGGCAATGCCGACATGCTGGAGCGCGCTATTTTCCTTGGCATGCGCAACGACCTCGATCGCGACGCGGATCTTCGCCGCGCCGTCGAAGTGGTCACGACGGGCGGCGCCACCGTGATGGGGGTCGAAGGCTACGGGCTCGGCATCGGAGACGTGGCCGATCTTGTCCTGATCGAAGGCGAGACGCTGGCCGAGGCCGTGGTTTCGCGTCGAAACCGGCCGTTGGTCATGAAGCGCGGCAAAGTTGTTGCCCGCGATGGCGCGGCACTTTTCGCAACGGAGTAGAGAAATGCGCGCCGCGCCGCTTCCCAACGATAGGCCGGACACCGGGCCGGTGCTCGACATTCGCGATCTTGTCGTGGAGTTCCCGACGCGCCGTGGTGTGCTGACGGCGATCCGTGGCGTGTCCATCACTGTCGGGCGTGGCGAAATCCTGGGCATCGTCGGCGAATCCGGAGCGGGAAAATCGCTCACCGGTGCTGCCGTCATCGGCCTGCTGGAGCCGCCGGGTCGCATCGCCAGCGGCGAAATCCGCGTCGGCGGCCGCCGCATCGACAATCTGCCGAAGCGCGAGATGATGGCGCTCCGCGGCAAGACCATCGGTGCGATCTTCCAGGATCCGCTGACCTCACTCAACCCGCTCCTTACCGTAGGTGACCAGTTGGTCGAAACGATACGCTGCCACCTGCAATTATCGCGGGCCGAGGCCACCAGGCGCGCGATCGATCTGCTGAACGAGGTCGGTATCCCTTCGGCGGAATTGCGGCTCCGGCAATATCCGCACCAGTTTTCAGGCGGGATGCGCCAGCGCGTGGTGATCGCGCTGGCGCTCGCCGGCGAACCAGACCTCGTCGTCGCCGACGAGCCGACCACGGCTCTGGATGTCTCGATTCAGGCACAGATCACCGCGCTGCTGAAACGCATCTGCCGCGACAGGGGAACCGCCGTGATGCTGGTTACCCACGACATGGGCGTGATCGCGGAAACCGCCGACCGCGTGGCGGTAATGTATGCCGGCCGCATCGTCGAAATCGGGCCGGTCGATGACATCATCCGGCGGCCGCAACATCCCTACACGCGCGGATTGATCGGCTCGATCCCGAGCCTGGTGACGCGTCACGAGCGTCTCGTTCAGATTGACGGCGCGATGCCGCGTCTGAATTCCATGCCGCCCGGCTGTGCATTCCATCCGCGCTGCGTTCTGGCGGATATGCGCTGCCGTACCGCTCTGCCGCCCTTGCAGAAAAACGTCTCCGGCATGGCTGCTTGTTGGACCCTTGCCGCCGGCAATGCCGTGGAGGCGGCATGACAAACGCGCTCGCCAAGCCGACGCTGCGGGTCGACGACGTCGCCTGCTTCTTCGATGTCTCGCCCTCCTGGTTCGACCGCACGGTGATGCGCAAGCCGCAACGCACGCTCAAGGCGGTCGACGGCCTGAGTTTTGTGATCCCCCGCGGCACCACGTTTTCGATCGTCGGCGAATCCGGCTGTGGGAAGTCGACGTTGGCGCGCTTGGTGGTCGGACTGTATCAGCCGACGCGCGGTACGCTTTCGTTTGCGAACGGCAGCGGTCGCGATGGCTTCGTGCGCACCCAGATGATCTTCCAGGATCCCTTCGCCAGCCTCAATCCGCGTTGGCGCGTAGGCGCCATCATCGCCGAGCCAATCAAGCAAATGGGTTTGCGCCCCTCGGGCGCGGAGACGCAGGCACGCGTCAGACAATTGCTGGAGACGGTCGGACTTTCCGGTCAGGATTCCAACCGCTATCCGCACGAATTCTCCGGTGGCCAGCGCCAGCGCATCTCTATCGCCCGGGCATTGGCTGCCGAACCTGAGTTTCTGGTCTGTGACGAGCCGACCTCGGCTCTCGATGTGTCGGTGCAGGCGCAGATCCTCAATCTGCTCAAAGACCTGCAGCGTGAACTCGGCCTCACCTATCTGTTCATCAGCCACAATCTAGCGGCCGTACGCCATGTGTCGGACCGTGTCGCCGTCATGTATCTCGGCCGGATCGTGGAGGAAGCCGCAACCGATGAAATCTTCGAGCGGCCGCAACATCCCTACACGCGCTTCCTGCTCGATACCGTGCCCAATCTCGATCGCCCAAACCGCGATCGCATGCCGACGAGTGTCGACCTGCCGAGCCCAATCGATCCGCCGCCTGGCTGCGCCTACAATCCGCGCTGTCCGCTGGCTACCGATATCTGCCGGACTGCCGCACCCGAATCCCGCCCTGTCGGCGGCACATTGGTGCGTTGCCATCATGCGATCGCCTAGCGCGATGCTCGCTGGGCAGGACCAAAGCCGTCTGGATCATCGCTGCATGGAAGTGGGGTAACGCCTTGCGTATTCTCATCGTCAATCCCAACACCACCGCCAGCATGACCGCGACGATCGCCAAGGCTGCATCCGCGGTCGCGGCCGGACCGACCGAGATACTGGCCGCCACGTCCAGCATGGGTCCAGCTTCTATCGAAGGTTATTACGACGAGGCGCTGGCTGTGCCAGGTCTGCTTCAGGAAATCGCCCATGGTGAGCGCAATGGCGCCGACGCTGCGATAATCGCCTGCTTCGACGATACCGGCCTTGATGCCGCACGAGCGCTCGCCAGCATTCCGGTTATCGGCATTTGCGAAGCCGCGTTGATGACCGCAGCTTTCATCGCGCAGCGTTTTACCGTGGTGACAACCATGGAACGCTCCCGGGTACCGCTCGAGGGACTGGTGCAGCGTTACGGGATGGACGGCAAGGCAAAAGTGCGCGCGGCTGATATTCCAGTGCTGTCGCTTGAGGATCCCGCATCGGACGCGACATCGAAGCTCAGAAGCGAGATTGCTCGCGCACTCTCCGAGGACCGCGCTGAAGCGATCGTGCTCGGCTGCGCCGGCATGGCCGATCTTGCATACGAGCTTCGCCATGAATTCGGCGTGCCTGTGATCGATGGCGTGGCGGCGGCTGTGAAACAGGCCGAGGCATTGGTGGCGTTGGGGTTGAGCACGTCAAAACGAGGGGCATATGCTTATCCCCTGTCTAAACCCTATGCCGGTGTGCTCTCGTCATTTGCCCCGGCAGCTTTGGCTCTTTGACGGATAGAGCGCCAAGGACTTCTGAAAACTCTATGCCAAAGGGCCGGTTCACGCCGGTCTCGTCATCGTCCCTCAGGTTGCTCTCGATGGTAGTGGTGGCGACGAGCGAGGTTTTCCGTACCCAAGCCGCCCTCGACCAAGCGTGAGCACTCGTCTTGGCGCTGCACTATCATTTCTGATCCCGCTTCCTGAAAACGGGGGATCCCGCAGAGCCTGAGGCAAGTCGCCACTTCGTCCAGGATGATATCCAGTGCCTTGGCCACGCCGGGCTCGCCAGCCACTGCGCCGAACAGGGCGGCCCGGCCGATCGCCGCGACGGTGGCGCCGCGTGCCTTGGCCTTGATGATGTCCGTGCCCGTGCGGATACCGGAATCGATGAGGATCGGGACTTGGGCGCCAAGTGCCTGACGGATGGCGGGCAGGGCATCGATGCTCGATATAGCACCGTCGAGCTGGCGGCCTCCATGGTTGGACACCCAGATGCCATCGGCACCAGCCGCCCCCAGTCGCGACGCATCGCCAGGGTGCAGGACGCCCTTGACCAGCAGCCGGCCTTTCCACCAGTCGCGGATCTGGCGGAAATCGTCCCAGTCGAAACCTGCATGGAGGCTGCCGCCGACACGCGCGGCGATCGTCAGGCCGGCGCTGTTGTCACCGAGATAGCCGCGGACGTTCTCGAACTGGGGCAGACCGCCGCGCAGCAGGCGCAGCGACCAGCCGGGATGAAGCATGCCCTCCCAGAGGTGCCGGGCCGAAGGCCGCAGTGGGATGGATATGCCGTTCCTAAGATCCTTTTCGCGCTTGCCCCCGGCTTGCAGATCAACGGTCACCACCAGCGTCGAATAACCAAATTCTTCCGCCCGCCTCACCAACTGGCGATTGAAGTCGAAATCCTTGAGCACATAAAGCTGGAACCACAGCGGCCCCTGTACGGCTCGTGCCATGCCTTCGATGCTGGCCGTGGCCATGGTGGAGAGCGTGTAGGGGATGCCGCGAGCGGTTGCCGCCCTCGCGATGGCAATGTCGGCTCCGGGCCTGACCAGCGCGCAGGAGCCCATCGGACTGATCACCAGCGGTGTTGGCAAGGTCTCGGACCAGAGCGTCGTGGAAACGTTCGGATGCGAAACATCGGTAAGCACGCGCGGCAAAAGTCTGATCTTTTCGAAATCGGTTCGATTGGCGTTGAGGGTGAGTTCTTGCCCCGCCCCGCCATCGATGAATTCGAAGATGGATTTCGGCAGGCGACGACGGGCAAGCCTGCGAAAGTCCTCGACCGAAACCTGGCGATCGAGAACGCCCATCTCAAGCCTCGCCCTCATGCCCGTCGGCAATGAATATCCGGCACATGAGCGTCTGGCCGACCTTGCGAGGTCCAACAAGATCCATCTTCACCTTGGTCATCAGTCACGCCGCTGCCGCGAGCCGGTCGCAGACCGAAAGGGTTATCTCGCTGGTCGACGCCCTGCCTTTCAGGTCGGCGCTCAGAAGCCCGTTGGCCAGGCAGTCCTCGGTCACGCGACGGATGCGCGCTGCGGCCTGGTTGAGCCTCTCGTCGCCATGCTTGTGGCCGAGCCAGTCGAGCATCGAGGCTGCCGACAGGATCGTCCCATACGGATTGGCGATACCCTGGCCGGCAATGTCGGGCGCCGAGCCGTGCGCGGCCTGGAAGAAGCCGTTGGCCGCGCCGATCTCGGCTGAAGGCGCCATGCCCATCCCGCCTACCGTCGCGGCGCCGAGGTCGGACAGGATGTCGCCGAACATGTTCTCGCTGACGATGACGTTGAAATGACCCGGTTTCAGCACGAGATGCATCGCCATGGCGTCGACCAGCGCGTGCTCGGTCGCGATATCGGGATAGTCCTTCGCCACTTCGTCGAAGACGGAGCGGAAGAAGGCATAGCTGCGCAGCACGTTGGCCTTGTCGCAGCAGGTGACCCGGCGCACGCCGTCACGGGGCGCGCCGCCCGACTGGCGCGCCAGTTCGAAGGCCTTGCGTGCGATGCGCTCGATGCCGGAGCGGGTCTGCACCAGCGTGTCGACCGCCACTTCGCCGCGCAACAGCGCGCCCGATCCCCGCGCGGCGTAAAGCCCTTCGCTGTTCTCGCGCAAGATGATGTAGTCGATATCGCCGGCCTTCACTCCGCTCAACGGGCTCGGCACGCCCTCGAAGAGCCTGACGGGGCGGATGTTGGCATAGAGATCGAGTTCGAAGCGCAGCCTCAGCGTGAAATCCAGGCCTGCTTCGGTTCCATCGGGATGGACGACGCCCGGCAAGCCGCCCGCACCGTGCAGGATGGCGTCCGCCGCGCGGCAGGCCTGGAAGGTCGGCTCGGGAAAGCTCTGGCCGGTCTTCAGGAAATGCTCGGCTCCGGCCGGGTATTCGCTGAAGTGCAAGGGGTTGCCGGGACCGAGCGCTGCTTTCACCACTTGAATCGCCGCGGCGCAGACTTCCGGGCCGATGCCGTCGCCATGCACCACGGCGATTTCGTAGACAGGCTTCATCGCCAACTCCCAAATGTCTAACGCTCAGATGCACTTGCCGCCGTCGACATTGAGGTCGACGCCGGTGATCATGCTGGCCTCGTCGGAGCACAGGAATGCTGCGGCGTTGCCCATGTCCGCGGGCGTAGACAGTCTGCCGATCGGAATGGTGGCGACGACGCGGGCGCGGTTCTCTTCGCCGGAGCCGATGAAGGTGGACAGAAGTGGCGTGTCGCCGGCAACCGGGTTGATGGCGTTGACGCGGATGCCGAAGGGGGCGAGTTCCACGGCCATGGCCCGGGTGGCGGCAATCGCCCAGCCCTTGGAAGCATTGTACCAGGTCAAATTCGGGCGCGGCGAGACGCCGCCGGTGGAGGCGACGTTGAGGATGGCGCCCGATTTGATGGATTTGAAATGCGCAACGACCGCGCGGGCGCCATTGTAGATGGATCGCATGTTGACGTTGGCGATCCGGTCGAACATCTCTTCGTCCATCGTCTCGAGCGCCAAGGGCGGCTGGGCCACGCCGGCATTGTTGACCAGTATGTCGAGACCGCCAAAGGCCGAGCGGGCAAGGTCTGCCGCCGCTTCGAAGCTTCCGAGTGTCGAGACGTCGCCCGTGATTGGCCGCACATTTTCGCCGACTTCGGCAGCAACGCGGGCCGCGGCCGCCTCATCACGGTCCATCAACACGACCAGCGCACCTTCGGTGACGAATTTTCTGACGATGCCTTCGCCAAATCCCGAACCGCCGCCCGTGACGACAGCGACCTTGCCAGCAAGTCTCATATCTGTTCCTCCGTTGCCGGCACCATCGGGGAAGTCGCGTGCATTGCACAGTCCGATTATCTGAACGCCCTTTTAGCTTTCCTTGTTTGAGGTCGACCGGCGTGGGAGTCATAGTCGCCACGGAATTGTGAGGAGGAAGGGATGACGCTGAATTTCGACCCGCGGGCGAAGGCCACGGCGCTCTACCATGGCGAATTCCGGCCGATGTTCGTCGGCGGCAAGTGGGTTTCGGCACAGTCCGGCCAGGAGATGCAGGCGCTCAACCCGGCGACTGGCGAAGTGCTGGCCACCGTGCCGCGTGGCTCGGCGGCCGACATCAATGCGGCGGTGGCCGCTGCGCGCACGGCTTTCGAAGGGCCGTGGTCAAAATTCTCGCCCTATGAGCGGCAGTGCGTGCTTCTGCGCATCGCCGATCTCTTCGAGACCCATTGGGAAGAACTCAGCGTTTCCGACACTCTCGACATGGGACTGCCGATCACGCGCACGCTCGCCAACCGGCGGCGCGTCATCGGCATGCTGCGCTTCTATGCGGGCATGGCGACCGCGCTGCATGGCGAATCCATAGACAATTCGATCCCTGGCGAGATCGTCAGCTTCACAAGGCGCGAGCCGGTGGGCGTTGTCGGCGCGATCATCCCCTGGAACGCTCCGACCGCCGCGTCGATCTGGAAGATCGCACCGGCGCTCGCCACCGGCTGCACCATCGTGCTGAAGCCCTCGGAGGATGCCTCGTTGACGCCGCTGCTAATCGCCAGGCTGATGCAGGAGGCCGGTGTCCCCGACGGCGTCGTCAACGTCGTCACCGGCACCGGGGGAGAGGCCGGTGCGCGGCTCGCTGAACATCCCGACGTCAACAAGATCGTCTTCACCGGATCGACGCTGACCGGCCAGGCCATCGCGCGGGCGGGCGTGACCAACCTCAAGCGCGTTTCCCTGGAGCTCGGCGGCAAATCGCCGATCATCGTCTGCCGTGATGCCGACATCGACAAGGCGGTCCCTGTCGCCGCGATGGCGGTGTTCGTGCATTCGGGCCAGATCTGCATCGCTGGATCGCGGCTGTTCGTGGCGCGCGAAATCCATGACGAATTCGTGCGCCGGGTCGCCGAGTTTGCCGGCAGGCTTCGCATCGGCCATGGCATCGAGGCGGAAACCGAAATCGGCCCGCTCATCAATGCCAGGCAGGCTGGCAAGGTGGTGGACTATATCAAAGCTGGCAGTGACGAAGGCGCCGAACTGATAGCGGGCGGCTCGCGACTGACCGGCGACCTCTACGACGGCGGCAATTTCATCGCGCCGACTGTCTTCGGCGCGGTGTCGGACAAGATGACCATCGCGCGTGAAGAAATCTTCGGTCCGGTGATTTCGGCGATGCCATTCGACACGCTCGACGAAGCCGTAGCGCGAGCCAATGCGACGCCCTATGGCCTGGCGGCCGGCATTTTCACCAGTCATCTGGGCACCGCCCACAAGCTCGCCCGCCGCATCAAGGCCGGCTCGGTGTGGGTCAACATGTACCACGCCATCGACCCGGCGGTGCCGTTCGGCGGCATGAAGATGTCCGGCTATGGCCGCGAGGGCGGCATCGAACATCTGCATGAATATCTGGAGACCAAGTCGATCTGGATCCAGACCGACTGAGGATGCGCTGATATTCAGGTGAGGCCGGCCTGCGAATGACGGCATGCCCGCACCATTCTCGGCGCTCGTGCAAGGTGCCTGTCCGAAGGCGCGATGCTCAGTTTGCCAGTTCGCGCAAATTGGTGCGGATGAGATTCATCAGCTGTTCGGAAAAGGAGTGGTGCACATAACCCCGCGCGGTGATGATGCCGACGGAGCGGTGGGCGTCGCGATGGTCGATCGGCACCACCCGCATGCGCTCGTCATTGCGCGAAATGGCGATGCCGGGCACCACACAGACGCCAAGTCCCGAACACACCAGCGCCACCGCCGTCTGCGCGCTTTCGACCTCGTATTGCGGCTTGAACTCGATGCCTTCCGCCGCCGTCAGCCGATCGACAAGGCCGCGCACGGCGGTCTTGCGGTTGAGCAGAATGAGCGGATAGCGCAGCAGGTCGGAGAGCAGCAGCTTCTTTTCGCCACCGTATATTTCCGTGGGGATGCAGGCCATCAGCGGATCGTCGAGGATGGACTCGAACTGGAAGTCCGTCAGGTTTGGCAGTTCGGGGCCGATGTAGAACTCGACCTCCTGCTGTTGCAAAAGGCCAAGCGCGGCCTGCGGCGGGCTCTCGATGACCTCGACGACGCTGCGGGGATAGCGCAACTTGAATGTCGCCAGGATATCGCCCAGCCGGCTTGCCGCTAGCGTCGGGGCGCAGGCGATCTGCACCTTGCCCTTGCGCCGAGCGGCGACCTCCGTCAGCCGATCGAGGCTGGTCTGCACCTGTGACATCACGTTGGCGATCTCCTCGAAAAGGATCTGGCCTTCCGGCGTCAGGCTTGCACGCTGTGCGGTGCGGATAAACAGCGAGATGCCGATCTGCTCCTCAAGGTCGCGAATCTGCATCGAGACCGCCGACGGCGAACGGTTGCTCTCCTCGGCAGCACGACGGAAGCTGCCGTTTTCGGCGGCAAGCAGGAACGTCTGCAGAAGTTTGAGGTTGATGCTGGGCATATCCGCTCGGGCAGGGTGATCTGACCCCTGACCTATTCAGACGCGGAACCGATTGCAAGGCAATAGGGCCGGCCAGACATTGGTCCTGGCTTGACCGGCAAAAGTGTCTCTCTTGTCGAGCCGTTCAATGAACCGCGGCGAACATGACGCGTTCCTCGGTGGCCTCCGACAGCATCATCTCCTCGACCACGCGGCCGCGCTTGACCACCAGAATGCGATCCGAAACGGCAAGAATTTCAGGTAGATAGGACGAGATGACAACGACGGCCATGCCTTGCTCGGCGAGATCGCTGATGAGCTGGTGGATCTCGACAATGGCGCCGACGTCGACACCGCGTGTCGGCTCGTCGAAGATCACCAGCCTCGGTTTCTGGATCAGCGATTTGGCGATCACGACCTTCTGCTGGTTGCCGCCGGAGAGCTCGATCATCCGGGCTCGGTCGCTGGTCTGCCGCAGGCTCAGGCGTTCGCCCCATTCGCGAGCAAGTTGCCTGGCCCGCGCCAGCGACACCATGGAGACGGGATTGGCGCCCTCGGTCAGTTCACCCATTTGCAGGTTCTCGCCCGCGGTCATGGTTTCGAAGAAACCGTCGACCTTGCGATCCTCGGTGACATAGACGATGCCGTCGCGCACCGCAGGCCTGGGCACCCGGTAGCGCACCGACTTGCCGAGCAGGCGGATCTCGCCGCCGTGGAAGATGTTGCGCTTCAACAGTCCGGCGACGACCTTGGCCATTTCGGTCCGGCCGGCGCCGACAAGGCCGAACATGCCGGTGACCTGGCCCGAAAACACCGAGAAGGAAGAATTGCGTACCAGGCCGGCGCAGGACAGGTTCTCGACCGAAAGCACCTTGTCGCCATAGGGCCGCGCCGTGCGCTTGACCTCGCCATGCAGCGTTTCGGTCAGCGTACGGCCGACCATGGCCTGCACGATCGAAGCGCGGGTGAAGCCCTTGGCTTCGCCGGACGCGACGATCTCGCCATCGCGCATGACCGTGATGCGGTTAGCGACAGCAAGCGCCTCTTCCAGCGCATGGGTGATGAAGATGACGGCGATGCCCTCCTTCACCAGCCGCCGCAAAAGTTTGAAGAAGTGGCTCTTCTCCTCAGGCGTCAGCGTCGCTGTCGGCTCGTCGAAGATGATGACGCGGGCCTTGTGGTGGACGGCGCGCGCGATCTCCACCATCTGCTTGTGCGCCGCGCCCAGCGTGCTGACCTGCGCGGACGGGTCGACCTGGAAGCCCATGCCGGCGAGGAACTGCCGCGCCTGAATGTAGAGGCCGCGCAACCGGTTGAACATCTTCTCTTCGCCGAGATAGAGATTCTGGGCCACCGTCATGGCCGGCACCAGGTTGGTTTCCTGGAACACCATGGCGATGCCGGCGCGCAGCGCTTCGGCGGGCGTGGCGAAGGACACATCCTTGCCGTCGAAGGTCATCTTGCCCTCGGTCAGCTTGAAGACACCGGCCATGACCTTGGTCAGCGTCGACTTGCCGGCGCCGTTTTCCCCGAGCAACGCGTGGATTTCGCCCTTGCGCAGGTCGAAATTGACATTCTTGAAGGCCGGAATGCGCGCAAACGCCTTGGCGGCATCCCTGAGTTCAATGATGTTGGCGTCCGACATCGCTTAGCCTCGCTTGCCACTGGCGGCGCTCGCCACGCGCACGATCCTCGATCCGCCGCGCGAGGCGACCAGCAGATCATCTCCCAGCTCGCAGGCGCTCAGCGTCCCGTGCACCTTGCCGTCTGCGCGCGAATGGAAACTCGACAGCGGCTTCATGTTCTGGTCGCAAAGGACCACCAGCCCGTAGGACTTTGTCACCGCATATGGCTTCAGCACGTTCATCTGCTTCAACTGGCTGCCTTGCATGGGCTCGCGATAGTCGTGCCATGATCCGAGCGACGGCGCCATCCAGTAGGCCTCCGGGACTTCCGCCAGCATGCGGGTGCGGTAGGTCTCCTCGCGCAGGATGAACTCCACCAACTGGTTGCGCACGGAATAGAAGGTCAGCCAGTAGCCGGCGTTGAAGGCCGGGGCGATGCGCGCGGGGTAGGCCGGCAGATGCTCCAGCACGGGCAGCGACGCCTTGGTGGCAAGGTCGATCGCCAGCACGCGGTGGCGCCAGGCCTCCGAGACGTAGATGCGGTTGGAGCCGGTGGTGGCGATGCCGGCCGGCCAGGCCAAGCCATCCCTGATCAGCTCCAGCCGGCCGTTTTTCAGATCGAGCCGCCAGACCGAACCGGATACGCTCTTCTGCATCAGGTCGCGACGCCAACCGCTCGCCGGCACTGAGGCCGAGCCGTTGGCCACCAGCAAGGTGTTGCTGTCGAGGAAGGTGAGAGCGGTGATACAGGAGAGGCGGCGAGCCTCCTCGCCCGTCGCCTCGCGCCCGTCATGCAGGCCGCCACGGACGACGACGCTCTTGCCGTCGATGGCCATCGCGGTCATGCCGCGGGCATGGGCGAGTGCGGTAATCTCGCCCGGAAATTCCTGCAAGGTTTCGGCATGGCCGACGGCGCTAAAGCGCATCAGCCGGTTGGCGCTGCTTGCCAGAAGGCCCTTTTCGGTGCGCACGAGATTGTCGGCCTCGGCGAGGCCGGCGAACGGCTCGGCTTCCTCCAGTCCCTGGTTGGGCAGCAACGGCCCGTCGAGCGTCGGCACGGTCACGGCCCACTCGCCACGGCCGAGAAAGCGGTCAAGAAGCTGGTTCAAACCGCTCATGACTTTTTGCCCCAGTAGGAATCCGAGCTGAACCAGTCGGGATCGACGCCTTTCAGGGGCAAGGTGCCCATGCGGTTGTTGAAGATGCCGCAGAGATAGAGGATGCCCTTGTGCTCGCGCATCGACGTGATCATCGGATGCTTCTCGCCGGCTTGGTCCCACAGGCTTTCGAGGATCTGGCCGTTCTCGTCGAAACGCAGCACGCAGCCCGTGTTGAGGTTGGGCATCAGCCACGCATCTTCCGATACGCGCCGCGCCATGCGACGGCGGAAGCTCGGCATTTCAAGCGAGAGATCCAATGCCGGCGTGCGCATGCCCATCAGGGCCAGCCAGTAGGTGCCGTCGGAGGCGCGGTTGATGTTGTCGGGATAGCCGGGCAAGCCCTCGATGACGCGCTCGACCTGGCCCTTCTTCGGGCCATCGAAATAGTAGCGGCTGATGCGGCAGGCCCAGCTTTCGGCGAACAGTACCGACTGGCCGTCGAAGGCCGTGCAGATGCCATTGGGGAAGACGAGGTTCGACAGCAGTGTGCGTGTCGAACCGGATTTGGGATCATGGACGATGATGCGTCCGTTGCCGCGGCTTTCCAGCGCGTCGGCATACCAGTCATGCATCTCGAAGCGCACGGTGGCTTCCGAAAAGACGATGCGGCCGTCCGGCAGGATGTCGCAGTCGTCGGCGAGCTTCATGGTCGAGTCGTCGACCACCGAGGTCAGTGAGCGGTTGGTCTCGGCGGTCAGCAACTTTACGTCGCCGGTCGGCGAGACCTGATAGAGGCCCATGCCGGCGACGCAGATGACGAGGTTGTCGTCGCGGTCGAAAGCCATGCCGAGCGGCGAGCCGCCAATATGTGCGAACACTTCGCTATCGGTGTAATGGGGCGGCTGGAAGCGCAGGATCTCGCCCTGGCGGCTGCCGGTGTAGAGACGGTCCTGCCGGTCGAAGATCACATCCTCCGCGCCGTCGAGAACGCCGAGGCCGATGACGCCGACGTCCTTCAACCGGTCGTTCACCGCCATCGGCGCGCCGGGCGCGGTCGAGATCGCCTGCGGCATCTTGGCGAAGGTCGGCGAGATGTAGACGCTGCGCAGGATCTTGTGGCGGTTCTTTACCCAGCGCACGTCGAGAAGCACCGACAAAAGCAGTACGATGCCGAGGATCAGGAAATTGACCGGGCCGGGCACGGCCAGCGCAAGCAGGCTGTTCGACAGGACAAGCACGAAGACGGTGCCCATCAGCGCCTTGGCGACCGAGCCGCGCCCGCCGCCGAGCGAGATGCCGCCGAGCACGGTCGCGGTCAACACCTGCAGTTCGAGCCCGGTGCCGATGTCGGAAGCAGCACTGCCGATGCGGGCCGAGAAGAAGAAGCCGGAGAGCGCCACCAGCACCGAGCACAAGACATAGGCGCTGAACAAGATGAAGCGCACATTGATGCCGGCATTGTAGGCAGAGCGCCGCGCGCCGCCGACCGCGAACAGCCTCCAGCCATAGCGGGCGCGCGACAGCACCAGATGGATGATCAGCGCGATGACGACGAAGACCACAAAGGATGTCGGCACGCCCCAGATCGTGCCGAAACCAAGGAAATCATAGGTCGGCGAATCCGACCCGCTGGTGACGATACGCGTCGAGACCTGGGGGAAGACGATGTCGAAGGTCGAGCGGTAGATGATGAGCGTCACCAGCGTGGTCAGAAACGCCCGCATGCGCAGGAAGCCAACCAGGAAGCCGTTGATGGCGCCGCAGACGACACCGAGGCCGAGGCACGCCAACAGGCCGGTACCAAAGCTCCACTGCTCGACATTCATGCCATAGAGCGTGACCAGAACGGCGAGCGCGAAGGTCGACCCGACAGACAGATCGATGCCGCCCGATACCATGACGATGGTCATGCCGAGCACCACCAGGCCAAGCTCGGCGGTCTGGCCGCTGAGATTGGTCAGCGTCGCCAGATCGAAGAAGCCTGGCACGATCGAGCCGAAGATCGCGCACAAAATGGCCAGCGCCGTGAAGGGGATGACGCTGTCGATCCACTTCTTGGTCAGGATCTCCCCGACCACGTGGTCGGGGAGCAGGCGGTAGCGCCAGCGCACAAGGCTTTCAGCCATGCTCATCAAGGAAGTCCGTTACTTGAGCTCGTCCAGCTTCCAGCAATTCCTGCCGGTCGCATTGGCCTTGTCGACGCGGGTGATCGGACCGAAAAAGATGGTCTTCTCGCTGCCCGCTTGCCGGCCGGACTGCTGCAGCAGTTCGGAAATCTGCTGTGCTGCGATCTCGGCCTGGATCGGAGCATTAAAGTTGAAGATCACGTCGAGCAGCCCGTTCTTGATGCTCTCGCAGCCCGTGGCGCTGCCCGCGCCATTGGTCACGATCGTCACCTGATCCTGCTTGCCGGCGGCCGCGACGGCGGCGCCGGCGCCGACCTCGGCATTATCCCAGATGCCCATGATGCCGCACAGGTCCGGATGCTGCTGGAGGACCGTCTCGGTGATCTGGCGGGCCTTTTCGCTCATGTAATCGGCCGGCTGATCGGAGACGAGCTGCAGCTCGGGATTGGCCTTCAGCACCTCGTCGATGCCGGTGCGCATGTAGATGTTGGCGGCACCCGTCTGGACGCCGGCGAGCCAGACCACCTTGTGCGAGACGGCATTGGGCCCGGTGCAGTGCTTGGCCAGTTCGCCCATTTCGAGACGGCCCATTTCGATCCAGTCATTGCCGACATAACTGTCGGTCTGGGTGGCCGACTGCATGTTGACTTGCAGCACTTTGATGCCGGCCGCCTGCGCCTGTTTCAACAGGCGTGCGTAGGTCTGGACATCGGGGTTCTGCACGATGATCAGGTCCGGCTTCTCGGCGATGGCGCCCTGCATGGCGCGAATGCCGGCATTGGTGTCGCCGGAGGGATCGCGCACCTCAAGGGTGAAGCCGTAGCGTGCCGCGTGACGCTGCCACACCACCACCCATGCCTGGTTGAGGTCCATGCCCTGCGAGATTGGCACAAAGATGACCTTCTTGCCCTTGAGCGCCTCGAGATACGTAGAGCGGCCGACCTGATCGGTTTCCTGCGCCGTGGTGATTTTCGCCGCGCCCAGCAGCGCGAGCGCTGTCATGCCCGCGAACAGGCAGTTCTTGAACAACTTCATGTTTTTCCTCCCAGATTTATGTCTCGGTTCTTGTTTCAGATGTCGCCGCTTTGCGAGGTCTGCTCGTCGCGCGGATTGATGATGGCGTCGATCGCCAGCGCGCCCAGCAGGATCACGCTCTTGATCAGGTTCTGGCTGGTGTAGCTGAAGTTCAGGATCGTCATGCCGTTGGTCAGGATGCCGACTAGGATGGTGCCGACGATGACGTTGCGTACGCCGCCCTGGCCACCGGAGAGGCCGATGCCGCCCAGCACGACCACCAGCAGCACGTCGTAGATCAGGCTGGAATTGTAGAGGCGCGTGTCGATTCCGGTGACCAGCCCCAGCATGATGATGCCGGCGGTATAGGCAATGAGGGCGCTGATGACATATTGCGTCACGATGATCGGGCGCGTCGGCAGCCCGGTAGTGCGGGCCGCGTTCGGGTTGTCGCCAGTAGCATAGACCAGCCGGCCGAAGCGGGTCTTCCTCAGGAAGAAGCCCATGAGCGCGGCCACCGCCGCGAAGATGATCACCGACATCGGAATGCCAAGGATGGTTCCGTTGCCGACGAATTTCAGCCAGCCGATATCGGAGGGGGCATAGAGCACGTCGGACGCAAAGACGATGCGGCCAGAGCCGTAGACGGAGGACGCGATGGCAAGGGTGGCGAAGATCGGCGGAATTTCGGCCACCGCCACCATGACCCCGGTGAACAGGCCGATGGCTGCGACCAGGATAGCGCCGAAGACGATGGCCAGCGTGAAGTCGACGCCCCAGGTGGAGATCCAAATGCTGAAGGCGACGCCGACGACCATCACCGCCACCATGGTCAGGTCGATGCCACGCCCGACGACGATGAACCCCATGCCGACGGCCAGCGTGCCGAGGATGGAGACATTCTTGAGGATGGCAAGGATGTTGCCCTGGCTTAGGAAATTGTTGAGCGTCGCCGAGAACACCAGAAAGAGGACGGCCGAGATCGCGCCGACGACGAGTTCCTGGGACATTTTGATGCCCAAGCGCGCGGTGTCGGATTTGCCCGAACCAGCCAAGTCAGTTCCTCCCCTCGCTGCCGGTTTGAACCAGCGGCGTGCCAAAACGGCCTTGCCCCAGGGCTTTGCCGCGACGACGTTTCCTCCACAGCCCTAAGCCGGCTGCTTGCGTAAAGACCATCGCGGCTCGAGGCGGCAGGGGCAATTTCGATTTTCTGATGCGCTGTGCAGTTCGTCAGTGTGGAGAAAGAGGATGAGGAATCGTCGGTTGTGTCCTCTGCCGGATTTCACCTGCTGCAAAGCTCAGCCCGATGCCGGTAGCGTGCCGCGATCCCGTGACGGTACTTTCAAGCGAGCTCTACGTTCCCTAGGTTCCGTCCTATAGGCCGTTTCCCTCGATCATCGCCATCAGGCAATCGCCAGCTTGTGTGCCGCTGATGCCCAGATCCCGCACGCTGTTCATGTGGTTTCGGTCATTCAGGCAGAGGTCGCAGACAAGGTGCCCCTGTGCGCGCAAGCGCTTTCCGAAGTCGGCGGCCTGCTGGTGAAAAGGTGACGTTTCCTGATCTCCGACGAGAATGGTCGCTGCCGTCTCCGGGTCATGCCACCGCGTCATTGGGGAGAAGGCAGCTGCCTCCTCATCGGTGATTCCGATTAGCGGCTGGAGGAAGGACGTCTGAAGGGGCTTGAGGTCGTAAAGGCCGCCCAGCAGCAGCGCCGCACGTATGCGTGATGGCATTGGCGTCTTTTCGAACAGGAATGTGGCCAGGTGCGCACCCGCCGAATGACCACTTACGCTTAACCGGGCAGGGTCACCGCCATGGGCGGCTATATTGTCCAGCACCCATTGTTTGGCACGCCGGATCTGGTCGACGATTGCCGCCATCCTGAATTCGGGCATCAGCGCATAGTCGACGATGACCGCGATCGCCCCAGCTTTGGTGACGGTGTTCGCTACATAAGAATAGTCGCTCCTGGAGAACATGCGCCAGTAGCCGCCATGGATGAAGATGTGCACGGGAAGATCCCTGCGCGCGCCGGGCGGAAAGAACAGGTCCAATCTTTCGGCCTCGCCCTCGCCATAGGCGATATCAACTGACATCGGCAGGGTCGCCCGAGTCTCGGCGCTGCGAGTCACTATGTCGGCCACGATATCGTCAAAATCGGCCACATGGTCGCGCGTGCGGAAAGGGTCCTTTGACATGACTGCCGGTTCAGAAGGTGACGGCAATATACTTAGCCTCCATGAACTCGGCGATACCGTGGTGCTGGCCGCCTTCGCGGCCAAGGCCGCTCTGCTTGACGCCTCCGAATGGTGCGGCCGGATCCGACATCAGTCCCCGATTGAGGCCGATCATGCCGGCCTCGATCCCCGACGCCACCCGCATGCCGCGCCCAACATCGTGTGTGTATATATAAGCGGCCAGGCCATATTTTGTGTTGTTAGCATGTGCGATGGCCTCGGCCTCGGTGTCGAAGCGTGTGATAGGTGCCACCGGGCCGAAAATCTCCTCGTGCGCCATCTCCGCATCGGGCGGCACATCGGACAGCACTGTGGGCGGATAGAAGAATCCTTCTTCCTCCGAAATCGCCCCGCCGCAAAGCACCTTGGCTCCCCGGCCCACCGCGTCCTTGACCAGGCGGTCGATCTTGTCGACAGCCTTTCTGGTGATCATCGGCCCGCATTCGGTGTCGGCATTCGGGCCCGCTCCCACCTTAAGTGCCGCCATGCGCTTGCGGAGCCCGTCGGCGAAAGCATCATAGATTCCCGATTGCACATAGAGGCGATTGGCAGCGGTGCAGGCTTCGCCGGCGTTGCGCATCTTGGCGATCATCGCGCCGTCGAGGGCGGCGTCGAGATCGGCATCGTCGAAGACGACAAACGGGGCATTGCCGCCGAGTTCCATCGAACACGAAATGACATGCTTTGAAGCCTCGCCGAGCAAGGTTCGGCCGACACCCGTTGACCCCGTGAAGGACAGCTTCCTGACGCGTGGATCGGCGAGCATGGCCGAGGTCAGCGGCCCGGGACTGGTCGTGGTCAGCACGTTGACGACGCCGGCAGGCACGCCGGCTTCGCTGTAGAGTGCCGCCAGCGCATAGGCCGTCAGCGGTGTTTCACTGGCCGGCTTCAGGACGACAGTGCAGCCTGCCGCCAGCGCCGGCGCGATCTTGCGGGTCGCCATCGCGGCCGGAAAATTCCACGGTGTGATCAGCACGCAAATTCCGATCGGCTCATAATCGACCACGATCCGGTTGGTGCCGGATGGCGCAGTGCCGAATTCACCGGTGATCCGGACCGCTTCTTCAGCATTCCAGCGGAAGAACTCGGCGGCGTACGCCACTTCGCCGCGCGCGTCGCGCAACGCCTTGCCATTCTCCAGCGAGATCAGCATGGCAAGCGTTTCCGAGCGTTCGACCATCAGTTCGAAACAACGCCTGAGGATTTCGGATCGCTTGCGCGGCGCAGTTTCCCGCCATCCCTTAGCTGCTTTGGCCGCGGCCTCGACGGCGGCGGTAGCGTCCTCGACTGTCGCATCGGGAACCGCGGCGATCACCGCCCCGGAGGAGGGATCGACGACATCGATGAGCCGACCGTCGGAGGACGGCCGCCAAGTGCCGTCGATGTAGAGTCCGTGCGAAAAACCGCGCACGTCATAGCCATCCTGGTCGAGTTGCTGAGGGTTCAAATTCATCGCTTTGTTCCGTTTTCACATAACGCAGGCGGCGAGGTCGCCGTCATGGGCAGCCTGGACGAGGCGTCGCATCGTGCCGAAATCGAAGGCACGCGGATTGTTCTTGATCAGGCGGTCGATGCCGAGCGCCTGCTCGGCGGTCCAGTCAAGCTTGTCGGCAGGGAGGCCTAGATCCGCCAGTGTTGGCGTAATGCCGATCGCTGCGAACAATCGCCTGATCTCCTCGATCGTGGCGGCTGCCATCTCGGCGGCGGTTCTCGTCTTGGTCTCCAAGCCAAGTGCCGCGCCGATCTCTGCCATCTCGTGAGCAGCGACGCGGCTGTTATAGGTCATCACGTAAGGCATCATTGTCGCCACGCCCAAACCATGGGCGGTGTGGGTGAGGGCGCCTGCCGGGTATTGCACGGCATGCGCCGCCGCCGTGCCGGCGGTGCCGAATGCGCAGCCCGCCGCCAGCGCGCCCATCATGACATCGGCACGCGCGTCGGCATCGGTGCCGTCGCTGCAGGCTTTCTCCAGACTCCGGCCGAGCAGCTTTATCGCGAGCAACGCGAAATGGTCGGTCAGCGCAGTCTTGCCAATGAAGACGTGTTGTTGCGGCAGGTTGGGGTCTTCTCCGCGCCGCATGGCGGTGAAGGCCTCGATCGCATGGGTCAGCGCGTCGGCGCCGGCTATCGCGGTCAGGGCACGGGGGCAGGTCATTGTCAGTTCGGGGTCGCACAAGGCAACCGCGGCGATCAGATAAGGGCTCGATATGCCGACCTTGAGCGTCCGGTCCGGGTCGGAAATCACCGCGACCGGCGTCACCTCGGAGCCGGTGCCGGCCGTGGTGGGTACGGCGATCAGCGGCAGTGTCGGACCCGGCACCTTGAACTCCCCGTAATAGTCCTGGAGCTTGCCGCCATGGCTGAGCAGCAGGGTGGCGCATTTGGCGAAATCGAGACAGCTGCCGCCGCCGATGCCGATCACCATGTCCGGTCTGAACCCCTTCGCTTCCTCGACACAGATGCCGACCGTGTCGCGTGGCACGTCGGGCAGAACACGATCATGCACCAGGACCTCGATCGAGGCTGACTGAAGGGACTTGATGATGTCGGCGAATACCGTTGTGCCCGCGAAACGCTCATCGGTGCAGACCAGCGCGCGTCGGCCGAACCGGGCGGCGACCGTCGGCAGCACATGGCGCTGCCCCTTCCCGAACAGGATTTCACGCGGCAACCGCAGGGCGGCGAAGAGGGTCATGGTCGGTCCTTTGACGGCGGCTGACTGGAACGGAGGCATTGAACTCGGTCTGGATCGGACGGTTTAAGAGTGTGTCTCTCGCACTTAAATCATATCCGCTTTAAAATCGTATAGGATATAGGATTGCATCCGGGGAACCATCGTGTTAGCAGTCCTCACTGTCAAGAGGCAAAATATGCAGACCGCAAACTTACCCGACCCAAGCGACGCCAGCATTGGAGCTGGTCGCATCCAGCGCGCCAACAGTCTCGTAGAAGATGTCTATGAAGCCATTTTCGCGCAGTTGATGGCGCTGAAGATCCCGCCAGGCTCACGCATTACAGTCGACAGCCTGGTCAAGGAATTCAACGTCTCGCACACGCCGATCCGCGAAGCCCTCGGCCGGCTCGAAGGCGAAGGTCTGGTGCTCAAGACGCATTTGATCGGTTATCGTGCCGCGCCCCAGATCACCCGGCGCCGTTTCGACGAATTATACGAGATGCGTCTGCTGCTCGAACCGCATGGCGCCGCAAAGGCCGCCGCAACGATGGACGAGGCCAAGCTCAATCTGTTGCTCGAAGCCGCCGGCGTGATGTCACGCCGGGAAGGCAAGGATGATCGCGTACGCTATTCGAACTTCGCCAGGCAAGATGCGATCTTCCACGACAAGATCATGGAATTTTCTCAAAACGAACTCGTCCGCGAGACGTTGAGCCATCAGCACACGCACTTCCACATCTTCCGCCTGATGTTCCATGCACGCGTGACCGAGGAGGCGCTTGACGAACACGAGGCGATCCTTGCCGCGTTCGGCTCGGCCGATCCCGATGCCGCCGAAAAGGCGATGCGCATCCATATCGAGCACTCGCGCGATCGCCTGCTCCCGGCATTCGATTGAGGTCGGAACGGATGTCGATTGCCGCGAATATCGCCGGGGAGGGCGGGAGCACGTTGTCCAGCGATGCGCCTGGTTCGCTTGAACCGGTGCTGCGCGCCCAGGAATTGTCCAAGCAATACGGCCCGGTGACGGTGTTGTCGGATGTCACCCTAGACGTCCTGCCCGGTGAGATCCACGCCATAATTGGCGAGAACGGTGCCGGCAAGTCGACGTTGATGCGGCTGCTGTCCGGCTATGTCGAGCCAAGCCACGGCACATTGTCGATGAACGGACATGCGGTGAAATTTGCCAAGCCCAGCCAGGCGCAGGATGCCGGTATCGCTTTGGTTCATCAGGAAATCCTGCTCGCCGAGGGGCTCACGGTCACCGATAATCTGTTTCTCGGGCGAGAGCTTTCGCGTGGCCATGTCGTGGATGACCGCACCATGCGCCGGCTGGCAGCCGAGAAACTGGCGCAGATCGGCTGCACGGTCTCGCCAAGGGCACTGGTGCGCGACGTCTCGCTGGCGGACCGGCAGATGGTGCAGATCGCTCGCGCCCTGCTTGACGACCACAAGGTGGTCATCTTCGACGAGCCGACCGCCGTTCTGACCGGTGGCGAGGTTGAGCGCCTGCTGGAGATCGTCCTGCAACTGAAGGCTCACGGCACCGCCGTGCTCTATATCAGCCACCGGTTGGATGAGGTGCAACGGGTCGCCGACAAGGTGACCGTTCTGCGCGACGGCAAGATGATCGGCACCTATCCCGGCAGGACGCTGAGCCAGATGGATATGGCGCGGCTGATGGTCGGGCGCGAACTGGCAGCACTCTATCCCGAAAAAACCGTGGCGCCTTCGGATGTGCCGATGCTGAGCGTCAGCAACGCCTCCGTTCCCGGCTATGTGGAGGAGGTGTCGTTTACGGTCCACAAGGGCGAGATCCTTGGGTTTGCCGGCATGGTCGGGGCGGGCCGCACCGAACTTTTCGAGGGCATTATCGGCCTGCGACCGGCGACCGCCACCGTTGAACTCAAGGGCAAGTCGGTCCATTTCCAGTCGCAACGCGCCGCGATCGACGCCGGCGTCGGTTACCTGACCGAGGATCGCAAGGGCAAGGGACTGCTGCTGCAAGAGCACCTGGCGCCTAACCTGACGCTGTCGGCGCTCGGTGTGTTCCATCCCGGCCTTTCGATGGGTCGGCGCCGCGAAGCGGAGGCCTTGGAACAGGCCGTGGAGACATATGACATCAGGCTGAAGAGCCTCGGCGCCAAAGCGGGCCAGCTTTCCGGGGGCAATCAGCAGAAGCTGCTGCTGGCGAAGGTGCTGCTGACCGATCCTTCGGTGGTCATTATCGACGAGCCCACGCGTGGCATCGACATCGCCAACAAGGCGCAGATCTATGCCTTCATCCAGGAGCTTGTGGCCAAGGGCAAGGCTTGCATCGTCATCTCTTCGGAGATGCAGGAACTGATCGGCATCTGCGACCGCATCCTGGTGATGCGCGAAGGCCGCATCACCGGCGAGGTCAGTGGCGCCGAAATGACCGAAAGCAATGTGGCGGTACTGGCGACCAGTGGCCCCAAGCCAGGGCCAAAAGCCAAGGGAGGCACAGAATGGCTGTCATGACCGAATCCGCACCCAGGCGTCGCCCCCTCGATCTCAATATCAGTTGGACCGACATCGGGCCCTTTCTTGCGCTGGCAGCTCTGCTGGTGGTCGGTTACCTCATCAACCCCGATTTCCTGTCCGCCACCAACCTCGCCAACGTCATCACCCGCAGCGCCTTCATCGCCATTATTGCGGTCGGCGCGACATTTGTGATCTCGTCCGGGGGGCTCGATCTTTCCGTCGGCTCGATGGCCGCCTTCATCACCGGCATCACCATCATGTTCATGAACGCGGTGGCGCCGCATGCCGGCATCTGGGCTATTCCCGCCGGTATGGCGGTGGCGATCCTGGTCGGTCTGCTGTGCGGGCTTGCCAACGGCCTCATCGTCACGGTCGGCAGGATCGAACCGTTTATCGCCACGCTGGGCACGATGGGGATTTTCCGGGCGTTGATAACCTATCTGACCGATGGTGGCACGATACCAATCGACCGGTCGCTGCGCGAGGCCTACCGGCCTGTCTATTTCGGCACGGTTGCCGGCGTCCCGGTTCCAATCCTCATATCCATCGCCGTCGCCGCGGTCGCATCCTTCATCCTGTACAAGATGAAATACGGCCGCAAATGTGCGGCGGTCGGCGCCAATGAGGATGTCGCCCGTTATTCCGGCATCTCGGTGATCAGGACACGGACCGTCGCCTATATCGTCCAGGGTGTCTGCGTGGCCATTGCCGCGATCTGCTACGTGCCGCGCCTGGGCGCCGCAACGCCGACGACCGGACAGCTTTGGGAACTGCAGGTCATCACAGCCGTGGTGATTGGCGGCACCGCATTGCGCGGCGGCAAGGGCCATGTGTGGGGGACGGTCGCCGGCGCCGTCATCCTGGAGCTCATCGCCAACCTCATGGTGCTGTCGGACTTCGTCTCGGAATACCTCGTTGCCGCTGTTCAGGGCGTCATCATCATTATCGCCATGCTCATCCAGCGGTTTTCGAATTCGAAATAGCGCCGCGTCCGGACCACGCGGATTAACGTTCTTGTAGGTCCAAGGGAGAAGACAATGTTCAGTAGAAAATGGATTGCGGCGGCGACACTGGGCGCGCTGCTGCTGGCCGGTCAGGCCATGGCGCAAGACAAGAAGGTCATCGCGGTGTCGATACCGGCAGCTGACCACGGTTGGACGGCGGGCATCGTCTATCACGCGCAAGCGGCGGCCAAGGAAATCAACGCCGCGTTCCCGAACGTCGAAGTGGTCGTGAAGACGTCGCCGTCGGCGGCGGAGCAGGTCAGCGCGCTTGAGGACCTGTCGGCCAGCCGCAAGCTGGATGCTTTGGTGATCCTGCCTTATAGCTCGGAAGAGCTGACCCAGCCGGTCAAGGCTATCAAGGACATGGGCACGTTCATCACCGTCGTCGATCGCGGTCTAACTGACGCCTCCGTCCAGGATCTTTACCTCGCCGGCGACAATATCGCGGTGGGCACCAACACAGCCAAGTTCATGATCGACAAGCTCGGCGGCAAGGGCGACGTCGTCGTACTGCGTGGCATTCCGACCGTCATCGACGACGAGCGCATCAAGGGCTTTCAAGACACGATCAAGGGCACTGATCTGAAAGTCCTCGACATCCAGTACGCGCATTGGAACAGCGACGAAGCCTTCAAGCTGATGCAGGACTACTTGGCCAAGTACCCGCATATAGATGCGGTGTGGGCCAATGACGACGACATGCTGCTTGGCGTGCTCGAGGCGGTCAAGCAATCGGGCCGGACCGATATCAAGCTGGCACTCGGTGGCAACGGCATGAAGGACATCGTCAAGAAAGTGATCGACGGCGACGCCATGACGCCGGTCGAGACGCCATATCCGCCGTCGATGATCAAGACCGCGATCTACATGACTGTCGCCAACCTGATCGGCCAGGCACCCGTCCGTGGCACCGTCAAGCTCGACGCGCCGTTGATCACCCAGGCCAACGCCAAGGAATACTATTTCCCGGACTCACCGTTCTGACACTATCCGATTTCACCGAAAGGCAGGGCGCGGTCTGCGCCTTGCGTAGCTCAAAACACAGAGAGGAAGAGCCATGCTAGGCAAAAAGATACTGATGCTGACCGGTGAGTTCACCGAAGAATACGAAATCTTTGTCTATCAGCAGGCGATGGAAGCCGTCGGTCACACCATCCACGTGGTATGCCCGGACAAGAACGCCGGAGATCTGATCAAGACCTCGCTGCACGACTTCGAGGGCGACCAGACCTACACCGAAAAGCTCGGCCACTATGCGCTGATCAACAAGACTTTCTCGGAAGCCGAGAGGCAGCTCGATCAATATCATGCCGTCTACTGCGCGGGCGGCCGCGGCCCGGAATACATCCGCACCGACAAGCGCGTGCAGGCGATCGTGCGCCATTTCCACGAGGCCAAGAAGCCGATCTTCACCATCTGCCACGGTGTGCAGATCCTGATCGCTGTCGACGGCGTGGTGCGTGGCAAGAAGGTCGCAGCACTCGGCGCCTGCGAGCCTGAGGTGACACTGGCGGGTGGCACCTATATCGACCTGTCGCCGACCGAGGCATATGTGGACGGGACAATGGTTTCGGCCAAAGGCTGGACGGCGCTTGCTGCGTTCATCCGCGAATGTTTGAAGGTGCTGGGAACGGAAATCCGCCACGCATAAGCTTCTGGAACCGACGCATTCGCAAGGGATGCGTCGGTTCCCTTCAACAGCGCTTCCATATCCATCAATTCGGTCGGGATCGCGGCTCCCGAGCGCAACGATTGCCGCCTGGTTGCGCTGCTTTTCGTCCTCCTTGCTTGACTGATGATGGCTTGGTGCGCGGCGTTGTTTCAGCGTCCGGATAATAGGTCGTGTCGTCAAGCGTGCGGCCCGCCGTCGCCCCGAGGCCACCACGCTCGGTTCTCGTAAACCTTTCTGACGGTCGTTCGATCGGCGCCCACGCAGTGAGGCGCTCCGGGCTTGCTCATTGCAAGTTGCTGACATCAGTCAACGCCTGCAACGGCGCTACGCCACCAGAAATCGGGGTGCGCTTGAGTTCAGGCCTGCGCCAGTGAAGCTGGCATCGCGGATAACTCCAATGGTTTCCTGGCGTCCGAGGTTGGTCATCGGCCTGACGAAAAGAACGGCGCCCAGGAACGATTTCGGCCGGCTGTCGTTGCCTAACATTAGGTACATCTTATGAAAGTTACGAAATGCCGCTGTGTCAGAATCTATGCCCTCTTGAAATGACATTCAAATGTCCGCGTTGCGGCTTGGCTCTGCTGAAACCCGGGCGCTGGTTCCAGGTTGCATCCAAATATCGCTGCGAGGGGTGTCACAGCGAAATCCGGATTACCTATCCCGACAAGATTGCACTATTCCAGAAGTATGCGGCTTCGCAGCGAGGGCCCATCTCCGCCAAAACATAGCTCAGTCCTGACCAAGTCATTAAGCGGCTAGGGCCACGGTCCTGCCAGGGGCGGTCGCTGACTGCCGGCATAGTGTTGCCTGTGGCATGGAACGAAATCCGTTCCCCGCGGTTGGGAGTTCATGCCTCCAGCTACACGCAATTGAACCGGCCATGCCCTGCAGTCAGGAGCAGTGATGCAAACATACCTGGTAGAACAAATGGAGGGGGACGACGTGGTCGCGGCGAGTAATGTCAATGCGTCCAGTCCGTTCACGGCGGCGACTATGTCAACGGGACGCCAGGTTACCCTGCGGACATGGGAAAACAATTGGGTTCGTGTCACGGATGAGCTTGGAGGGGAAGTATTCGCATACTGCTTCGTTTCAGGCACTGGCGAAGCGGACAGCAGCGGACAACCCGACACTTCGGTAAGGTAGCACAGCCGAGCGAGCGCAGGCTGGCATGCTCAACTTCGAACGATTCAAGCGATCAAGACCGCCTCGCGCATCATCCGAATGATTGATGAAAAGATCATGCCGCGGGGCGATAAGCGGCAACAATCCTAGCGTGGGGCCCTTATGTCTCTGGCGCATTTAGAATCTTCGAGGGCGATTCAAACGGTGCAGGCTGACTACCAGGCGGTGGTCTCTTGTCGATGGTCAAAAGCTCCCGATCATGCTCTTGACCATGGCGGGCCTGTTCTACGTCTGCACCAACGGATGGGAACTGGCTTCGCCGACATTCCTGTCTTTGATCACCTCAGGGAAATCGCCGGGCGTTATTCCGAAAAATTAGCCGCCAGCGACGGCACCAATCAACTGACCTATTCCGAGCTTTTTCGGGCGGTCGAGGCATTGGCCGGCTGGATTGAAGCCGTCGTTCCCGACGGAAATGCGATTGGAATACTTCAGGCCAACTCGGTCTGGTACACCGTTGCGATGCTGGCCAGCATGGCATCCGGTCGACCGTCAGTGCCGCTTAACGTGCGAGATCCGGACTCGCGCATCAACGAAATCGTCGCCGACGCGAGGCTCTCCGCCATAATTGGCGACAAAGGCATCTACGGCCTTGATCTGCCCCAGAACGTTGCCCGGATGGAGATGGCGCAATCGTTGCAGGCAACGCCTCGTCCAGCCGCACACCGTATCGTTTCTGTCGATGCACCGGCAATCGTGCTTTATACCTCCGGCAGCACGGGCCGCCCCAAGGGGATTGTCAACAGCCAGCGGAACTTGCTGTGCCGGGTGCAGCAATATGTCGACGCGTGCCACATCAATGCACAGGATGTTTTCCTGCCCCTGACCGGCCCGGCAACCATCGCCGGTTGTCGGGAAATCCTTGCTGCTCTTCTCACGGGTGCCACGTTGCAGCTTGTGGAGGTCGAAGCCGTTGGCCTGCGCGGGGTTCGCGGCCGCATGCAATCGGAAGGCGTGACGATCACCTATCTGGTGCCGGCATTGCTTCGCGCTCTCCTGGCGGATGAGCCCGCGGACGCCTTTGGTTCACTCAGGGTTGCCCGAATTGGAGGCGAGAAGGTGTCTTCGACCGACATCCGCCTCGTGCGCAAGGCTGTCCCGCCAAATTGCCTGGTGCAGATCGGCTATTCATCGACGGAAACGACTGGATCGCAGTGGTTCTTGCCGCACGATTGGCAGGAATTCGATTCTTCAGCTCCCGTCGGTTGGCTGCTTCCGGGAATCAGCTTCGCAGTGGTCGATGAAGAGGGTTACCCGGTTCAGCCAGGCAAGATCGGAGAACTGTTGATCAGAAGTCCGTATGTCGCGCTCGGATATTGGGAAAACGGGGCAGTTGTTCCGTTTGAAGTAGATCCCGACGACCAGACGCTTCGCATCTTTGCGACGGGCGATCTCGTGCAAATTGGGAGTGACGGCCTGCTGCGGATCATCGGTCGCAAAGGGCGCCAGATAAAGGTCAATGGGCGGCGCGTTGAGCCGGCCGAACTCGAACGGGTTCTGCGTTGCGCGCCGTCGGTGAAGGATGCCGTGGTTATCGTCACCCCGGCCAATGAACTGGTAGCGTTCGCCGTACCGCACGGCGGGGCGGGAGCCGGTTTTTGCGACGAGCTGCGCCAACTTGCCAGGACAAAATTGCCGCCGGCGCTTTGCCCGATGCGGCTCCATGCAAGCGCCGAGATACCGCGGCTGGCCAGCGGAAAGATCGATATGGCAATGCTGGCTGCAATCGACCTTTCGGTTCGGGAAACAACGCCCCCACCGCAAATCCCCCATGCGGGAAATGAAGTTCCTGCTCATCAGATCGTACGGCGTGCCTGGACCAAGGTCCTCAAGACGCGGGTCGCCCTGGGCTGCTGGGATGAAGCGGGGGGAGATTCGCTGAAGCTGCTGCATTGCGTCATGGAAATCGAAAGCGCGATCGGGCAGGAACTCGGATTGGAAGCCTTCACGGTTGGAATGAGCTTCGATGAGATGGTTGCAGCGGTCATTTCCGCTCAAGGAGGCGGCGAGCACGCGCCCGCTTGGAAACACGAGCCTCCGCTGCTTTTCCTTTTCCCCGGGTCGGTCGGCTATGGTCCGAGCCTTGCTTCGTTCGCATCAGCAATAAGCAAGGTCGCCAGGGTGTCTCCCATAAGATATCCGGCCCTGGGCATGATCCTGCAAGGTCAGAACACTGTCGCCGCAATGGTCGAAGCTGCAATCGATCATATCAACCGCGTGCAGCCGACCGGCTGTGTTCGCCTGCTTGGTCACTCGCTCGGAGGAGCTGTCGCTTTTGAGGTTGCCGCGCGTCTGCTTGATCAAGGGCGAGCTGTAGCGTTCACGGGCATTCTGGATACCAGCCTGGTTGGCGAGCGCAGCAAGCGTTGGGAGACGATTACCCGGACATTTCACCGGATCCGAACCAATCGTATATCGGCTAGTCGAGTGGCATGCCGCGCGCTTGCCAAGGTCGCGGTCAAAATGCACTGCGAATCCCGGCTTGCCAGCTTCCTCGACCGCTATGCCGAGGGTCAGTTCAACCCGACGAGCTTCAGAACCAAACTGGAACTGCAGGAAGTTCTGCGCGCGCGCGCCTTCTTCCAGTGGCTCACAGAACCCAGGCCGATACTGCCGATCACCGGCACCTTGTTCCGTTGCGCGCGGCCCGGAATGCCGCTTGCACTTGGGTGGGATCGGGCATTCGTCCATCTGGACGTCATTCCGATCGCCGGCACTCACATCGACATGGTCGTGGAGCCCCATCTGACCGTCAATCGCCCGCTCATCGAAAACGCTGTGACCGAGACCTACTCTTCGGTCGAGTCACGCCAACAGGAGGCAGTGTCATCGACCTGATCGGGGAATTCAGCAGCGACGTACTGGCGCTCGATGCCCGGCTGGAGATCGATCGCATCGTCGAGACCCTGCGCGAACAGGTTCTCGGCACACAACGGCGTCGCGGAGTGGTCGTCGGGCTCTCTGGAGGCATCGACAGTTCTGTCGTCGCAACGGTGTGCGCTCGGGCGTTCGGCAGGGACAAGGTACTGGGCCTGTTCATGCCGGAGCGCGATTCGTCCGGCGACTCTTTGAGGCTTGGCCGCAGCGTCGCAGGGCAGCTTGGCATCGACACAATCCTTGAAGATATCCGGCCGGCGCTCGAGGGCATCGGCGCCTACGCCCGACAGATGGAGGCCATCCGAACTGCCGTTCCTGGATATGGCGAAGGCTGGAAATGCAAGCTGGTCATGGCATCGGTGCTGGAGAGCAGCGGCCTCAATATCACGCGCCTTACGGTCGAGGATCCGGACGGAAAGATCGACACCGTGCGTCTGTCGCCGGCGGCTTACCTGCAGATCGTCGCTGCAACCAACTACAAGCAGCGGGTTCGCAAGATGACTGAATACTATCATGCGGACCGCCTCAACTATGCAGTGGCAGGCACGCCGAACCGGCTCGAATATGACCAGGGCTTCTTCGTCAAGCAGGGCGACGGGGTCGCCGATGTGATGCCTATCGTCCATCTCTACAAGACCCAGGTTTACCAGCTGGCGGAATATCTCGGTATTGACAAGGAGGTCCAAACAAGGCTGCCGACCACGGACACGTTTTCCATGGCGCAAACCCAGGAGGAGTTCTACTTCGCCTTGCCCTATCAGCTGATGGATTTGTGCCTCTACGGCATGAATCACGGAATTTCGGCCGGCGTGGTTGCCGCCGCCGCCGGCCTCACGGCCGGGCAGGTCGAGAAGGTCTATAAGGATATCGTCAGCAAACGCCGCGCTGCACGCTACCTTCACGCACGGCCGCAGCTGTCCGCTGCGATGGATAGGGATTGACCCCATGTGCGGCATCGCCGGAATTGTGGCGCTGAACGCGGCTGCGGAGCCTCCTTCACGAGCCGCGCTTCTACGAATGGCAGCCGCGCTTTCCCATCGAGGCCCGGACGAGAGCGGCCTTTACCGCGACAGGCGAGCCGGGCTGGCGCATACCCGCCTGTCGGTCATCGATCTCTCGAGCGGCCAGCAGCCCCTCGCCGACACAGGCGATACCACCTGGATCGTGTTCAACGGCGAGATCTTCAACTACGTCGAGCTGCGTGAACAAC
The DNA here is from genome assembly GCF_003997935.1 of Mesorhizobium sp. M7A.F.Ca.US.006.01.1.1. Classification (GTDB taxonomy): domain Bacteria; phylum Pseudomonadota; class Alphaproteobacteria; order Rhizobiales; family Rhizobiaceae; genus Mesorhizobium. The sequence goes on from NZ_RZQL01000013.1 coordinate 39,181, forward strand.
TCATGGCCCTGGGACATCGTTTCCGCACCCGCAGCGATACGGAGGTCGTCGTGCACGCCTATCGCGCCTGGGGCGTGGCCGCGTTCGAGCGGCTGAACGGGCAGTGGGCACTCGCCATCTGGGACTCGCTGACAGGCCGCCTCGTCCTATCGCGCGATCGGTTCGGCATCTGCCCGCTGCATTTGTGCGAACACGCTGGACGCCTTCACTTCGCCAGCGAAGTGAAGGCCATTTTCGCAGCCGACACCGCGATACCGCGGGCTTTCGATCCGGCGGGGGTCGACCAGACTTTCACGCTCTGGACGGTCGTACCGCCGCAAGGCGTATTTCAGGGAGTAAAGGAACTTACCCCCGGCCATGTACGCATCTACGACAATGGCAGCGTTCGTGAGCACGCTTTCTGGAAACCTTGCTATCCCGAGATCGCGGACCCGGCCCATGGCACCTTCACGGGCTCACTGGACGATGCGGTGGACGAAGTGCGCAGCGCCTTGCAGGCCGCGACGGCGCTTAGAATGGTGAAGGCGGATGTGCCGGTCGGCTGCTACCTTTCCGGCGGGCTCGACAGCTCGCTTGTCGCCATGCTCGGGAGGCGCTTCGCCGGCGCGCCATTTCAGACCTTTTCGTTGCGCTTTGCTGACGCCGAATATGATGAAACCCGTTACCAGCGGCTGGTTGCCGATGCGAGCGGCGGCGAGCACCACGAGGTGATGGTTTCGCGCGGTGACATCGCCGACATCTTCCCAGATGTGATCCGTCACGCCGAGCGTCCGATTCTCAGAACCGCGCCGGCGCCGTTGTTCCTTCTCTCGAGGCTGGTGCGCGAACATGGCATCAAGGTCGTGCTGACCGGCGAGGGGGCCGACGAGATGTTCGCTGGCTACGACCTGTTCCGTGAAGGCAAGGTCCGCCGCTTCTGGGGGCGGCAGCCCGCATCCGCCCGCCGCGCGCGACTGCTGGAACGCCTCTACCCTTATCTGAGCCGCTCGCCGGTCAAGCAGCAGGCGATGGCGCGCCAGTTCTTTGGGCACGGTATCCATGCATTTGGCGCGCCCGGCTTCGCGCATGACACCCGCTGGCGCACCACCAGCGCCATCAAACGGCTGTTCTCGGCCGACATGCACGCCGAAGCGGCGCGCCACAACGTGGTGGCGGACCTGCTCGGCCGCCTGCCCGAAGAGTTCCAACGATGGGGTCCTCTCGCGCAGGACCAGTACCTTGAGATCAGGACGCTGATGTCGGGCTACCTGCTTTCCTCGCAAGGAGACAGGATGCTGATGGCTCACTCCGTCGAAGGGCGCTTCCCGTTCCTGGACGACAGGCTCGTGGCCTTGGCGAATTCGCTTCCGGCCGACTACAAGCTGCGTATTCTGGATGAGAAACACGTGCTGAAGCGTGTGGCGAAATCAATCGTGCCTGCGGAAGTCGTGGCCCGCAAGAAGCAACCCTACCGGGCGCCCAACGCACTTTGCTTCATGGGCGATAGCGCACCAGCCTATGTCCGCGAAGCACTCTCCGAGACTGCCCTGCGCGCGGCGAATGTCTTTGATCCGAACTCGGTCGCGCGCCTGCTGGACAAATGCGCTGCCAAGACCGGCGATGGGGATCTGTCCAACTCGGACAACATGGCGTTGGTCGGCGTGCTGTCGACGCAGCTCCTCCATCAGCAGTTTGTCGCAAGCCGTCCATCGAGCGGGCGTGCGGTCGACCTCAGGATAGATGTCGATCGCCTGCACAGGGAAGAGGTGCTGGTATGATGCATGGCGCCGTACCTCTGCTGGACGATTACCTCAGCCATTCGGCCGGCCGGCTCGGCGACAAGATGGCGCTGGTGTGCGGCGAGCACCGGCTCACCTATGACGAGCTTGAGACACGTTCCAACGCGGTCGCCAATCATCTCGTCACGTCCGGGGTCACCCCCGGTGACCGCGTCATGATCTTCGCCGACAACACCGTCGAGACCGTGGTCAGCTTCTGGGCGGTTCTCAAGGCGAGCGCCGTTGTATGCATCGTCAATCCGCTCACCAAGAGCGACAAGCTGGGGTATTTGCTCAACGATTGCCTTCCGGCAGCATTGATCACCGACAAACATTTGCAGCCGATCTTTACTGAGCCGGCGCGTAACTGTCCGTCGCTGCGGCGGCTCATCGTCTCCGGTCCGGTGGACGACGCCGAGCTTCGAAGATTGCCGCATGCCGTGCGTTGGGATGAGGCGGCTGCCGGCCACGGCAAAGCGCCGGCCCGCCGCCGCATCGATATCGATCTCGCAGCCATCATCTACACGTCGGGCTCGACCGGCGAACCCAAAGGCGTGATGCTGACGCACAGGAACATGATGACAGCATGCACGTCGATTGCCTCGTACCTTGAACTTGGCGAAGACGATGTGATCCTCAATGTCTTGCCCCTGGCCTTCGATTACGGCCTCTATCAGATGATAATGGCATTCCGTACCGGGGCGCGGTTGGTCCTCGAGCGCTCGTTTGCCTTCCCCTCACAGATACTTGCGATCATCGAAAGGGAGAGAGTTACAGGCTTTCCCGGCGTGCCAACCATCTTTGCCGCGCTGTCGGATCTCAAGACGCTGAACGCACATGATTTTGCAAGCATAAGGTATGTCACGAATACGGCCGCGGCCCTGCCGCTCAAGCACATTCGCCTGCTCCAGGAGCTGTTTGCCGACGCCCGCATCTATTCGATGTACGGCCTGACCGAATGCAAACGCTGCACCTATCTTCCGCCGGACGATCTTGCCCGAAAACCCTTGAGCGTGGGGATCGCCATCCCGAACACCGAAATGTGGATTGTCGATGAGGATGACCGAAAGGTCGGTCCCAATGTCGTCGGCCAGCTGGTCATTCGCGGGGCGACGATCATGAAGGGTTACTGGGGGAAGCCGGAGGCTACCGCGAGGAAGCTCAAGCCCGGCCCTTTGCCCGGCGAGCAGGTTCTGTACACCGGCGACTACTGCCGAATGGACGAGGAAGGGTACCTCTATTTTGTCGGCCGCAGCGATGAGATCATAAAATCGCGGGGAGAAAAGGTGGCGCCTAGGGAAGTCGAAAACGTGCTGATGGAAATCCCGGGAGTACGGGAAGCCGCGGTTGTCGGAGTTCCCGACGACCTGCTGGGGCAAGCAGTGAAAGCGTTTGTCGTCATCGAGGAAGGAACGATCATGGGTGAAAAGCAGCTGCGGATGGAATGTCAGAAGCGGCTGGAAAACTTCATGATTCCGAAGTCCATCCAAATTGTGTCCAGTCTACCGATGACGGACACGGGCAAGCTCAAGAAAATAGCTCTGTCATAAAGCGATTCACGGAAATTATCTGGATCGGAGGCCAATTCAATGCTGAGCATGAACAACAGAATTGACACCTACAGCGATCAAATCCGCGCCTTTCTGGCGTCAAATTTCTACGTAGCCGACCCGCGTGCGCTGGAAGTTGAAACGTCGTTGCTCGACCAGGGCATCATAGACTCGACTGGAGTGCTTGAAGTTATCGGCTTCGTCGAGGAGACATTCGGCATCACTGTCGAGGACAGTGAACTTCTGCCTGAGAATTTCGATTCCATCCAGGGAATTGCACGTTACGTGGTCAGCAAGGAAAACTGATCGCCGGACTACGGTTAAGGGTGTCGTCCCAACCGGGCGCGCAAACCCATGGCGCGGCTCACGCTGGCGCTTTGGCCCGTGCACAAACCACCCTGGCTTCACCGGCTTTGTTCGCAACCGTGCGAATGCTCTCGTAGGCTTTGGAACGCTCAACCAAACTCATGACCTGCCGGTCCTGGCCAAGCCCGACCTCGAAAAGCAGCATACCACCTTGCCGCAGATAGCGCCGCGCCTCCTTGATCACCCGCATATGAATGCTCAGGCCGTAAGGTCCGGCAGCGAAGGCCTCACGTGGTTCAAGTTCCATCAGATGCGCGCGGTCATTTTCGAGCCGCTTCTCCGAGATATAAGGCGGGTTGCAGACGACCAGATCGATCGTGCCTTCGAGTTCCAGACCCGAGAAGGAATTGAACAGGTCGCCCTGCAGCACCGAAATGCGCCCGGCCAGGCCAAGATGGGCGACGTTCCGGCAGGTGGTTTCGACACAGCTGTCAGTAAGATCGCTCGCCCAGACGCGCGCGGTGGGGATCTTGTATCCAATGGCGCAGGCGAGATTGCCCGCCCCGCAGCACATGTCCACGACACGCGGTACCGGCCGATTAAGTTCACGAAGCACATTGAGGGCGGTGCTGCCGAGCAGTTCTGTCTCCGGGCGAGGGACAAGCACGCCGGGCGCGACAACCAACTTCAGTCCCATGAAGTCGGTGCGGCCGGTGCTGTAGGCGCTGGCGACATCTATTTCACCAATCACGGCAAACCCGCTTTCTTGATTTTCCCATGTTGATTCTCAGGCGCCCGGTCTTGATGCCGTGAGGCGAGCTATCAGCCACGTCGTTCCCGGCTCGGTTCACGTCCGCGCAACTACTGGATCGCCGCGCTCTGCAGTTCGCTGCTGAACCTCACCTCGATGGTGTCTCCAGGCGCAACCTCAGTGTCCTGGTCGACCGGTCGACCTCTCGACGCGTCGCCGGCCCCGCCGGTTATTGTGATCCGCGCCTGAAAGGTTTCGCCGGCGACCGGCAGTGGAAGCGCGGACGCCCCCGATGGCTGAAGCTTCTGGCTGGCTGCGTGGAGCCTTGCAGTGGTCTCGGCCAGGCGAAGGTCGGTGTCCCTCAACTCGTTCAGAAGGCCAATCCTTCTTTGATTTTCATTGCGTTCCTGCTGCCTGACGGAGTCTTCCTGCTGGCGCCGCGTTCTCATCAGTTCGACCGAGGTCTCCAGCGCCCGGCTCGACGACATCAGCACGGCACGCCTGACGTCGGCGAGCCTGCTGTTGGTCAGGTTGCCCGATTCGAACGATTTGGTGACCCGCGCAAGATCGTCCTCATCCTGTTTCACCGCGGCCGCTTCCGTTTGCTCGCGCTTGAGCAGAACCTCGACCTGAGCCTCGGCATCCTTGGCGGTCTTGTCGAGATAGCTTTGCTCCTGTTGAAAATTGTTCAGCGAAATCTTGAGGCCCTCCGCTTCCGCCTGCGCGACCGCCGATATCAATGCATTCGACAGGGGCGAGCCTTGCGGCGGCTGCATCTCAAATTCTGCCTGGTTCTGAAGTTCGGCGCGGATGCGGGCGCCATGAAAGTAGTCCCTGATGTAGTCCCCCCAGATCGACTCGTAGTCGCGTCGCAGATCAACGGGATCAGGTCCGCTTTGGCTTGCCCGAGACCGCAGGAGACTGAAACCGCCGGCGACCGCGATTGCCTGGCGGACAGTCATGAGTGGCCGGTAAGTCTGCTGCCCTGGCGTCAGCACATCGCCAGTCACATAGATCGGACGGTACTCCGCGATCACGGCCGTGACGTCGCTCGGCTTGATGACGATCATTTGTTCCCGTCCATCAGGCAGGCGCTGATGGACGATCTTGGTTGGCAGCACCGCCTCCATGCGCGTCTGCAATTCGGCCGGCGTCAGCCCGCCAACCGGGATCATCCCGAACTCAGGCAGCGCGATCGAGCCATCCATCTGGACGATCGCGCGTTGCGTTCGCTCCGCTATTGAGGCTATTCCTATCTCCACCGTATCGCCGGGCGACAGCTTATAGGCCACCGGCGCTTCAGCCGCGGCTGCGATATCCAGGGCCAGGCAGCCGGCAAGGGCTGCAAAGAAAATTCGGCTAACGAAGGCCATTGATGGCAATCTCCCTTTAATTCAGGCCCGGCTGCTGCGGCCAATCGAGATGGGCGACGAATTCGTAGACCGGCCCACCAGGCACCCCCCAATTGCTCGACCAGATCACTTGCGACCCATCAGGGGACGGGGAGGCGTGCGTCTCGCTCCAATAGTCGAACGGAGCGTTTCGCGTCTGCACGATGCGTCGGACCTCCTGACGACCGTCGACACGCAGCGCGATAACTTCGCGCGTGTATGGCGCCCAGTCCGGGTGGCTCCGAACCTCATCGGGATTGCCCCCGTAACTTATAAATGCCCATTCGGGCCTGTCCAAAGCACGCAGCGACGTATGCTCGGCCTCACCGTACTTCGTGAGCGACGTGACCTTTCCATCGGACAGCCGACGCTTGATCACCTGATATTTGTCCGGAGCGGATTTGCTGGTTCCGACGTAAATTTCGCTGCCATCCGCATCGAGAGTCAAATCGCCATGGCCGGGCCGATGATGATCCTTCCACGTCTGGCGCAGGGTGCCGTCGACTGCGAAAATGGCTCGCTGCTCGGTGCCGTCGACCAGATTTTGGAAACACAGGATGTTCTCTCCAAGCGGAGAAATGGTGCAGGAACTGGTCGTTCCGGCAACCTGGGCGAGATCGATGTCCGGGTATTTCAGACGCCGGTCGATGTCGTATGCGAAGACGACAGCAGCTCCATCATTGCGGGTCGCGCGTACGGCAATGCGGTTGCCGTCACGACTAGGATTTCCCTTGGACGGGCCAAATTCGAGATCCCGATATTTCGTTGCGGCATACACTATGTCCTCACGATTGGTGCGGGGCGCCCAGATCGAAATCTTCTGACCATCGACACAGATCATCATCTCCGCGTTTCGGGGGCGCCACTCGCACTCACCCGACTTGTTGCGATGAAACAAAGGGAGGTAGGTTTTCCCGTCGAGAAAACACATGCCGTTGCAGCCGTTCATGAGGACGAGGAGGCTCTGATCTGCATTCCAGGCTTGCGCGCTCGAGTAACGATGACTGCAATATATTTTGCCGCAGACAATTCCGCTGCCAAGCGCTCCGGGCTGGGTGATCCGAGTAAAGCGGATCCCTGTCGCCGGATCAGTTGCAGGTTTCAGATAAGCGGGCAGATCCATTGCCGGCTCCGTGCCTGCCGCACCGCTCGGCCGGTTTCCGGCTGTGTGCAGCGCCAGCAGAGCGGCCATCAACAGCACAGCCGGTATGAGCCGCGGAAAGGTCATGTCATGTAGCTCATTTCGCGTCGGACGCGGCCTTCGGTGAGCCGCGAGCGCCACCATTCGATGGTCCTTTCCAGACCATCACGCAGGCTCGTATGTGCCCGCCATCCGACTTTACTTTCAAGGTTTGAGGAATCGGCGAGCAACGCGCGAACCTCGGAGTTTTGCGGCCGCATCCGGCTTTCATCTCGACGAACTGGTTTCCTGGTGCCACTCAACTCGAGCACCAACTCCAAAACGTCCGAGACACTGACGGCGCGCTGGCTGCCGGCATTGTAAGCATGGCCAAATTCAAGCTCGGCCGCCCCTGCCGCCACAAATGCCGCCGCAGTGTCTTCCACAAAGGTAAGGTCGCGGATAGGGCTGGTGTCGCCGACCATGATCGCCGGACATTTCTCGTCCAGAGCCTGCCTTATGATGGTCGGCACGATGGCCCGCTCGCTCTGGCGCGGCCCGTATGTATTGAACGGTCGCAGGATGACCACCGGCACATCGAAGGACCTGGCATAGGACGCCGCCATCATGTCCGCCCCGATCTTGGATGCAGAGTAGGGGGACTGTCCCTGCAACGGGTGGGATTCGTGGATCGGCATGGTCAGAGCGGTGCCATAAACCTCGCTTGTGGACGTATGCACAATACGTTCGGTTTCCCAGTGGCGTGCCGCTTCGAGGACATTCACGGTGCCCAGAACATTGGTTTCCACATAGGATTGGGCAGCCGCGTAGGAATAGGGAATCGCAATCAGCGCAGCCAGATGAAACACCACCGCCTGGCCGCGCACGATCCGGTTGATGAACGCGCTGTCACGAACGTCCCCACGAATGCATTGCACCTGACTTCGAACGTGGTCGGGCAAATCATCCAGCCAGCCATGGCTGTCGAACGAGTTGTAGAGGGCCAATGCCGTGACATCGGCGCCTTCGAGCACCAGCGCTTCCGTGAGGTGGGATCCGATAAATCCATCCGCACCCGTGACCAGGACCTTCCTGCCGTGATAACTCACGACCGCGCACTCCTTTGATCGTGTGAGCCGTCAAACTGGCGAACGAACAACAATCCATTCATGCCAAACTCTCCTCAATTTCCAACTCTACCCACTTGCTCTACCCACTTGCCGCGGGAGGTAGCGACACGCCGAAAACCGCCCTGAAGCCTCGCATTATCCAGACGAGGTCCGATGCAATCGTGCGCCGCGGATAGTAGGCGAGGTCGATCGTTGCCTTGGCCGGGAACAGGACCTCTCGGTAAAACAGGAGCGGATCAAGGGAGGGCGGGTAAAAACAGGCTTCGTGACGGAAGAGAACCTGGGTCGGGCCGAGCAGGCCGGGCTTCCACTGTAGGACGGCTTCATTGCCGCCGCGGAAACAATCGGCGAAGGCAAGGCTTTCCGGCCGCGGGCCGACAATTGCCATGTCTCCCGTAAAAACGTTCCACAGTTGCGGCAATTCATCAAGTTTCGTTGCCGCGAGAAAACGGCCTATCCGCGTCATGCGGCTGTCATCGTTCATGGTCAGGGCAAGGCCGAAAGGATCGGCTGTCGTCTTGAATTTGCGGAACTTGTACATGCGAAACGGTTTTGCGCCGGCACCCAGGCGCGTCTGTGCGAAAAGCACGGGCCAACCACCCTCGACCAAGAGTGCAACAGCAATCAATAGCATCAGCGGAGCGAGTGCCATTCCCGCGGCTGCGGCGAGGATGATGTCCATCGCGCGTCTGGCAATTCCGTGGCTGGTGCCAGCTACGGCGGGCCGATGCATCGTCACGTCGAGTGCGTTCATGCCGCTGCTCCCGCACGCCCGCTGCTTTCAATCGCGGTGGCCAATGCAACAACCACCGACTCGATCGCACTTGCCGTAATTTGCGGGTGTAGTGGAATCGTCAACTCCCGCTGCGCGAAATCCTCGGTCTTCGGCAGATGGATTTCAGTGAACATTTGGCGATAGAGCGTCATCTGGTGCACGGGCGTATAGTGGATTGTGGTCTGTATCCCCTTCGTTCGCAGGTGGTCGATCACCGTTTGCCGGTCGACGTCAGGTGGCAGGAGGACAGGCATGATGTGATAGGCCGAGGTCCGCGGTTTGCAGAACGGGACTGTCACGGCCGAGCAATAGTCTGCGATCAGACGTCGATAGAGGACGACCAATATGCGCCGGATTTCATTCCATTCCTGCAGGTTCTGAAGCTGGACCAAGCCAATAGCGGCGCGCAATTCATCCATGCGATAATTGAAACCGAGCATCGTCACATCATATTGCGGCGTGCGGCTGTTCAGCCGCTGATGTGTGCCGCTGGTCATCCCATGTCCGCGAGCCTGGCGGATCGCTTCGCGGAGCTGTGCATCCCGGGCGATTACGGCTCCACCTTCCGCGGTGGTCATGTTCTTGTTGCCGTAGAAGCTGAAGGCGGCGGCCGCACCGTAAGTCCCCACCTCCTTAAGGCCGGGAGCATGCGCGGCATCCTCGACGATATGCAGTCCTCGCACACGGGCAAATCTCTGCCACTCTTCCCGGTCGGCGAGGTAGCCGGCAAAGTGGACGAGAATGACAGCCTTGGTGCGTCCGGTGCACTTGGCTTCCGCGTCGCTTAGGGACATCAGTGGCACTTCGGCCGACTCTATGTCGACGAATACCGGTGTTGCTCCTACGTAGAGCACTGCATTCGCGGTCGCCACGAAGGTCAGCGAGGGAACCAGCACTTCGTCTCCAGGGCCGATCCCAAGTGCATGGAGAATGAGATGCAGGGCGGCGGTGCAAGAGCTGACGGCAACGCAATCGACCGCATCATGCACGGCCGCGAAGGCCTCTTCAAAGGCTCGCACCTGGTCCCCCATCGTCAGCCACCCACTGTCGACAACTTTGGCCAAGGCCGCCTTTTCCGGAAAGCCAAGAATAGGAGCGCTGACCAAGAGCATTACGACCTCCTCATGTTGGCGCGGTCGAGCGTTCAGCCCTCAAGCGGCCGCTGCCGAGACCTCGATCGATGCGGACTGCTCTTCCCAGGCAATGGTTTGTGCGTTTTGAAAATCCTCAACGCGTCCGATATCCAGCCAAAGCCCGTCATGTTTGTAGACGTGCACATTCGTGCCGTTTTGCATCATTTGCAGCATGAGGTCGTCGAATCCAAAGGCGATGCCGTCAGGTATAAAGCGAAAAACGTCTGGATTCATGCAATATATTCCCATACTTACCAGATGAGATAGCGTGGGTTTTTCACGAAATACTTTGACAGTATTATCGATCTCATCGATGACGCCGAAGTCCATCTTGATGACGCGGGAAGCTGTGGCGATGGTGACTGGATCCGTGTGAGTGCGGTGTGACGCCACAAACCGGCTAAGACTGAGATCGGTAAGTACGTCCCCATTGAGAACAATGAACGGCTCGTCCAGTTGCTCCCTGATCAGGGAGAGCGGGCCAATGGTGCCGAGAGGTTCCATCTCCTGGGTATAGCGTATCCTTAGATTCCACTGTGACCCGTCTCCGCATACGGTGCGGATCAAGTGCCCCAGATAGCCGGTCGTGACGTAGACTTCCTGAATGCCGTTCCGTCGCAGCCACTTCAAAAGCAATTCAAGAACCGGTCGAGCACCGATCGGCATGAGAGGCTTGGGCAAGATGGATGTGAAAGGCCGAAGGCGTGTTCCCATTCCACCGCACTGAATGACCGCTTTCATCTCGTCCTCCTATTGATACGACTGTCGCGGTGTTGTGGGTCCAGCCCACCCGGCCGGAGGGTACGCCAGTGTTGGCTTCGCCTCTCCGGAGTGCAGCGATGGTAAGTGGCGCACGAGAGGGCGTCGTCGTGCATTTGAATGGCACTTTCCCGGCCTTTTGACTTCAGTATCCCAGCTGGCAGGGCATGGGCGCGGCAGGGCGATCAATCAGAGCTGGGGAGCTGTATCCGCTCGATTGGCACTACTGTGGATATGTCCGACGCCGGCAACGACCCCCTCGGAAGGGCATCGCTACCGTTCGTACGAAAAAAACACTTCAATATCTGGCCCTGAAATGTGTGCGATTGTAAGCTATATTAGAATGTTGAAATGTGCGGATGGGTGGCGGCGGGCGTCGACATACGGGGGATCAGCGGGCGGCTGATCTGTGTTGGGTCACCGTACAGTCCATCCAGACGGAGGTTTCGGCAGCTAGGGACATATGCGGGGCTGCCAAAAGGTGGGTGGTTCATGTATCGTATTATCATCGCCGACGATCACGGCTTGTATCGTCGTGGGCTGCGACTGGCATTGATGGCCGGCATTCCAGACTTGGAAATATTCGAAGCGGCGTGTTTTGATACCGTCATAAGCCTGCTTGAAGATCAGGCGCCCGTTGATCTCGCCATCCTCGACCTGAACATGCCGGGACTGTCCGGTCAGGATGATCTTCGCGACGTCTTACCGGCTCATCCCGACACACGGTTTGCAATTGTCTCGGGGACCGATTCACGCGCCGAGATTCTGACTGCCCTTTCGATTGGACTTCATGGCTATATCGTAAAGTCCCAAACGGACGAGGAGGTGGTCCTGGCAGTGAACGAAATCCTGGCCGGCCGTATTTACGTTCCGGCACTTCTTTCACACAGGTCCAAGGAGTCGGTACGCCTTCCATCCGAGGCTCCCACGCAAATGCCCCACAGGACCACCAGCGTCAACAATCTGGGCAGGCTTACGTCCAGACAGAAGCAAGTCCTCAGGTTGATGGCGGAAGGTTACTCGAACAAAGAGATTGCCCGCTCTCTTGAAATTGCAGAAGCGACGACGAAGATACATGCTGCCGCCGTCCTGCGCGAACTTGGGGCACGAAATCGGACAGAAGCCGCGGTCCTGCTGAAGACATGGGCCGCCAGAGACATCAACTAGCGCCGATTGCTTTTGGCGGCAGCCGGACCGAATATTTCAGTCCGTGATCCAGCATCTCAAGCTTGGAAGAGTGGCCCACGATAGGCTCACCGTCGGCTCCAATAATCAACGACCCGAAACCACGCCGAGCCGAGGCGGAGACCCGGCGCTCTCCCGATTCCGACCATTCAAACACTATGTCGGCGTCGGGTTCCTGGGCTGCGAATCGCCACAGGACCTCGATCCGGCCTGCCGGAGTGCCGAGAGCCCCATGCTTCACAGAATTGGTCGTAAGCTCGTGAACGATCATTGCGAAGCTCTCAGCCGAACCCTCTGCCATTTTAACCTCGGGTCCACTGATCGAAATGTTGTGCGTCCCCATATAGGGCTGCAATTCCTGAGCAATGAGGTCACGCAGGGAAGCCGACAGGCTGCCATCGCGTGAAAGAAGCAGATGCGTCGCCTGGAGTGCGCCGATCTTCTCGATCAGTGTCTGCTTGTAGCGGGCGATATCATCGTCGGGAGCACCAACCATATTCACAAGCGCCGTGATCACCGGAAACAGATTGTTGAGCCTATGGCGCTGTTCAAGCATGGCCCGCTCTCGCTTCTTCGCCGCAGCCCGCAGCAAGATGGTTATGCGCCTATCGGTGAGATCCGCGGCGACTCCTATTCGCTGTGCACGACCGTCCCGCAATTCGTCCCGTCCCCGTAGAGCAATCCAGCGGATATGCCCTCCAGCTCGCCTGATGCGGATCTCCGCGTCGTAGTTGGCGCCTGATGCTAGTTCTCCCGGTGTGGTCAGATTCGGCAAATCGGCCGGGTGAACGACCGCGGCCAATTCCTGCAATGGACGGCACGGCGCGGGTGCCAGTCCCATCATTTCCCAGAACGCGGCCGAGCCATTCACGGACCCGCTCTCGAAATCTATGCGCCATGTCCCCAACCGGCTGGACGATAGCGCCAGGTCCAACCATTCCTTCTGAGCCCGGAGCGCCTCGCGGGCGGTTCGCTCTCCCGATATATCGTCCACCACCACAAAAATGCTGTGAGGGAGAGCATCGGCTGGCACGGCCAAAGACAGGGCCAATCTTGTCCACAAAACCGTGCCGTCTCTTCTCAGGAGACGGATCTCCGAGCCGAACGAAGTCGTGTCTTTCAGGCGAGCCAACGCTTCCGCCAAGATGTGGTTGTCGTCGGGGTGGACGAGTGCCTTGAGCGGCAGACTTGACAGCTCCTCCTCGACATGCCCTGTCATCTCACAAAGACGCTTGTTGGACCGTTGCAACTCTCCGTTCTCGCTCATGTTGGCAAAGCCAATGGCGGCACGTTCGAATGCCCAGCGATAACTGTTTTCAGTTGCTTCCAAGGCCGCGAGTCTAGCCTCCGCAACCTGCAAAAGGGTGCGATAGTCCTGCCTCTGCCGGTGGAAAGTCAGGGCGATCATCCCCCCTGCAACCAGCAGCAGAATGGCCCGAATCCAAACGTCGACGTCGGTTGGATTGTGCACGACGTCCCGCGCCAACAAGCCGACAGCCGCCATCGCAAACGTTGCCGCAAGGGCAATCAGGCGATCTTCGAGATATGAGATGGCAATAATGGTGGGAACAAATTCAAAAAAGCCGATGTCGTATGTCACGGAGGCGGGCAGCGCCGTCTCGACCGCAAGTGTCGCGATCAGGAGCGACATCGAGGCAAGGTGGGTCAGCAACTTGCCTGAGCTGTTCGGATGCAAACTGAGCGAATGCAAACGCATGTGCCAGACTATAACCTTCTGACTAGTCCGTCGAGATTAGACCGAAAAGCGTACAGACTAGTCCGACCGCAGGATTGTTCCCCGGGATTGTAGCGCGCATTTTGTCCGATGTCGGGGGCGGATCGGACCGCAACTCTCCAAGCGACCTGACTGACATGTGTAAGGCACCTTCCTTTAACTGGGAGGCGTTGCCGTTTTGCGGGAGGTAAGAAAAATGGCACTGGTTGGTAGGCAAGATGATGGAGTTCTTGGTCGTCAATATGGAAGTTTCGGGGGAAAGTCCGTCTCCGCCTTGAGAACGCAAGGTGGCCATGCCTCCGCCTGGCAACAAGCACCACAAAGGTTCGACGGCGTGGCTGTCGAGCCACGGCAGAGCAGCCTTGCATCTGTTGTAAGAATGCTCGATCGCATCGGTTGTGGCTATCTGATCCTGAACAGCGACAGGAAGGTCATGGAGTGGAATTCAGCCGCTCAAAACACCTTGGAGCGCGAGGGCGAGGTAGCTGATACGGCCGGCAAGGTGTCTGTTGCTCTGAGACGGCTGATCGCAAACGTGCCGGCCAATTTTCTTCCTGGCACGCTTTCATGGGTGGTGATCCGCGGCATGGGCGACAGGCCTCTGATATTGAACGAGAAGGGCATAGCAACGCCTGACGCGACAAGCATCGTGGCGCTGCTGGATCGTGAAAACAGGTCCGGGCCAAATCCCCAGACGCTGCAAAGAATGTTTGGCCTGACGAGTGCCGAAACGCAGCTTGCACTGCGCTTGGCGCAGGGCGATGCCCCTCTGGAAATCGCGCGCAACCGACGTTTGAGCCGCACCACAATCAGGTCGCAGCTGGCGTCGCTGTTCGCCAAGACCGATACACGGCGCCAGGCGGAACTGGTGGCTCTTCTTGGGCGCATATGCGTCTTGCCGTGAGGTAAACGCCCGTACCATGCGCGCGCGCAAGAGGCTTGTGCGCGCAATCTGTCGCTGATGTGCTTGTCGGCCAGCCTCACCTTACCGCCGTCGCGTGCGCACCCGGCCCAATCTTGGGCGGATTGCAAACACGTGGTTAAGCACGTGCCAGCCCGCCACCTTCATGACGGAAGGTCGGAAGATCTGAATCCCATCCAGGAACGTGGTCAACCAGGACTGCTGGTGGAACCGCATGGGAATACGAGCAACCCGCAAGGCCCGCAGCAATGTCTCGGGAGGCGGGAGATGGTTGCGGTCCTTGATGAGATTCCAGTTAAGCTGCTTGACGGCGAGGGTCACTTCGTCGACCTCGCGGAAACTCTTTGACGTGGTAATGCTTGGATGGCTCGTTGCATCATAAAAGGTAAGCGGATCGCTTATCGCCACCATGTCCCCATGGCTGGCTAGATCGACGAAGAACAGTTGATCCACTCCGGCCGGAATCTCTTTGTGCGTGCGCATCAAGCAGCCGGCACGAATGACGTCGCTGTTGATCAACAATGTGGATGGAATGATCCCCAGGCAGCGTGTCGCACGCACCAGATAGAGGTCCATCAGGCACTGCTGGCTGGAATAAAGGGAGATCGGTTCCTGCTCCTTGGGGACTTGGCGAAATCTCACTCGCTTGTCCTCGATTATGTTTGCGGCAGACGTCATGAAGGCGACCGACGGGTGCTGTTTGGCAACTTCGGCGAATGTCCTGAGTGCACCTGGCGCAAGCCAGTCATCGTCATGCAGCAACTTAATCCATCGTCCGGAGCAAGCCAGCATTGCGTTGTTGGTGTTCTCCACCTGACCGCGACCTCGGCTGTTCTCGATGATGCGGATGCGAGGTTCGCTCCGCGCATAGTCGGTCACGATAGCCCAGGTCTCGCCCTCCGGTCCCTCGTCGTCGCTCACGACCAACTCCCAATCGGAGTAATCCTGGCCCAAGACGCTGTCGATCGCCCTGCGGATCGTATCCGGTCGGCGAAAGGTTGGTATCCCGACCGAGATAAAAGGGCGTGACCATGAGACATCGGCACGGTCATGCTGGGTGACCGCAACTGCCGCTTGAAGGTTGTCAACCGACGACGAATTCATGGTGTTTTTTCCTCGAGACATTCATGTTGGATGCACGTTGCAGCGCCTGCTGGTTGAGGGTCGTGGGTCAGCAGATACAGCGATGCCGCCATTTTCAGAGCGAAACCCGACGCGCCGCCGGCGGCCATGAAATAGATGACGGTGACTGGCTGCCAGCCCGCCTGGGCGCCGGCGAGCAGCGGGCCAAACACGAGAACCGCTCGTACGAGGTCGATGACCAGTCTTGTTCCTTGCCGCCGTAACAGAGCGGGAACGTCGCTAAGCGGAGTAGACAACGCTTGTGCCGCGCCCATCAGCGCCAGTGCGGTCATGATTTCCGCGGTGGGCATCCAAGGCTCGCCCAGGAGCGGAACGACCACATAGGGCGCGGCGAGTCCAAGCAGCAATATCGGCACCGCGGTAAAGCCGGCGGCCAGCAGGAGAAGCCCGCGTGCCACGCCAAGCAGGTGTCCACGATTATTGTTCTGGTTTGCTTCGGCGACAAAAACATTGCTGAGCGGTGAAGCGATCAGTGTCACTGGACCGGTAACCAGGCGCGTTGCTACGCCCAAATATCCGGCAAATGCGGTGCCGAACAGCCCACCGACAAGAACTGCCGGAAGATTGTTGATCGCTATGCTCGCGAGTGTTGCGGGGATATCGAAC
>NZ_RZQL01000141.1 GCF_003997935.1 Mesorhizobium sp. M7A.F.Ca.US.006.01.1.1
CAATATAACCTGATATATGCTGGATTCTGGAGGCCTCCCTGACGGAGGGCTGGCCGGGATTTTTCGGCAAATCAAAGTATAAATTTGAATAAAATTTTAAATAAAATGGATAAAGACAGTTGCTGGATATTTATCCACCTTCCTTTCCAATAATTTGAGACAAGATCGGTAGCGTCCACAGTCAAAGGTGGGCGTTATGAAAAATCAAAAACCAGTTCCGGGAAAAACCCGGCTTCACATGCTCCTGCTGGCAATCGGGCTTGTCGGCCTGGCGGGGCCGTCATTCGCGAGCGATATCGCCGCACCCGGCAGGCCTCAGGAGAAGGTCCAGACGCCGCCCTGTCTCGGCGGTGTTTCGCTGGTGAGGCGCCAGCCCTGGCAGCCTGCGGACGCTTACCGGATCGGCATGGTCACCGGCAGCTATGGCCCGGATGTCGGCCGCGGGGACGGCTCGTCAACGGTGCGAGATGACGCCGGGATAGATCCGGTGCAGACCGCGTCGATTATTCCAGGGGTATTCGGATCGGTTGCCTTGTCCATGCGCAATTTTCCCGTCGCGGCTCGCTGGACGCCCGTCTACCGGGCAATCACCGCTTGTTCGGTAGGCAGCCCCTGCGAGCACAAGAGCGCGGCTTTTGCCGGCATGGTCTCCGCCGCCCAGGGCAAGGGCTTCAGCGAGAAACTATCTTTCGTCAACAGCAGTGTAAATCGCCTGATCGCCTACAGGAAAGACAGCCTCGTCTACGGCAAGCTCGACTATTGGGCAAAGCCTTCGGAGATTCTCGAGCGGCGCGCCGGCGACTGCGAGGATTTTGCCATCCTCAAGATGACGGCTCTGCTGAGGGCCGGCATTCCAACGCAAAGCATGGCGCTGGTTGTCCTCCAGGACCGCAAGCGAGGCTTCTTTCACGCTGTGCTGTCGGTGAGCACAGGCAGCGGCACCTTCATTCTCGACAGCCTCAGCAACACCGTTGTGCGCGATAGCGACCTCCCGGATTACGTTCCGCTCTATTCGTTCAGCACGGACCGGGCCTGGATCCACGGTTCAAGATCGGGCGGAGCCCAGATGGCCGACATCAAGGGCGGTTTCGCAACCGTCGCACCCGGCGAAGGTTTTCAGCCATAGGGTTTCGGCCAGTCTAAGCCATAGGTTCTCGTCAAAGACTGGCGGGCATTCAGCCGCCGAAGACGAATGCCATCAGCAGCTCCGGCTCGAGCACCGGAGCCCGCACCGCATTCAACTGCCCCCGGTAACGCCGGTCACCCGCGCCGATGACAAAACCAGTGGCCACCGGCGATTCGCCATTGGCATCGAGCCGCGTGAAGATGTCGGCCACATTGAGGTCCAGCGCCAGCTTGAGATCGTGCCGTGCGTCATCGCTTGGGGCGATCGGCAATTGGCGTTTGACCAGTTGCTGGAACGGCGCGTTGAACGACAGGATCTTCTTCGACGAAGCCAGGGCAAAAGCCGGAGATGGGCAAGCGACCAGTATGGCGTTGATAGTGTTGATCGATGCAAGCCTTCGCAAGGTCAGGTTTTCGTCGCCCAATCCACGCATGCAGGCCACCCGGATCGCGGATGTCAGATTGCCTGTCTGGGCCTGGCTTTCGGCGATCTCGTCGATGAGCATGCCGATCGTGCACTTCCTGCTTTCGGCCATCTGCTTCAGCGACATCCAGAACGCCCGCTCCAGACGGATGCCGCGTCGTATGCCGCCGCGCGCCACAACCCGAAACTCCAGTCCAAAATCCTCGGCGGCGACTGGAGGCAGCAGCCGCTCGCGATCGGAATGATGAGGGCTGGCGCTACCGCTCACTCATCGCCTCCTCGCGCGCCTTGTTGATCGGCTTCAGGAGGTAGTGCAGGATCGTCTTACGCCCGGTCTTGATGTCGACCGAGCAGATCATTCCGGGGATGATCGAGTAGGCCTTGCCGTCTCTTTGAAGGGTCGATTTGTCCGTAGCCACGCGGACCTGATAGTAGGGTTCCCCCGTTTTCTGATCGACCAGGCTGTCGGCTGTGATGTTGGAGACCTTGCCCTCGATGCCGCCGAAGATCGAGAAATCATAGGCGGTGACCTTGATAAGGGCTTCCTGGTCGGGGCGGATAAAGGCGACATCCCGCGGCGAGACCCGTGCCTCCACCAGCAACGTTTCGGAGGTTGGCACGATGCCGGCAACGACCGCGCCAGGCTGGACGAAAGCCCCCACCGTGTTCAGCTCCAGCGTGTTGACGATGCCGTCCACGGGAGACCGGATATCGGTGCGCGCGACCTTGTCGGTGGCTCCCCTTATGGTTTCATCCACCACCGAAAGTTCCGCCAGCGCCTGGGTAAGGTCGTCCAACGCCTCCTGCTGCAATTGCAGGCCGAGTTCTTCGACTTGAAGCTGGGCTTCGGTGATCGACGATTTGATCTTCTTTATCGTTTCGCCGGCAAGGTTCAGCTGGCCGTTGAGTTCGGTCTGTTCGCGCTCTACCCGCAACTGCTCGGTCCTTGCCATCAGGCCCTTCTTGACCATCGCGTCGACCAGTTTTGCTTCCTGGTCGCTGACGACCAGGTTTTTGGTCAGACGGTCGGAATTGGCCACCGCCTCGGCCAGTTCCCTCTCACGCTGGTCAAGGCGCGACTTGAGCACGGACAGCTTGTTGTCGAAGTTCCCGCGCCGAGCGATGAGCAGCTTCTGTTCATTGTCGCAGATCTGCGGGGCAACCGACTGGATGTCCTGCGGGCACGGAAATGGGCCCGAGAGATTGCCGGCCTGTTCGTATTTCAGCCTTGCTATGCGCACTTCCAGCGCGCGCGCCTTGGCCTGCTGCTCGCCGAGACTGGACGTGTTGAGCGTGTTGTCCAGACGAATGATGAGATCGTTCTTCTTGACGACCTGGCCAATCGTCACGGCGATTTCCTGAACGACACCGGCCTCACTTGCCTGAATGATCTGGGTCTTGGAAGCGGGTATGACCTTGCCATCGCCGCGTGCGATCTCATCGACTTCGGCAAAGGACGCCCAGGCGACAAAAACGACGAAGAGCGCTCCGATGATGAATATGGACGCCGACGCGAACAGCGGCGGTCGATCTTCTCTGGCAAGCATTTCCCACGCCCCAACGCATTGGATGCAGCAATAATTGTTTTGTCAGGCGCTTGTTTTCTGCAACGCCTGTATGACTTGGTCCTTCGGTCCGTCGGCAACGATTTTGCCCTGTTCGATAACGATCAGTCGGTCGGCCAGTTCAAGCATGCTGAACCGATGTGTGGAGACGATCAGCGTGGTGTCGCGGTCAAAGGCGACCTTGAGCTGCTTGATCAACTGGCGTTCCGATGCAAGATCCATCGAGCCCGATGGCTCGTCCAGAAAGACGATCTTCGGTTTGGTCAGCAGCAAGCGTGCGATTGCCACCGTCTGCCTCTGGCCGCCGGAAAGATTGGTGCCGCGCTCGCCGACATTCATGTCGTAGCCGCGCGGGTGACGTGAAACGAAATCGTCGACACCGGCCGCCTTTGCCGCCTCGATGATCTGTTCGTCTGTAGCCTCGGGGCATGCCATCAGGAGGTTCTCCTTGATGGTGCCCGAGAACAGGTCGCCGGCCTGCGCAACGATGCCAACTGCGGCGCGAACCTCGGACGGGTGATACTGGCGAATGTCGATCCCATCGAGCAGCAACTCACCGGAAGTCGGCAGGAAGAGTCGGCCGATCAGCCGCCCCATCGTCGTCTTTCCCGATCCTATGCGGCCGATGATGCCGATCCGCTCACCCGGCTTGACCGAGAAATTCAGGCCGGTCAAAACCTCGTTTTCCGAGCCTGGATAGACAAACCCGACATTCCTGAACACCATCGCCCCCTTGCGAATGGGGCGGTTGACGAAGCCCACCGTGTCGGGCCGATCTTCCGGTTGAGCCATGATCGAGTTCACCATTCTCAACGAGAGCATGGCCTGGCGGAACCGGGACAACGTTATGGCGATCTGGCCGAGCGGCGCCACGGCCCTGCTCGCCAGCATCACCGTTCCTATGATTGCTCCTGTCGAAACATGCCCTTCCGAGAAGGCATAGGCGCCGGCCACGACCAGGGCGACGGTCACCAGTTGCTGTATGGACTGGGTGATGTTGCCCGCCGCCGCGGAAAGCTGCTTGATCTTCTCGGACGTGTTGGCGGCGTTCTTGGAGTGCTCGCCCCATTTTCGCAGCAGATATGCCTCGGCGCGCAGCGATTTGATGGTCTCCAGCGTGGAGATGGATTCGACCAGCAGGGCCTGGCGCTGCGACGCTTCGTTCATCGAGGCGGCGACACGCTTGCCGATGCGGCGCTGGGTGATCAGACCGACGATGACGGACATCACGAAGGCCAGCGCCGGTATGATCACCAGCCAGCCGCCTATCGCATAGATGACAAGGAGAAAGATGAAGACGAAGGCCGTGTCGATGAACACGCTTATGGTGTTGGAGGTGAAGAACTCCCTGACGAATTCATATTGGGTGACCCTGTTTGCGTATTCACCGGTCGAGCCGGGGCGCGCCGACAGCGACGAGTTCAGCACTTTCTCGAACAGCAGATAGGATATCCGGAGATCCGCCTTGCGGCCGGCATAGTCGATGAGGGAAGCCCTGGCCGTCTTCAAAAGCAGGTCGAACAGGATGACCGCACCAATGCCGAGAGCCAGGACCCACAATGTCGATATTGCCTTGTTCGGCAGGATCCTGTCGTAGACGTTCATGGTGAAGATCGGCGAGGCTATGGCCAGCAGATTGATGAACACCGCCGCCAGGACGACTTTCGAGTAGGTGCGCCAGAAAGCGCCCATCGTCCCCGTAAGCCAATGTCTCCGCTCGATCCTGGCCGCCGAGCCGACCGACATGGTCTCGGCGGCATTGGCATAGGTGATCGAGAAGGAAGCGCCGCCGCTGATGTAGCTGGCGGCCAGTTCCGATCGGCCGATCGTGGTGCGGCCGTCTTCCTGGGGCGCGGTGATATACGCATCGTCTTCACCCAGCGCGAGCAGGGCGACCGGCAATTGGCTGACGCGAAAGACGATTGCGGGCAGGTCTATACGCCCCCTGAGAAAATCGCGGTGGTTGAACTCGGTGACTTCCAGGCCGATGCGTTCGGCAAGGTGCCTGATGTCGTCGATCGCAATTCGCGTGTCCGAGAGCGGCACGCCGGCAAACAGCACGGTCTCCGCGCTCGGCCTGCCGAGATATCCGGCAACGGCAGAGAAGCAGGCCTTGAACGCCTCCTTGGGGGAGAGGATGTTGGGTTGCTGGTTCACGATCTGCCCGTCAGGACGCTCGCTGGACCTTGCGTCGTCTTATTTCTTCCTCACCGGGGCGAGAATATCGAATGGCAGGTCGTTCTTCTGCTCCGATGGCGTCCGCGCATAGGTCTCAGTGTCTGCGGTTTCCGGTGCTGCAAACTCGGTCCGCGCATAGGCCGTCGCTTGCTTTGCCGGCTGAAGGTTCATCGTTTTCAGCAACTGTCCGGTCGCGGCCAGAAGCCGGTACTGGGCAAACAGCGATGCATAGGAGGCGGTATCGGCCAGCGTTGCCGTGTTGAACCGCGTATTCTGCGCATCGAGCACGTCGAGCAACGAGCGCTGTCCGACCTTGAACTGCTCGCGATAGGAAGCGACCAGCTTCTCATTGGCGGCGGCTTGTTGCCTCAGGGTCTTCGCCAGATCGGCTTGCCGGAAACGGCGATCCCATGACGTGCGAACAGCTTCCTCGATTTCGCGCTGGACCTGATGCAGCGCGAGACGCTGTTCACTGGTGCGGCGGATCTGCTCCTGCTCGTTGGCCTTGTCGATGCCGCCGCGGTAGAGGTTCCAGCGCAGGACCACGCGCGCCTGCAGGTCGCTGGTGTCGCCATCGTCGCCGTCAATATCGTTTCCCGCCCGGGCCCGACCTTCGGCGATGATGGAGGGGCCAAATTTTGCCCGCGCCGCGTCCACAAGGGAGGCCGCCGCGTCGATGTCGCTGTTGGCCATGTGCACGCGCGGATTGCTTTCCCGCGCCAACCCTATCGCGTCGTCGAGCGAGCGCGGGAGTGCGGCCGAGACATCGCCAGGCCTCGAAGGGCTGGTCAGGGGCTTTCCGACGGTTTTGAAAAAGCGGATCTTGGCCGCTTCCAGTTCTTCGGTCGCCTCCTGCATGCGCGCCTTGGCGGCGAACAGCCGTTCCTCGGCCTGTTGCCGGTCGGCCTCGTTCAGCGCGCCGCCCGAGATGCCTTGCCGGATGTCGCCAAGAATTGCCTGGTGGAAACCGAGATTTTTCTTCGCTTCGGAGACGATTGACGCCTGCAGCATATACTCAAGATAGTCCTGGACAACGGATAGCCCGATGAATTCGGACCGTTCCAGCACCCGGAATGAAGCCCCATCGACACGCGACGCCTGGCGGTTCAATTCGGCCCGCCTTGCACCACTGTCATAAAGCGTCTGCGAAATGGTAAGATCCGTTTCAGCCGGATAGAGCGCATCGTCTTCGATGGAAAGCGAGCGCCGGGATGGATTGTCGAGCCGGCGAACGCCAGCCGATGCCTCGACATCGACACTGGGAAGATAAAGGCCCTTGGCCTGCCGCAACTCGAATTCGATTGCTTCGCGATTTTCGATCGCCTGTCCAATCTCGGGATTGGATTCCACCGCGACAGCCATCGCCTCCTTGAGTGTGAGCGCGTGAGCACTCCCGCAGGTCAGCATGGTGGCCGCCATCAAAAGACCAAGGCGCTTGGCCAAGGTCGACATATTTGTCGTATTCATTAATCCCACCCTAACATTTCCCCAGCGTCCTTTTCAGAGCGCTAACCAAGCCAAGGCCTGCCCGTCGGTGGATTATTCACAAATTCACGAAATATGTGAGCGATTATTTATTTAGCGGTCGCTAAATAGGCTTTTTGGGCAACAAGGCTGCGATATGTAGCAAAAATAGCACATAACGTCGGCTCGCTACGGTTGTATCCGCACGCCGCATTCAGCGGGAAAGCACAAAAAACCGGCAGGCCACTGGGCCGATATGTCCAGAATCACGGCCGGTTCGGATAGCGGCCGTTGACGGCCCAACCGGAAGTTGAGCCCTTTTTCAGGCACGCCCCTTGGGTGCCGCGTCCAAAAAACACCCCATCGCGGCGGCTGGCATGCACGTCATGTCGCTCATTACGGCCAAAAGCGGGTCAGCGCGTACCGCTAATTTGCGCTTAACGCCACCATGCGGTCGAGCGCCGCGGTCAGGCCGCGAAGCGAAACCGGGAAGCTCAGCGGGGTCTCGGCGTCCGTCGTGACATTGAGCTTCAGCACCGAGCCTCCCCTCAGCTTTCCAAGCGTCGGCCGATCGACGGTAAAGACGGAGACGCAACCCGTCGGCAGACAGGTCCTGAAGCGTTGCGGCGACAGCGGCGGCTGATCGTCGATCTGCAGCGTCACGCCCGGATCGAGCAGGATGCCGAAGGGCAGAAGCAGGGTAGCCGTCGTCGAGCCGTCCGGGCGTGACGCGATCTCCACGGCAAGAAGCCTCTGGCCGTTCTGCTGGACCTGGTCTTGCGCGAGCGAGCACACTCTCGCCACCATCCGGCGAATGTGCGGCATGACCGGCTGCATTGCCTTCTGCAACCGCTCGCTGGATAGTCTCGCCATGGAGACCCTGGCGACTCACTGGCCGCAAATTCTGGCGATCATCTCCGTGGTGATGGCGACGGCTGGCATCGTCCATGCCGTCATGACCAAGGAGGATGTCCGCGCCGCCACCGGCTGGGTCGGCGTGATGGTGCTGTCCCCGATCCTCGGCGTGCTGATCTATGCCGTCGCCGGCATCAACCGCATCCGCCGCGCCACGATCACCGCCCAGCGCCCGTTTGCCGAAGGCGCGGTGTCCGCCAAGCATGAGCGCGACGTCGCTGTCGAAGAGGCCCTGATCGTCGAGCGGTACGGGCAACGGTTCACGGGCTTGCGGACACTCGGCGACAGGGTGGCGCGGCGCGCGCTCAACCCTGGAAATGCAATCGATGTGCTGGAGACCGGCGACGAGGCCTATGCCGCCATGTGCGCGGCGATCGATGGCGCCGAGCGCAGCGTCCTGCTCGAGACCTATATTTTCGACAATGACGCCGTCGGCCTGCTCTTCGTCGAGGCGCTGGCCGGCGCCGTCCGGCGCGGCGTCATGGTCCGGGTGCTGATCGATGCCGTCGGCGCCCGCTACTCGGTGCCGAGCATCCTGGGGCATTTGCGCGAGGCCGACATCCCCGCCGATGTCTTCAACGGCAACATCGTCATGGGCCTGCGCCTGCCCTACGCCAATCTGAGGACCCACCGGAAGATCCTGGTGGTCGACGGCATCGCCGCCTTCACCGGGGGCATGAACATCCGAAAAGGCTTCTCCGCCGAATTCGCCGGCTCCAACAGCGCCAAGGACACTCATTTCCGGGTGACCGGTCCGATCGTCGCCGACCTCTTTTCGGTCGCCGCCGAGGACTGGCGCTTCGCCACCAACGAGGCGCTGAAGGGCGACGCCTGGCGCATTGCCCCGCTGTCGCCATCGCCAGGCGCACCGATGATGGTGCGGGCGGTCGCTTCCGGCCCGGATGCCAGCAACGAGACCAACCACAAGCTGCTGATCGGTGCATTCTCGGTCGCCCGCAAGTCGATACGCCTGATGTCGCCCTATTTCCTGCCGGATCGGGAACTGATCAGCGCGCTGATCACCGCCGGCAGGCGCGGGGTCGAGATCGACATCGTGGTGCCGGCGGTGAACAATCTTTTCCTCGTCGACCGCGCGATGATGGCGCAGTTCGATCAGGTGCTCAAACACTATTGCCGTGTCTGGCGAACCGAGGGACCGTTCGACCATTCGAAGCTGCTTTCGATCGACGGCGTGTGGGCCTATGTCGGATCTTCCAATCTTGACGCCCGATCGCTGCGGCTGAACTTCGAGATCGACCTGGAGGTGCTCGATGCCGGCTTTGCCAGCGAGATCGAGGCGCGGATCGGGTCGGCGATTGCCTCCGCCGTGCCGGTGACGCTGGAAGCCTTGCGAGCCCGGCCGTTTCTTATCCGGCTGTTCGACCGGGTATTGTGGCTCGGTTCACCCTATCTCTAAGGCGGAGGTGCGCTTGAGGAATTCGTCTGTCATGGAACATACGCCGAAATTGCCTATTTTGACTGTATCCGGCTTCTGAATTGAAGCCAGCGAGGACGAGCAGCACAGAGATGCACAGAATTGGACGCAGCCTCCCGGCAAGCATGCTTCTGTCCCTTCGTGACCGCCGGATGCAGAAGGCTAACGCCGCCGCACTCAAGACGACAGCCACCACCGGAACGCTGGTGGCCTCCTACAATGTCCACAAATGCATCGGCGTCGACAGGAAATTCGACCCGGAGCGGATCATCCGCGTCATCCGCGAAATCGATCCGGACGTCATTGCGCTGCAGGAAGCCGACAACCGCTTCGGCGACCGTGACGGGCTTCTCGACCTGCCCCGGCTCGAACGGGAAACCGGCCTGGTTCCGGTGCCGATTTCGGCCACCGGCAAGGGCCATGGCTGGCATGGCAACGTCTTGCTGTTCAAGAAGGGCGTCGTTCGCGACGTGCACCAGATCAAGCTTCCGGGACTGGAGCCGCGCGGCGCGGTGGTGGCGGAGATCGACCTCGATGGAAGCCGGACGCTGCGCATCATCGCCGCTCATCTCGGCCTGCTGCGCCGCTCGCGCTCCCAGCAGGCGCGCGTCGTGCTCGACCTGATGAACAGCCCGGACGAAAGACCGACCTTGCTGCTCGGCGACCTCAACGAATGGCGGCTTGGCAACCGCTCCGCTCTCAACACGCTGCATGCGACGTTCGGCCCGCAGCCGCCGGCCGTCCCCACCTTCCCGTCGAACCTGCCGCTGCTGGCACTCGACCGGATCATGGCCAACAGGCATGACATGATTGCCGCCATCGACGCGCATGACACGCCGCTTTCACGCGTTGCCTCCGACCACCTGCCGCTGACGGCCTTCGTGCGCCTGGAGCGGGTGGACGATAACGCCTTGATGTCTTCCGCGTCGCAAAGCGTGTAAAATTAGGCGGAACGCCCGGTTCTTCCGCGAGTTAACATGTCTTGAACATGCAGGAGGACGATATGAAAAAGCTGATTCTGGCTTCCCTGTTGGCATTGGCCGCGACAGCGGCGATCACCGCGCCAACGCAAGCGGCAAGCGTGACCATCCAGTCCGACGACGGCGACCGCTATTTGCCGGATGACGATTCCGATAGTGGGATCGTTATTCGCCGTCATCACCGCGATCGCTATTACGACAATCAGTATGAAGGCGACCAGAACGTTCAGTACGACAATGGCGAATACCGGTACGGCGAATATCGCCGCCACCACCGGCATCATCGCTGCCATATCGAACTGGTCAAGCATTGGCGTCATCACCATAGGGTGATCGAAGAGGTCCGCGTCTGCGGCTGATGCCCAGACAAACCGGCCAGCGAAAGCAGGCCGGTTTCGCCTTGGCATGATCAGCTGACGAAATAGCGCTGCCACTCGAAGTCGGTGATGTGCGACGCCTGCCAGGCGTCGAACGCTGCCTGTTCGGCTCGCCGGCTCTCGGCGTAATTGTCGCGGAAGGCCTCGCCAAACGCATCGGCGCAGAAGTCGGATGCAGCGAACGCCTCGATCGAAGCATTGAGCGTGCGCGGCAGTTTCGGCTTGTCGAGATTGGCCAGATTCGACGTCACCGGCGCTTCGAGCGGCAGATCCTTCTCGATGCCCTCGCAGCCAGCCGCCAGGATCGCGGCGATCGACAGATAGGGATTGATGTCGGCGCCCGGCGCGCGGTGCTCCAGCCGGCAGGCACCGTCATTCGGCGTGGTGATGGCGCGGATCGGTGCGGTGCGGTTCTCGAAACCCCAGGCGACGTCCTCTGGCGACCAGGCGCCACGATCGAAGCGGCGGTAGGAATTGACCGTCGGCCGAAACAGCAGATGTGTTTCCTGCATCCGGTGGAGCACGCCGGCAAGGAACTTTTCTGCGACCGGCGTCAGCCGGTTCGGGCCGGCGGCGAAGGCCGGCTTGCCGTCGCGCCACAGGCTGACATGGTGATGCGCGCCGCAGGCGCTTTCCTTGCCCGGCGGCTGGAACCGCGTCATGAAGGTGGCGACCAGGCCACGCTCGGCGCACAGCTCACGCAGATGCAGCTTGGCACGCATGGCGTCGTCGGCTGCCTGCAGTGCCGATTTCGGCGTCAGCGCGTATTCATACATGCCGTAGCCATATTCGGTGACCAGCGAGGCCACGCCGATGCCGATGCTCTTCATGCGGGTGATGAATTCGGCGGCAAAATCCTGATATTCGCCGCTGCGCACCAGATCATAGTTGATCAGCGAATGGCCCCAGGGCTTCAGCTCGCGGTAGCGCCCGGCGCGCATCAGATCGTGGTCGGCGTGGAAGATGCCGAACTCATATTCCAGCGCGATCATCGGCTCGTAGCCGAGCGCCCCGGCGCGTTCCTCGACGCGGGCCAGCACACCGCGCGGATCGAACGGACAGACCGCGCCGTCGAGCATGTAGGAGCTGGTGATGGCGGAGGCGAATTTCGGCTTCCAGCCGTGCTGGACGACCGTCGCCGGATCGATGATTCCCTTGATGTTGGGAAAGCCGTTCTCCTCATTGGCGCTCGGCGAGGCGAAGGCAACATCGCCCATCGGTTGGCCGTCGCCATGGGTAACGCAATAAAGGATGGCGTTGATGGATTCGCCATAGGTAGAGAGCTTCAGCGGTGCGATCTTGGAGCGGAACGCCCCTGATGTGTCGACGGTATGGATCTCGATGAACTCGACACCGTCGGCCGCCAGCTTGCTCTGCAGCGCTTCGAGCCTGGGCTTGTAGGCCGCGGCCTTGTCCTCAAATTCCACTTTCAAACCTCCACCAGGAAAACCAAGGAGCTACGCTATTTCGCGTTGCGCCTGAAAAATCGCGACAACAGTTCGTCGAGCTCGTAGCGGCCGCTGACGCCGCTTGGCCGGAAGGCCATGCAGAGCACGATGACGACGCCAAGCGCCACACCCGACAGCCCGAGCAGCTGCGGCAGCTGGATGCCGGCGATCGTCACGCCGGATTCGATGCTACGGATGAATTCCAGCCCGACCGAAAGCACGATCACGCCAGTCACCGCGCCGGTCACCGTCGCCATGCCGCCCAGGATCAGCATCGCCAGTGTGTTGAAGATCATCTGGAAGTAGAAAAGCTTGGGACTGATCGTACCGGCGAAATAGCCGTAGAGCACGCCGGCGAGGCCGCAGATCAGCGCCGACAGCACCCACGACATCAGCCGCAGGCGCCGGGCGTCGATGCCGAGCGCTGCGGCCGCCTGCGGGCTCTGGGCGCTGGCCCTGAGCTGCAGGCCCCAGCGGCTGTCCTTGAACAGCCGCGCCAGCACGATCACCACCACCGAGAACACCATCATCCAGGGCAGGCCGACCACCTTCGGGATGCCGAAGAAGGCCTGGTTGCCCTTGAACAGGTTGGTCCAGTTGAGAAAAACCGAATGGACGATGATCAGCAGCGCCAGACTGACGATGGTCGCGGCGACGCCCGACAAGCGGCTGATCACCTTGCCGCTGACGGCGGCGACGATGCCGACCATGATGAGCGCGATGAGCGCCGACGACACCGGATCGAGTTGCAGCGTGGCGAAGCCGAACGGCGCGTTGGGGATCGACAGTTTCTTCATGGCCAGCGGCGTCGACAGGATGGCGACGCCATAGGCGCCGAGGCCGACAAAGGCACTGTGGCCGAGATTGGCGATATTGCTGTTACCCATGAACACCTGAAGGCCAACGACGACGATCAGGTTCACGAAGGCGCCGAGCGCCAGATAGGTGTAGTAGGTCGGCGCGAAATTCAGGATCAGCAGCCCGAGAACCAGCACCGGCAGCGACGTCACCAGCCCACCGATCAGCGAGCGCGTCAACGCAGCACGGGGTTGTGCGACAGCAGCAGGCGGAGATGCGGTCTCTTCGATTGCCTGCGACACGTCAAATCTCCTTGTCGCCGAGTTCGACCCGCTGGCCGAGCAGGCCTTCTGGCCGGTAGACAAGCAGCGCGACGATGATCCCGTAGGTGAGCGCGTCCTTGAAGCCCCCATATTCCTGCGGCAACGCAACCAGCAGGCCGACCTCGATGAAGCCGAGCAGCATGCCGCCGGCCGCAGCGCCCGCCAGCGAGCCGAAGCCGCCGATCACGCAGGCGACGAACGCCTTCAGCACCAGGCTGAAGCCGAGATCGGGCGAGACGCTGCCGCGCCGCGCGATGATGAAGACGGCGGCGATGCCGGCCAGTGCGCCCGAGATGGCGAAGGCCGTGGCGATCACCCGGTTCGCCTTGATGCCCATCAGCCGCACCGTGGCGAAATCGCGCGACGCAGCGCGGATGGCGAGGCCGAGCGTCGAACGGTTGAGGAACAGCACCAGGGCGAGGATGGTCAGGCCGGAGACAATGAGCTCCATCACCTGCAACGACGACACCGCGAAGGGGCCGAAGAACCACATCTGGTTCAGCCCGTTGAGGATCGAAACCGACTGCGGCTTGGGTGAGATCAGCAGCATGAACAAGTTCTGCACGACGATCGAGACGCCGAAGGCGGTGAGCAGCCCGGTCGTCGTCGGTGCATAGCGCACAGGCCGGAACGCCACACGCTCGAAAGCGATGGCCGCAAGGCCAGCGGCAGCAACAGCAAGCAGCACGGCGACGAATGGAGAGGTCAGTCCGAGCGCGGCCGCCAGGAACACGCTGTAGGCGGAGACGCCGATGATTTCGCCATGCGCGAAATTGACAAGGCCCATGATCGAGAACACCACGGCAAGGCCGAGCGCCACCAGCGAATATTCGGCGCCGAAGGCCAGCGCGTTGAGAAGCTGCTGCAAGGCATAATCCATGTCGCCGCCTACCCGCCGATATAGAGGTTGAAGAGACCGTGTTCGTCGGCAAGGCTGGATGGCGGCCCGCTGTGGCGTAGCGTTCCGGCACTGACGACATAGACGCGGTCGGCGAAGCGCAATGCCTGCCTGGCGTTCTGCTCGACCACCAGCAGCGTCAGCCCTTCCGCTTTCAGCTCGCCGATGAAATCGAAGATCTGCACCACGATCTTCGGCGCCAGCCCCAGCGATGGCTCGTCGAGCAACAGCAGCTTCGGCCGCGACATCAGCGACCTGGCGATGGCCAGCATCTGCTGCTCGCCACCCGATAGCGTGCCGGCCGCCTGCCCGTAGCGTTCGGAAAGCACCGGAAACAAGGCCAGGAAGCGCTCGATGTCCTGGCGCACGCCCTTGGGATCGCGCCGTATCGCTGCGCCAAGCCGAAGGTTCTCGCCGACCGTCAGATTGGCGAAGATGTGCCGGCCTTCGGGGGTCGAGGTCAGACCGGCGCGAATACGGTCCTCGGTGCGGACACGCGAAATTTCCTGGCCGTCGAGAACGATGCGGCCGGAAGCCGGCGTGACCAGGCCGGTCAGCGCGTTGATGGTCGAGCTCTTGCCGGCGCCGTTGGGGCCGAGCAGGGCGACAAGTTCGCCCCGCCCGACCTTCAGGCTGAGGTCGCGCACCGCGCTCACCGCGCCGTAGCGGACGACCAGATTGTCGACGCTCAGCACGACGGGGTCTGCACTGCGAAGGCTCGATCCGTCATCGCTCGCTGCCCGTCAGTTCAGCGCCGGAACGAAGGTCGGCGGCGTGTCGGTGATCAGCACCCGCTTACCGTTCGCAAACCCCATCACCGGCACTGCCTTGACCGGATAACCCTTCTTCTCGGCGAAGGAGATGACCGGCGCCGTGGTGCCGGGATAGCCACCCGGCGCGCGGATCGCCTCGCGCAAGGCGGCGGGCTCGACCGTGCCGGACTTCTTCGCCGCCTCGTAGCTGATCTGCACCATGTCGGCGCCAAGCGCGTCGAAGATGCCGTTGATCTTGTAGCCGTCGGCCTTGCACTGGGCGAGAAACTTGTCGATCGGGCTGTCGACGCCGGTCGCGCCATGGGTGGCGAACATCACCTTCTCCAGCGATGCCGGATCACCCACGGTGCCTTCCAGCGACTTGTCGTCGAAGGCATCGCAGCCGGCGACCCAACCGTCATAGCCATTGGCGCGCAGCTGGCGGATGAAAATGCCGACATCGGGCAGCACGCCGCAGATGTGAATGGCATCCGGCTTCTGCGGCAGCGCCTTGATGCTGGCGATCTGCGGCGACCAGTCTGATGTGCCCCAGGAATAGTTGAGCTTGGAGACGACCTTGCCGCCAAGATGTTCGAACACCTCGCCGAACCATTCCGGCAGCTTTTCCGAATAGGAACCGGCATCGGGCGAGACCATCAGCGCCACGGTGCGCGCGCCCTTGCCGTAGAGCGCATTGGCGGTCGCTGCCGCATTGATCGGATCCGGCACCGCGCCGGCAATGAAATTGTCGAGGCCGGCCT
The DNA here is from genome assembly GCF_003997935.1 of Mesorhizobium sp. M7A.F.Ca.US.006.01.1.1. Classification (GTDB taxonomy): domain Bacteria; phylum Pseudomonadota; class Alphaproteobacteria; order Rhizobiales; family Rhizobiaceae; genus Mesorhizobium. Next base: position 15,444 of record NZ_RZQL01000141.1, read on the forward strand.
GCTGCATCTCAAGCTGCGTGTTCGGCGCCGAGAATACGGTGGCACCATAGGGCGCGGCGATCTGCGCTGTCGGGATCAGCGCATCCGGGAACGGCACGCCGGTGATGACCTGGGCGCCGGCATCGAGGAATTTCTGGCCGAGCGACACCGAAAGCTGCGGATCGGAGCGGTTGTCCTCGATCATCAGCTCGACCTTGGGATCGCCGGCGCCTGCGGCCTTGTTCAATTTGTCGGCCATGCAGCGCGCCCCTTCGGCCTCGCTGTAGGGTGCGTAGGTGCCGGTCATCGCCACCGCGAGCCCGATCTTCAGATCGGCGGCACCGGCATGCGTCGCCTGCAAAAGCCCCGCCGCCACGACCGCGGCCCCCAAAATCATCTTCTCCATTTGACCCCTCCTTCTCCCTTGTTGTTGGCGTTTAGGGCGCCGTCACGATGTCTCGGACTGCCCGACATAAACCTCGATGACGCGCGGATCGCGCCACACCGCTTCGGTTTGCCCGGACGCGATCACCTGGCCCTGATCCATGACGCAGAGCCGGTCGCAAAGCCGGTTGATGAATCGCAAATCGTGATCGATGACGATGGTCGCGCAGCCGACATCCCTGCGAATGCCCTCGATCGCTACCGCCAATGTCTCGGACTCGCCTTCGTTGAGGCCGGCCGCCGGCTCGTCGAGCAGCAGCAACGATGGGCCCAATGCCAGCGCGCGGGCGATTTCGAGCCGGCGCTGGCTGCCATAGGACAGCGTGCCGGCCGGAACGTCGGCGAAGCCATCCAGTTGATATTGGGCAAGCAGTTGATCGACGCCGATGCGTGCCGCCGCTTCCGGCCGAACCGCCTGGCAGGTGATATGGGCGACCTCGACATTTTGCCGGACGGTCAAATCCTTGAACAGCCGGATGGTCTGGAACGTACGCGCGACGCCGGCCCGCGCGCAATGCTCAGGACCGTGGCCGGTGATCTCCTTGCCCGCCAGCCTCACACTGCCGGTGTCCGGCTTGAGCACGCCGGAGATGACGTTGACCAGAGTGGATTTCCCGGCGCCATTGGGGCCGATCAGGCCGAGGATTTCGCCGGCCTCGCAGGCCAGCGAGGCACTGCGCAACGCCTGCACGCCGCCAAAGGTTTTGCTGACTGCCTCAACCGACAGCATCGGTTCCATCTCCCATCCGGCCGATGGCTATTTCTCCTGTCGGCCGGTCAACACGATGCTAGACCCCCGACTTTTCCATAACAAGTATTTTTTTCCATTTTAGAAAATATTCTTGAGAGGCGCCAAACTTTCGGGCCCGGATTCCAGTCAGGCCGGGATCAGACCCCGGCGCCGGCCGGCAGCCCGTCGCGCGGCACCGTGTTCGACATCAGCATGATCACCGGCTCTTCGCCCAGCGCGATATAGGCGTGCTGCATTTCGCCATCGAACAGGATGCTGTCGCCCGGCTGCAGCACGGTTGGATCATAATGGATCGTGTGCAGTTCCAGGCTGCCGCTCAGCACATGGATGAACTCCTCGCCCGAATGGCTGCGCCAGCCACCGTTCTCCTCAAAACTCTTCGCGCGCAGCGTGACACGCCAGAAAATGTTGGTCTTGTCGCGAAAATCGCTGCACAGGACCTCGAATTCCATCGCGTTGCCCTGGTGCAGGATGCCGCTGCCGGCGCGCGTGATCGAGCGCCGCGCCTGCATGCCCGGCTTCGGGCTGAACAGGAACGAGGCCACCGGCACATGCAGCACGCCGGCGATCATCAGCGCGACGTCGACCGTCAGCCGGGCTTTGCCGTTCTCCAGTTTCGACAATTGCGAAACCGAAAGGCCCGAGCGTTCGCTGAGATCGCGCAGCGTGATGTTCTGCTCTTTGCGCGCATCGCGGATCTTGCTGCCCACATTGCCCTGCATCACCCGCGCCCTTGGCTGTCGTGTTTCCAATTCGACAAGCTCTAGCCGGGCGGCCTTGGGGCGTCCAGCCTTTAGACGGCTATGGCTGGCTTCGGCCATAGCGACATCGCGACAGTGGCAAAGACATCCTCCAGGGTGCGGCTGACGAGCTCGAATGTTTCCGGATCGGAAAGCAGGTCGTTGCGGGCTTCGAGATAGAGGCACGGCCTGCCCTGCTCCAACCCGTGCCGGTTCAGCGTGTAGCCGACGGCCTGACGCCAGTCATACGGCTCGTTGTCGCCGATCCTCAACCCGGCCTCGGCACCACGCGCGCCAAGCGTTTTCAACACCGAGGTGACGAAGGGAGATAGCTCCCGCCACAGCACGCCGATGTCGACATTGCGCCTGACGCCGCCCATCACCGGGGTGAAGGAATGTACGGAGATCAGCGCCTGCCGGCCCGCCGCGGCCTCGACAACAGCCTGTTCGACCGGCGCCCAGGCGATCATCTTGCGCAGCCTGACATCGACTGCATCGGGCGCGAGATTGCCGGGCACCGGAATGCCGCCGAGATCCGGGCGCATGAAATCCCATTCGCCGGCAGGCCTGTTGTAGTCGAGGAACAGCCGCGAATAATGCGCGACCACGGCCGGCGCCCGCAATGTCTGCGACAGCCGGCGCGTCAAGGCATCGATGCCGATGTCGACCGCGAAATGCGTGCCGAGATAGGGTGCTGCGAGGCCGAGATCAGACCATGGCGCGGGCACCAGATTGCCGGCATGTTCGGCGATCAGCAGATAGGGGCTCGCCGCCTCGATCCGCAGCCGCTCGACACTGGCGGCGGCCAGCGCGGCGACTGCTCTCTCATCAAGCCCTGCAAGGCTCGCGGTGCTCACCGGGCCGTCCTCCGGATCAGCCGATGACGGAGCGGACATGATAGGCCTTGGCCGCTGTCGCCTCCACCAGGCCGGCGCGGCCATTGGTGCGGCCGAGGCCGGAATTCTTGATGCCGCCCCAGGGCAGGTGCAAATCGGCGTGGTCGCAGCGGTTGAGATAGACCGTGCCGGCCTCGACCTCGTCGAGCAGCGCCACGCCGCGGTCGATATCCGTGGTCCAGATCGAGGCGCTGAGGCCGAAATCGCTGTCGTTCATCAGGCCGATCGCCTCGTCATCGCTGCCGACCGACTGGATACAGGCCACCGGCCCGAACAACTCGTCGCGCATGATCCGCATGCTGTGGTCGACACCGACCAGCACTTCCGGCGCGACATAGGCAGCGCCGAGACCGGAGGCCTTGAGGGTGCCGTCTCGCGGCATCAGGCGCTGGGCCCCTGCGCGCACCGCGCTGTCGGTGAGATCGCGGATCGTGTCGGCGGCACTCGCCCGCACCACCGGGCCGACCATCGGCTTTTCGCCGATGGGGTGGCCGATGGTCCATTTCGCCGTCTCGGCGACCAAGGCTTCGACGAAGCGGCCATGGATCGCCTCGTCGACATAGATGCGCTCGACCGAGCAGCAGGACTGGCCGGCATTGGAATAAGTGCCCTCGGCGATCTGTGGGATCGTCGCCTCGAGATCGGCATCGGCGCGGACATAGGTCGGATC
>NZ_RZQL01000142.1 GCF_003997935.1 Mesorhizobium sp. M7A.F.Ca.US.006.01.1.1
CAGCACCGGCCCGCCGGTAGCATCGACGATCGTCCATCTATTGAAGGTTACCGACTGTCCCGCGCATTTCCAGCTGCGGGGACGCCTGGGCTTGAAAGAAGCTCACTGGCTTATCCGATGTCGCCCAGACGCAAATTCCGCAGGCAATCCCGAAGGAGATCAACAGGGCGGGCGAGATGGGTAAGCGGTGCAGGGATTGGCTGGGCCTCTTTGTTGCAGACCCGCCCAAAACCTCCTGCAACCGGATCGGTTCGACATAAAATATTTACCGTGTTGGCATGGTTTACGAATGGTTTCGCGGGCCATCCACCTCATGGCCGCTTTGGCTTTGGCCGGACCGGTTAAGGTTGAGCCGGATGATTTGACCGGCTGCGAAACTCCTCGCAAATTCCTCGTTGTCGAAAAGCTGTTGGGTGGTCAGGCCATCCTCGATGATCTGCACCGCCCATTGGCCGTCTATGTGTTCTACCCGAACACCGTCCTTCTGATCGTCGCCCACGCCCGCACTCCCACACAACGATGTGCGAAAAAAACCATGTGATCGGCAATCCAGCAAGTCACAAAACCGTACGAATCCGGCCGCTGGTTAACTTTGTAAAAGCGTCGAAATTTTCGCAAATGCCCGCACCCGCAGGAAACCAATTTTGGAAGGCCCGTAGCTCACACGGCCGCAGCCCGATCATCATCGATCCAGAGAAGCTGTGGACGGCATGTTGCGAGTACTTCGAATGGGTCGACGCGCACCCGCTCTATGAGGCCAAGCCCTTTGCGTATCAGGGCGAGGTGAAGATAGAGAACGTGGCGAAGATGCGCGCCATGACGATTTCACCAGCCAGGTCGAGGAAATCATCCGCACCCAGAAGTTCGAATCGGAACTCACCGGCAAAGACGGCGAACCGTTGCCGCTGGTCCCCGTGGTCAATGTCACAGTCCGCAGTTCTTGACCTGGAGCTGCATCCCAAGCAGGGGATAGCATACAACACCGAAGCGACCGAAACGCTGTATGGTGGCGCGGCCGGCGGCGGCGGCTCCTCATCATGGCGCCGATTGCTCGGTCGGCCGCGCTCCTTCGACACCAGCCCGCCGGCGCCGTCCTGGTCATAGGCTTGCAACAGCCGGTGAACCTGACTGCGGCTGAGATGAAGAAGCTCCGCCGCCTGGACGCTCAGCCGCCGGTCGCGGATCTTCTGGATGGCTTCAAGACGATGCAGCTCTTTTTTGCGACAAGGTGATCAAAGGCATGCCGGCTCCGCAATACGCCCGGTCTCACGCCAGGCAGTGTGAAGTCGTCAGCCTTCCTTTCCAGCTTCGAGTTGGCCAGAGCATGAGCTGTGAAAGTCGGGGACTGTCGCATCTCTAAATTGCTCAAGTGTCGCATCTTTATATAACTGCTACATCCAGAAGTCGCATAACATACATTATGGAACATGAAATTATGATTTGAAATCAATGTGTTGGCAAAATTTATCGGCTGTTAGCCACCCGCTCCATCATGCTTTCGCCGCACAAGAAAAGCAAAATGCGTTTCATCGTTGGGCCACCTAGGCCCCTTTTGTTGCGAATAGCTGCTTTGTGCCGCGAGGACCTTGGGAAGCTATTTCCTTTCGAAAAAACAGATTTTTCCTTTCGGGTAGAGGTTGGGATATGATTGCGCGACAGGAGTGCGATCTATGCAGAGTTTCACCGTCGAGCTGATACGCGACGGCAAAGCTGTGGAACGTGCCGAGGTTCAGGCCGAAAATGTTGTTGAAGCTGCGAAGACGTGGGGACCAGTAACCATCCCGTACGCCGAAGAGCCTGACATCGGCGAATGGATCAGGGTAACGCACCCTTGCGGCAGCACGACAAGTTGGTTCGAGCCGGATCGTTAAGCGCGGCCAATTTAGAGCTCACTGGCCAGGATGCGTCAGGGCTGTGGGTAAGAGCCGTGACGAACGTCACGGCGTCGGGATCATAGCAGAAGATGGACGGATGACCCGGTGCGAACCAGCGATGACAGCATGTAGTAGGCTAATCCATCTTCCTGATGTCGATCTCGCCCCTCCCCTCTCCCAGGCTGTCCGTCTCGCTTTCCCTACCCTTCTTCCGCCCGAGCAGGACGACCCTGCTGTTCGGCGCAGCAGGACTGGCCGGCACAGGCCCAACGGTACTACGCGCAGCGCCCAAGCGCAGCCTTTCGAAACTTGGTGGCACAGACCAGAAGCTTTTATGCAGATTGGAAGTCCAAATTTAAACAGTTCATCCTACGTTGGCCGATGGGCTTTTTGTCAAGGAAACGCAATTGAGCCGGTCGGGCAGAACGGATTTTGACTTTGATGGTGCAAGAAAGGCGGTTTTTTCGACCGCCAACTTGCCGGCGGCAATTGCGTTGGCCGTGCTTGTGATCTGCGCGGTCCTTGCGGACTTGCAGAACACGAAAGTGTCCGATCAACTCGCGCGCGCCGAAGTCCAGGCCAAGGTCAACATCATAAGGGCCAAGCTCGAAGGCAATGTAAACGGTAATCTCCAGCTTGTTCAGGGCCTCGTCTCGGCCATAGTTACAGAGCCGTACATGGGACAGCAGAGATTTGCGTCCCTGGCAAGCAACCTGTTCCGACAGAGATCGCAACTGCGCAACATCGCCGGTGCGCCCGATCTCGTCATCTCGCTGATGTACCCGATGGAAGGCAACCAGAAGGCGATCGGGCTCGATTACCGCAAGAGCGAGGCGCAACGGACGGCGGCGCTTCGCGCGCGAGACCTCGGCGTTCTTGTGTTGGCAGGCCCCGTCGACCTGGCCCAGGGAGGGCGAGGCTTTGTCGGGCGCATTCCCGTCTTTGTGCCGACGGCGGGCGGCGGCAGCCGATTCTGGGGCATCCTCTCCGCTGTCATCGATGTCGATCAGCTTTACGCGGCGAGCGGCTTGAATGACCCCGGGATTGATATTGATGTCGCCCTGACGGGGACCGACGCGCTTGGCGGTGGCGGCAAAAAATTCTTCGGGGGAGACAATGTCCTCGCCGGCAAGCCGGTGTCGGCCGATGTGCAACTGCCTTCGGGCTCCTGGCTGATTTCGGCTATACCGAAGGGAGGCTGGCCGGCCATTCCGAACAATGCGTGGATGTTGCGGGGGCTCATAGCCTTTGCCGGCGCGCTGGTGGTGCTGCCGATCCTGGTGGCCGGGCGACTGTTCGGCGAACGACAGAAAAACTATGCCGAGCTCAGACGTCTGTCTGGCCGCCTTGAGTTGGCCCTGGAAGCTTCTGGAATTGGCGTGTGGGAGCACGACCTGGCCACAAAAGAACTGCTATGGGACGACCGCGTCAACCAGATCTACGGCAAGCCAGCCGATGGCAAACCGCGCGGTTATGAAGACTGGGCGATGGCTATTCATCCCGAAGATTTCGACAGGGCGCGCCAGGAGTTCGACGCGGCCGCCGAGAGGGAGGGACCGTATTCTTCGCAATACCGAGTCCTGCTAGCGGACGGTACCACGCGCCACGTGCGCACGCGCGCAGCCTTCTTCCAGGACATCGGCGGCACGCCGAAGATGATCGGCGCCGAGTGGGACGTCACCAGCGACGTGCTGCTCAATGAGACGCTCATTCGAGAGCGCCAGCTGTCGGAATCGAAAAATGCCGAACTCAAGGTCGCAAAGGCGCATGTAGAGCATGTTGCGCTGCACGACCCGCTGACCGGCCTGCCCAACCGCCGCTATCTCGATGAGTTGCTTGCCGAAAAAAGCGTAACGGGGACCCGCACAGCGCTGCTGCATCTGGACCTCGACCGCTTCAAGCAGATCAACGATACACTCGGCCACGCAGCCGGTGACGCCATGCTGGTGCACGCCTCCAAGGTCATCAAGGTCAACACGGGTCCCGGTGATTCTGTTGCACGCATCGGCGGTGATGAGTTCGTCGTGGTGAGCCATGGACGTGATGACAAGCAACTTTCCGCGCTCGGCGACCGCATCATCACGCAGATGCGCCGACCGGTCGATTTTCAGGGCAACCCGTGCCGGTTCGGGGTGAGCATCGGAATTGCCGCCGGAACCGACGCCAAGCAACTGCTCGTCAACGCCGACCTCGCTCTTTACCGGGCGAAAGGAAGCGGTCGCAACCGACACGAATTCTTTGACGAAGAGCTGCAAAGCGAGATCGTGCGGACCAAGCAAATTGCCGACGAAATCCTGGGCGGGTTGGAGCGCGCCGAATTCACAACATACTATCAGCCGCAGTTCGACGCCAGGACACTTGAGATCGTCGGGGTCGAGGCGTTGTCGCGTTGGAAGCATCCCGAACGCGGCATCCTGGCCCCACAAAGCTATCTCAAAGTGGCCGAAGAACTCAACGTCGTGGCAATCATCGATCGCGCTGTCCTGGAACAGGCGCTTGAGAGTTTCGACCAATGGTCGAACAGCGGTCTCAAGATCCCGCACGTCTCGGTCAATGTCTCCGCCAAGCGGTTGGAGGACAAGGATCTGATCGATGGCTTGCGCAAGCTTGCCATCAGGAAGGGCACGGTGTCGTTTGAGCTGGTTGAGTCCATCTTCCTCGATGAGAATGACGACCTGGTCACCTGGAACCTGGAGCACATTAAGGAACTCGGCATCGACATCGAAATCGATGACTTCGGCACCGGCCATGCCTCGATCGTGTCCCTGCTCAAGCTGCAGCCGCGCCGGCTCAAGATCGACCGCCAACTGATCACGCCCGTCACCCAGTCGATCCCGCAGCGTCAGCTGGTCTCGTCGATCATTGAGATCGGCAAATCGCTCGGCATCGAAGTCATTGCCGAGGGTGTCGAGACGAATGATCACGCGCGCATCCTGAAGGAGCTTGGTTGCGATATTCTGCAGGGCTATGTTTTTGGCCGCCCAATGGACGCCAAGGCCTTCACGGCGTTTGCCCAATCGCGCAAATGGTTGGCCGTGGGGTAAGGTCATGCCTCGCGCGGTAAGGCAGGCAGGCCGAGCGGTTCAACCGGCGCCCAGTCGCGAATTGGCTCGAGCACACTGCACTTGCATCGGCAAACCCACCGCCACCCTTGTCCCCAAAGTGCCCGACCGGCTCTGCGTGCCGGTGAAGTGACCGAAAGCAAATTTCTCGTCAGGTCTCTCAGATCTCATGATCCGACGGTCCGGTGGCGCGGCATGGGCTGTTAGCTCCAGACAGCTGAAGATAGCCAAAAGCGTCCGGCGTTATGGGCGAAGGAGCGCGGCACCAAATTGCGTCCACAATCGATCGCAGTCATTTGCCCTGAGGCTTGGCGTTCCCGGTTCGCCGTAGAAGACCATCGCCGAACGGACATCGTAACCGAGCACCGAGGCATTGGCCACGAACTGAATTGCCATTCCCAAATTCATCGCGTTGATCCTTACCTCGGCTTTAGTGCTGAGATCGACCACGCCGAAAATTTCCGCACCCCCACTTCTGCCGGCCATAACCGTCGTCGAGAGCGCGTTCCCCAAAGCGAGTAGCATTCGTGTTCAGTCCCCGCAAAGGCCGCTCTCGAACGCGCGCGCGGCGAATTTGTTCCTTGGCAGTTCAACGCCGGGTTATCGAACTGGCCTTTTCAAACGTGCAGCTTGCCTGATGCCGCGCCTTTAACGGTCCAGCAGTTTTCTTAGCGTAAAGCAGCCTCATGACGCTGCTCCGGCATTTCGGCGAACCAACACGTCGCCTTTTTTTCAAGCGAACTGCTTTGCCCATCATTGTCGTGACGCTGCTTGTTGCGACCCTCACCACAGGCCTTTTGCTGTGGTCGGCGACCCAGTCCGATGGTGTTGCCGTGTCACGGCAGAAAAGCTTGGTCGCCTTGATCATATCCAAGCTGGAGAGCGGAATAGCCCACGATCAGGAGAGCGTCACCGTCTGGGACGACGCGGTCAGCGCCCTGCGGAGCCAGGATGCCAAATGGGTCGACACCAATCTCGGCACCTGGATGCACACGTATTTCGGCCACGATGAGGTCTACATTCTCGATCCGAAGGACGCGCCCGTCTACGCATTCGCCGATGGATCGGCGGTGGATCCGGCGAGCTACCAATCCATACGCCCGACCACTGCGCCTCTCGTGGAGAAACTCAGGGCGGGGCTGAAACAGGGGGACACCGACGGCGTCACCGAGCAGGTGCTCACGATAGGTGCTTCCGACATGGTCGTCATCTCCGGCCATCCTGCCATTGTCAGCATCAAGCCAGTCGTTTCCGACAGCGGCCACATTGCACAAGTACCAGGTCAGGAATTCCTACACGTTGCCGTTCGCTATCTGGACGGCAGTCTGCTTGCCTCCTTGCGCCAAGACTATCTCCTCGACGACGCACACTTCTCCTGGTCAAACATGCTTAGCCCTGAAGAGGCGTCCTATCCCCTTGTCGGTCGCTCTGGTTCGACTGTCGGCTTCTTTGTGTGGCAGCCATATCGGCCCGGGGCGTTTGTCCTTTTTCAACTGGTGCCAACACTCGTGGTGGTGTTCGGACTGGTACTTGGCGGAATTATTGTAGCTCTGGCCGCTTTGCGCCGGCGGACTTTGAGGCTGATTGAGACCGAGAATCACATCTATCACCTGGCCCACTACGACCTGCTTACAGGGCTGCACAGTCGCGGCCATTTCAACAGTCGTTTGGCTGATGCGCTGACACTGCTGCCCGCGACGGGCGAGCAGCTCGCGATCCTCTATCTTGACCTCGACCGGTTCAAGCAGGTCAATGACAGCTTTGGCCACCCTGCCGGCGACGAGTTGCTCAGGGAGTTCGCAGACCGGCTGAGGCGGCTGACCGTGGAGGTTGACACGGTGGCGCGCCTGGGCGGTGACGAATTCATTATCATCCAGCGCGCGGTCGCAGGCGAGAATGAGGTCAAAACATTGTGCGAGCACTTGATCGAGTCCGCGCGCCGGCCGTTCGAGGTCGCCGGAGTTCAGGTTTTTGTCGGGGTGAGCGTCGGCGTAGCTCTTGCTCCCAGGGACGGGGTGGACCAGGTCGAGTTGGTGCGGAAAGCCGACCTCGCCCTGTATCACGCCAAAGCCGGCGGTCGCAGCGGCTATGCTCTGTTTGAACCCGAGATGGACCAGACGCTGGCAAAGCGTAAGGGTCTCGAACAGGACCTGCGCAAGGCGCTGCAAACGCCCGGCCACATCCGGGTGCATTATCAGCCGCTTTACACCGCCGACACCAACAGGATGACGGGCGTCGAAGCCCTCGCGCGCTGGTCGGACGCAGAGCGCGGTTGGGTCGCCCCTGACTTGTTCGTACCATTGGCAGAGGAAACGGGGCTCATCGAAGTTCTAGGCGAGCTGGTTCTGCGCCAGGCCTGCCTTGACGCGGTGCTTTGGCCGATCGAGACCCTGGCAGTGAACGTATCGGGGTTGCAGCTGAACAATCCGAGCTTTGCCATGAAAGTGACGAGCATCTTGTTGGAAACGCAAATGGATCCACGGCGGCTCGAGCTGGAGGTTACGGAAAGCACGCTCTCCCAGCGCCCCACCGAATGCCAGCAGAACATGGCAGCGTTGCGCAGTGTCGGGGTGCGCTTTGCGCTTGACGATTTCGGTACGGGATTTTCCTCATTGGGCCGACTGCAGAGCCTGGAAGTGGACAGGATCAAGATCGACCGAAGCTTCGTGCAGGGCTTTGGCGGCTCGAACGGTGACGAGGCCATCGTTCAGGCGATTATCGACCTGGCTCGCGCGACTGGCCTCAGCACCACAGCGGAAGGGGTCGAGACCGAGAGCCAGTGCAATTATCTGCGCAAGCTCGGCTGCGACCAGCTACAAGGCTTTTTGCTTTCAAGACCGGTGCCAAAAGAGGACCTTCAGGAACTCCTCGACGGCGGATCAAGGCGGGCGACCGCATGAAAATGCGTCTATGTGATTCCCGACGGTCGACGATGCCGCACGCGGATGCAAGCAGCGAATCTTGGCGGCCTGGGACAAGGTGCGTCGACACTCCCCTGGCCAGTGACGCCTGACGATCTGTGTCACCCGCTTCGGGCCAGAGCGATTGATGCGGCTGCGCATGACGCTGGGCTCAACTCTCAACCTCAGCGCACATCGGGCTCTAGGTCGAAAATGGTAGGTCGAGATCAACTCGCGCGACGGCGTAAGCGTCAAGCGAGATGAATTGGTCATCCAGCGGTCTTGCGGTACTTTCCATGAAGTTGGGATCGGTTGCCGCCCGTTCGAACTGCTCGGCGCCAAGAAGAGCTATACGGGCACTGCTCGGCGCATCCGGAAGTTTCACAGATTGCGCCTTGGAGGTGAGGTTGGCGACCCACAGTGTCACGCGCCAATCTTTTTCAGCTGCGATCGTCGCAATGGCGTCAGCGCCGGAAGTTCCTACGGACAGCAGGGTGGCTCCGCCGAGCCTGAGAGACCCGCCATGACATGGAAAGCGGGATAGACCGTTCGGCCGTCCTGCTGGTCATACCATGGCTGGACGAAATCAGCCTTCCTGTGGATATGGCCAAAGGGGCCGGTGAAGTCCCCTACCGCGACGGCCTCGACCCCTTCGCGAGCGCAGGCCGCGAAATAGCCGAGCGTCCATGCCGCATTGAACAGCCCGCGCTGCCGCGGATCGATGCGGCTCAGACATATGCGGGCGTTCGCTTTGTTCGGCGCGGTGCCCTTTCCGTAGGGGTTCTCGCGGCAGCCGAGCTGACTGGGACCTATGCGCAGCGGCACGCGGTCGCCCGTGAAAGCATGTGCCGAGCGTATCTGATGAGGGATAGCCTGAAGCGTTTCCATCACCGAAATATCATCCGCCGCGTGCACGCTTGGACAGGTGGTGAAGGTCACGTAGTCGAGCGCTTCGGCTGGCGGACGCTTGCGATTGAGTTCGGTGAAGTAAGCGGCCATGCCTCCGCCCAGCCCGATCCCCGGGAAAGCCCGGCGAGCGGCGGAGTAGCATTCGTGGAAGCTGGGCATGACCGGCCGCGGTGCTCCCGGCTGAACGGATTTCATGTCCTGCGCCGGAAAGACGGAGACAGCTTCCAGTTTGAGGCCGATTGTATGGACCGCATCAGCGACGGGCGCCAATTCGCCGAATGGGTCGAGCGTGCCCTTGGTGATGATCTCGAGGACCACGCCTGCGCCGGTCAGCCGTGCAAGCGCGGCGTAGCTTTCGAGTTCATCTTGGCCGTGTCCGAATCGGAGATCGACTTGGCAGACCATCCACTGCGGAGCCATTCGTCGTAGAAGCTCGGGGGATTCAAGCGCGTGCCTTGCCTCGTCGCCAGCAACGCCGACGCCAACGCGAGGCACTTGGCCGACGGGTCTGCCGATCGTCAGGTTGATGAGTGGATTGCGGTTTTCAGACGCCCCGGCACGAAGCGTTCCTGACACGTGAAGCCGGACGACCTGGGTGAATTTCTGGCCCTTGGGCAGTCGGTAAGGCCACGGGCGACGCAGAGGGCGGACATAGGTTTTATAGGAAGCGTCAGACCAATTGCGTTGATCCTCCATCTCGAAGGCATCACCGTCCATGGTGCATGTGGCCCAGATCCCAGGCGCGATCTCATGCGACAACGCCCGGATATCGGTGAACGGACATTTAGGGTCGATGTGGTCCGGAAAGAGCGATAGCTCATCATGACCATCCTCATGCAGCACCTTTACCGGCTTGCCCGCCAAGGCTTCGATCGGATGAAGGACGATGAAGCCGGTCCGATTCGTCAAAAGGTCAGTCTCGGGCTCTGCCTCGGCCGCAAAAGCCAGCGCACCATCACTACTGCCCGAGATCCGTACCTGATAAACCAGGCGACCGGATGTTGCGGAACATGTTGCACGGTATGCGACGCTGAACACATCCAGCCCTTCATCGATGTGGAGATCATCGAGAACGGCTGTAGCGGTTCCCCAATTTTCGTCCCGCACAAGGAACGAGATTCCGCGCAGGATCTCAATTCCGTCAAGGCGGATGTAGCGTAACGCCCCATTGTCGAAGTCGACCGACAACGGTCCCGCGCGAAGTGTGCGCAAGGGTGGCTCGACCTGTTCGGTTCCACACAAGCGGATGGCTCGAGATGCTGCCAAGGTCAAATTGCTTGCTCCGTCGCAGCGTCAAAAATCGACGCCCGGTTCATGTTGATGTCGATCGGCAGTCTCTCGCCGGGACGGCTGACGTCGTGCGCCTGAAGCTCCGCCACCACTGGCGCGCCGGCAAGGCGGAAGATCGCATAGCTGCGCGAGCCAGTCGGCTGCAGCAGGTCGATGGTTGCATCATAGCGCAGCGTGCCCGGCTCGGGGGTAGCAGCGTGCGCGCGTGTCAGATGTTCCGGGCGCAGCCCGAGCAGCACCGACTGCCCATCTATAGCGCCATTTAGAGTCCGCCCGGGGGCGATCGGCAGCAGACCATCGGCCAGCCGGATGGCGGCGGCGCTCCCGTCCAAAGCCAGCGTGCCCGGCAGGAAGCTCATGCGTGGGGAACCGAGAAAGCCCGCGACGAAGATCGAGGCGGGGCGCTCGAACAGTTCGAGTGGCGCGCCCTGCTGCTCGATCAACCCGTCGCGCATCAGCACGATGCGGTCAGCCAGTGTCATCGCCTCGATCTGGTCATGGGTGACGTAGATCATCGTCGTGGCGATGTCCTGGTGAAGGCGCTTGATCTCGCCGCGCATTTCGTCGCGAAGCTGGGCATCCAGATTGGACAGCGGCTCGTCGAACAGAAAGATGCGGGGGTTGCGGACTATGGCGCGGCCGATGGCGACGCGCTGACGCTGCCCACCGGATAACTGGCGTGGAAATCGCCCGAGCAAGGGGATGATGCCGAGCATACGCGCAGCCTCGGCAACGCGCGCCTCTACCTCGGGCTTCGGCATCTTGCGCGCCTTGAGACCGAAGCCGATGTTCTTCGCCACGCTCATATGTGGATAGAGCGCATAGTCTTGAAACACCATCGCCACGTCACGATCGCGCGGCCGCAAGTCATTGACCACCTCGCCGCCAATCTCGATCGTGCCTTGCGAACTCTCCTCCAGTCCTGCAATCGTCCTCAAAAGGGTACTCTTGCCGCATCCGGAGGGGCCGACCAGAACGGTGAACTCACCGTCGCGAATGTGGAGGTCAATGCCGCGCACCGCATGGAAGGCGCCGTAGCGCTTGTGCAAGCCGGTGATCCTGACTTCAGCCATGCCTGCCTCTTTCTATCCGCGAACGGCGCCGAGCGTCAGCCCGCGCACGAGATGTCGTTGAGCAAGGACTCCCAGAGCGATGGATGGCACGAGGGAAACAATGGCCAGGGCCGCCGCTTCACCATATTGCGCGCCCTGGAAGCCGATGAAGGAGCGGAATACGGTTGGCAGCGTGAACGCAGTTCGACTGGTCAAAATGAGCGCGAAGAAGAACTCCGTCCAGCAAGCGATGAAAGCGAAGACGGCCGCCGCGACGATGCCCGGGGCGGCAAGCGGCACGGCAACACGCCAGAACGCCTCCCAACGCGTGCAGCCATCGACCAGGGCCGCCTCCTCCATCGACTTCGGCATGCCGCGGAAATACGCGAACATCATCCACACCGACACCGGCAGCGTGAAGACCGTGTAGGCGATGATCAGGCCAATATGGGTGTCGTACAGCCCGACGCCACGATAGATAAGGAATACCGGCAGGACGATGCCGATCGGTGGCAGGAAGCGCTGTGACAGCACCCAGAAAGACAGGTGCTGGCCGCCCGTGTTGTAGCGCGCCAGACTATAAGCCATCAGCGTGCCCAACAACGCTGAAAGCACCGTGGCCGACAGCGAAATGATCAGACTGTTGATGAGCCCGTCGAGGCCGCGATAAGCGAACAGCGCAGCTTTGTAGTGTACAAGGGTCGGCTCGGTAGGGAACCAGACGGGCGGCACGGTGAGGTAGTCGTCGCTCGGCTTGATCGAGGTGTTGAACATCCAGTAGAGGGGCCACAGCACGAACACGAGGAAGAAGCCGAGCAGCAGCATGCGACCGATCGGCACCGACCGGCGTTTCCTGCGGCGGGCGGGCGCGACGGCGGCCATCAGACCGGCTCCACCTTCAAGAGCCGCCGCACCAGCAGCGTCACTACCAGCGCGGTGAAAATCAGGAATAGCCAGCTTCCGGCCGTCGCCTGCGACAGATGAAACTGGGTGAAGCCGACCGTGTAGAGATAGTAGGAAGCCGTGTAGGATTGCGTACCCGGGCCGCCGCCGGTCATGATAAAAATGGTATCGAACATTCGGATGGCGTCAAGCAGGCGGAAGGTCAACGCCAGCAGCATCATAGACCCGAGATGCGGCAGCGTGATCGCCCAGAAGGCCTGCCAGGCATTGACGCCGTCGAGTTCCGCCGCCTCGTAGAGGTTCGGAGGGATTGCGGTAAGCCCGGCGAGCAGGACGACAAACATGAACGGAGTCCACTGCCAGACATCAGAGATGATCAGCGAGACATAAAGCCATGGGCGCTCGGTCATCCAGCCGATCGTCACCTCCTGCCCCAACAGTTGCGTCAGGATGTAGTTGGTTGGCCCGAAAGGCCGCTGAAGCAGCAGCGTCCACGCTTGGCCGACTATCACCGGGCTGATGAAAAGCGGCACGATCAGGATCGACATGACGACACCGCGCCCCGGAAAGCTGCGCACCATGGTGAGCGCCACCAGAAGGCCCAGCACGAATTCGATGGCGACGCTGATGCTCGACAGGCAGGCCGTCAGCAAGAGCGACCACCGTGCCACGGGATCGAACACCACCCGCTCGAAGTTTTTCAAGCCGACAAAGGCGTGGCCCGGCACCTGGAAGTCGTAGTTGATGAAGGACACGACCAGTGAGAACAGCAGCGGATAGATCGACAGCGCCAGTATCAACAGCACCGCGGGCGCGACCAGAAGCCATTTGAAGTGGCGGTCCGCCCACTGTGCGAGGGTCGAAAGCCGAGGCGGGGCGCCGGTGGTCGTCATGCGACTGATCGTGGTGGTGTGCGGCATCGATTTATTCCAAAGATCGCCACGCGGTTGAGCCAGGGTGTTGCGAGCGAAGCGCCCGCAACACCGGTCTGGTGCTAGAAACCCGGCTCCCCTCCAGGCGAGTCTCAGAGGGTGACTGCCATGCCAAGCTTCTCCACTGTGTTGTCAGCGGTGGCGCCGGGCAGTTTCAGGAACTCGGTGTAGAATGCCTTTTGCGACTCCATCCCGAGCCGATCGGTCGTCTCGTTCCACTCGGCGGCCGCCGTTTCCAGCGATGCTTTCGGATCCGCACCAGCCCACACTGCGGTGCACATGCGATCGATGCTCAAGAAATAGTCCTGCGCACCTGGCATGATCGGGTCGAGCAGGCCGACATTCGCCGAGTTGTTGAGGTTGGCCAGGTACTCCTTGGCGCTCGGGAACAGTGCTCCATAGAGCTCCGACTTGAAATGCGAAATGCGGTATGGGTCGCGCAGCGCATAGGGCAACATGCAGCGCGCCAGTGAGACGGGAGGCGAGCAGGCCCACTGCATGAACAGATACGCCGCCTCCGGATTGGGCGAATCCGCCGACAGCGCCTTGTTGTAGCCGGTGGCATGTTCCGGATTGCCCGGCACGACGGCATAGCCAACCTTGCCAGCGATCTGCGACTGGGGAATGAAGTTGATCGCCGTGGCGGATTGCGAATAGTTCGCCGCCATCCGGCCGCTTGGAGGCCAGGAATAGATCATCGCAACCTTCCCCGTCAGGAATGCCGCCCAAAGGGAGACGGCGTCGAGCTCGTTGTTACCGGGGATCGAGGCCTTGTTGGCCGCGAGCATGTTCGTCAGCGTCTTGACGCCCGCATCCGACACCAAGCCGGCCTTCATGTCGTCGCCGAACAGTTTCCCGCCGTTGGCACGGTACTGCTGCAGAAAGTCGAACTGATTGCCCGGGCTGCCCGCCTTGCGGAAGTGGCCTGCACCATAAACCTTCGGTGCCATCTGGTCGGTGATGAATTGGGCGATCTGAGCATATTCCTCCCAGGTCTTCGGTGGTCCGAGCTTCGCGTTGAACTTGGTCTGGTAGGCCTCCATCATCTTCGGATCCTCGAAGATGTCCTTGCGGTAGTAGAGAGCGAACATGTCGCCGTCGTCGAAGAAGCCCCAGATCTTTCCCTTGTAGGTCGGCAGCGCCTTGTAGAGAGGATGATAGTCCTCGAGGTCTGCAGGGTTCATATATTTGGCGATATAGTCGTCGAGAGGTGCGATGACGCCGCCATCGGCGAGCGACGGTGTCCAGGCTGGCGAGATGTCGAGCACGTCATAGGCGCCTGAGCCGGCAATGTGCTCGGCGACCGCCTTGGAGTATTGATCGGGATTCGACAGTTCGACCACATTCGACTTCATGCCCGTAAGCTGCTCCCACATCGGCCCACTGAAATTGCGTGGATCGAGCGCCTGCAGGCCTGCCTCGTAGGTCATGTTGATCGTGACGCCCGCATGCGCCTTGGCCGCCTCGACCGCGCGGAAGGCGGAGCCCTCCGCCGGTCCTTCCTTAGATGCTTTCAGCGCAGCGGCCTGCGCCTGTCCCAGCGGCGACGTGGCGTCGGCCAGTTCGAGCTTCTGCTGCGCCAGCGCCCAATCGGTCATCATACCCAAAATGGGTGCAGACGCTGCCAACATACCGGTCATCTGGCCGAAGCGGGTTATGAAATTCCGGCGGGTCGTTTCGCCACGCATGAAGGCGTCGACCTCTGCTTCGAGACCGGCCTGAAAGTCACGTTTTTCACGATCGTTCATAGTGCTTGGTCCTCCCGTTTTCTCATTTGCTCACTCGTCCGCAGGCGCGGCGGTCGAGCATTCCTCCCGTAAGGCCCCCGCAATGGCCGCGGCGGCGCGCCAAATTCTCGCACTCCTAGCTTCCGAAGCGGCCCGCGAAAACGGCCAGCCTATCCTTCCACCGCTCGCTCGAAAGCACCTCGCGATTGACCACACCGCGCGGCTCGCGACCATGTTGAACCTCGATTACCGCTTTGACGTCTGCAGCGCCGTTGCCGGCAAAGCACTGGTCGGTCCAGCACAATGCGTGCGGCGCAAGGATGACGTTGTCGAGTTTGAGGATTGCATCGTCAGCATCCGGCGGCTCCTGCTCCAGCACGTCGAGACCGGCGCCGGCGATACGACGCTCCCGCAGGGCTTGTGCCAACGCCTCCTGGTCGACGATCGGGCCGCGCGCTGTATTGATCAGGTAAGCAGTAGGCTTCATCAGGGCGAGCCGCTCGGCACTGACGAGATGGCGCGTGTCAGGCGTCAGCGGACAACTTACCGACAGCACGTCGGCGCGACGAAACAGATCTTCCAGTCCGACCAGCTCCACGCCTAGTTCGGCAGCGACCTTCTTGTCTGCAAATGGGTCATGGGCGATGAATCTCATATCGAAGGGCTTTGCCAGGCGAAAAACTTCGGCGCCTATGTTGCCGATGCCGAGCGACCCCAGCGTACGCCCCACGAGCCCGACACCCATATGTTGGGAGCGCTCCTGGAAGCCATGAGGTCCCTTACGGGTGAGGGCGTCCTTCGTGAACAGCTTGCCGGTGAGTGCCAACATAAAGGTGATGACGGATACGGCGACCGGCCGTCTTACCCCATCGGGCGTGATGACCAGAGCGATGCCGGCGGCAGTGCAGGCCTCGACGTCGACAGTATCGTAGCCGACGCCGAAGCGGGCAACGACGGCCAGCCGACCGCTCTTGGGGACACTCGTGGAAACGAAGCGATGAGTGAGAAGGATCAGTGCATCGAAGTCCTCAAGCTGGTCGGCGCGAAGCGGGTTATTCGATTCCAGGAATGTCATCTCGAGGCCTGGCGCCTTGCGCAGAGGCTCCAGGTCGAAGTCGGGATAGGTCAGCGAGCCGTCCGGCATGCGGAAATCACCGGAAAGCGCCACCTTGAACTTTAGGTCGCCCATTCTCTCCTCCGTTCTTACTGGCACCCGGCCCGGATTTTGGAGACCGCGTCGGCGATCGCGTCGTGCAGTATCCAGACGTCGCCCGAATAACAAATGAAGTCGAAGCCTTGTGCGTAGAACTCGTGGCCCTGCTGGACGTTGGGCACCAGGCGCCCGAGCGACTTGTTGTGCCTTTTGGCGGCGGAAACGATTTTGGCCATCGCGGCGATGAAGGTCGGGTGCGCGAAGTCGCCGGGAATGCCGAGCGAGACCGACAGATCAAAGTGACCGACCCACAGACAATCGACGCCGTCCAATCCCGCAATGCCGTCGATGTTCTTGACGCCGTCGGCGGTCTCGATCAGGCAGATGAACACCGAGCGCTGGTTGGCCGCCTCGAACTTATCTGCAACCGAGCCCGGACGGTAACGGTCATGCGCGATCTGCAGCGCCACGCCGCGAGCGCCAGCCGGATGGTATTTCATGGAACTGATGATGTGCTGCGCCTGCTCGACGGTACTCACCATCGGCGCGATTAATCCTTCGGCCCCCATATCCATGGCGCGGGCGAGGAAATGGTAGTCCTGCGATGGCACACGCACCATAACCGGCAGGTCGGCCGCCTCGAAATAGCGGATCGCGCTCTTGACCGTTTCCAGGCTGAAGCCCGAATGCTCCATATCGAAAAAGGCGAAGTCACAGCCAGCGGACTTCAGGATGTGGCCTATCCCCGGCGTCGCGAACTCGGCGACAAGGGTCCCGAGCTTGACGCGTCTGTGAGACGCTAGCGCCTTGAGACTTGGCTCCGACATGAACTTCCCTCCCGTTCGCCCACAAAGGGCGCATTGCGCCTACGCGTTCTTCAAGACGAAGCTTCGACAACAAGGTCGCAGATCGTCACCAGCTTGGTGTCGACGAGCGGCGCGCTCTGCGAATTGAATTCCTCGAAATGGGCTGTCCGGCAGTGGAGCTTGAATGCAGCCTCGCTGTCGTAAATCTCGTAGAGCAGGACCCGGTCGGGCTCGCCGCGTGCCTGCGTCACATCAAAGCGGCGGCAGCCGGCTTCGCGGCGAACCGACGCGGTCGCGTTGGCGTCCACGAGCTCTCGGAATCTGCCCCGGGCACCCGGCTTGAGGCGGAAATCGACCCAGACCACGAAGCCGCTCATCCCTTGCCACCCGCAATTTCAAGATAGCGTCTGGAGACATATTCCAGATGCCTGCGCATAGCCGCTTCGGAGGCGTCTGGATCGCGCGCGGCGACGGCATCAAAGATTTCGCGATGAGCCTCGTAGGCCTTTCGGTCTTCACCTTTGGCCAAAGTTGTGCGCCGCTGTTCCAGCAGCCATTCGGCCAACGCCGCGTGAATGGCTGTGAAGATACGATTGCGGGTGATCACCGCCAGCACGTAGTGGAAGTCCACATCGGTGCGCTCGAAGCGCGTCAGGTCCCCGATCGACTGCCGGTTGATTTCGAGCGCCTCCTTGAGGCCCTCAATATCCTCTGACGTGGCATTGATGGCGGCGTTGCGGGCAAGCCCGACTTCGAAAAACAAACGCGCGCTCTGGAAGTCATGAACCCCGCCAGGGGCCGAAATCATGTGGCGCGCCGGCCCCGAGAGGGCGTCGATCACGAATTGGGGGGTTGGCCGAGTGACGCGGGCGCGCTCGCCGGATTTCACCTCGACAAGCCCCATCTTGCTCAGATGCAGCAGGGCCTCGCGGATTGAAGGGCGCCCGACCCCGAACTGCCGCATGAGTTCCCGCTCGGATGGGAGCCGGTCGGCTTCGGCCAGCTCTCCCTTGCGGATCATCCGCTCGAGGTGCGCTGCAACCTCCTCCGAAAGCTTCCGCGGTTTGATCAGAACTCCGATCATGTGGCATACCTGTTATACCAGTCGGATACGCTAGGCTCCCAGAGCGCCTCTGTCAACGATCAATTGGGCTGGATAGAGACCGAACAGAGATGCCCAGGCTCGCGCGGCCCGCCTCTTGGATGGCAAGGACGACGATCGATGGGCTGCTCGTAAAAGATCAGCGGCGCAACCTTCACGCCCTCGACCTCGACCACAGGAGTGGCACAGACATGTGCCCTCGCCCCGCTGCGCTGCCCGACCCAGGCAAGCCAGGGCTGCCAAAGGGCGAGCGGATTTCCGCTCCAGCCGATCGCGCCAGCGGCCACACCGCCGGTGATGAAACCAAGCGAATGCAGCGCTTCAAGGCATGAAAGTGAGGATAGGCCTTGCAAGGCCGAGAATGCCGTCGACCTGAACCCGTCCACCGTGAGTCATATGAACCTGGGTATCTGGAGTGAAGGAAGCCATCGCCCGGAGGAACCACACCGCCGACGAAGGCTGTGATGATCCTACCCTCGGAATCGATTGTGCGAAGTTAGGAATTCCCAAAGCGGACCGGTTCCGCGGGCGCACAGACCTCGCGGGAGATAGCCGCGCACAACCGCAAGGTAGAAGGCCTGCGACCGGGGCGGACAGATATGGCGATGTCACCGACTCTGGGCTCGTGCTGAATTGCTTCGATTCGCCGAAGGCCAAGCGGATAGCTCGGTGTCATGTTCAGCCGACACCCACTCCATACGACGTCGTCGAACCACTGCTGCGCGGCGTGACGCAATGGGTTCCGGAACCAAAACTGCGACCCGATTGCAGGATTGCGACTCGTCGCCAAGCGCATTTGTCCGCGAAAACGTCGCCCGCTTCATCAACATGACACCGGAGACATTCTCGGGCATCTATGGGGCCGCATCCAGGGAAACGCACTGGCTGTCCTATGAGCTACGCCGCGCTCGTCTCGGGCAGAAGTTTGCGACCGACGAGGTTGCAGCGGGCAAAATCGACATCTCATCAACGTCGACTCAACACACTCGAGAACCATCCGGACCTCGCCCGGGTCATCATTGGCTCACTGATGAATGCCATCTACAATCGCAATGAAGCAGGCCAGTTCGGATCTTGTCGATGAGCTGATTTCCATGAAATTCGTTCAGGAGATGAAATCCACCCAACAGCGCGTTGGCAAGCCTCCGACCCCGCT
>NZ_RZQL01000143.1 GCF_003997935.1 Mesorhizobium sp. M7A.F.Ca.US.006.01.1.1
GCCCCGCAAGGTACGACCTAACGCGATCATCCCCTGTCACCAGCAACGCCATTTACAACCCCCAGCGGCCAGTCAAATGCGACGGATATTAGCGCCGTTTGTCAAAAATAGTCGTGTATGACGCTGCGCCGAATACTTGTGCAATGTCACGCACCGCGCAATGTTATCGGCGGGTGGGTTTTATTGAAAAGTGGGGGAATAGTGAAACGTACTGTTTTGACAATATCGGTGCTGGCCAGTCTCGCGGGATGTGCCACACCGCCGGACAGGATATCGGGAATTCCAAATTCAGGCCCCTGCACCCAAGCCGACAGAGAGCGTCTTGCCGTCATATCAAATCAGCAGAACAAAGCTGCGACTGGAGATGCTCTGGGGGTGTTCCTGATTGGTGTGCCGGTCGCATCCATGTCGGGAGGCGACCACGAGGCCGAGATCGCCATTCTCAAGGGGCGCTGTGGACCGGCGAAGACCTAGATACTGCAAAACCAGAGTTGCGCGAGGGATCGCGCCCACATTGCTCCCCGAGATCTTATCTTCAGATATCAGGGCGACTTGGAGAGCCAAAATGCAGTCGGGGAGGCGCCCGTCGCTCGTCCGCCAAGGAGTTTCATTATCAATGACCGAGCTAATGAAACCCAAGCATTGAAGGTGTTGGTTGTCACACCCCGATTTAGCTGGCTGTCATGGCCACAAGAGGCCGCAACTGTGAATGATACGATTGTAATTGGTGCTGGTCTTCCGCCGCTGCCGGAAGAACTCATGCTAGCTCGAGATCGAGGCGAAGTGCTTTTTGTCGTTGGAGCCGGCGCATCCTATCCCGCTCCCTCGTCGTTGCCGGATTTTGGCGGTTTGGTAGCCGATATCTATGCCGAGATAGACGCATCGATGTCTGGCGCCCTCGCCGCAGTGCGTACACCGGGCGGGTCTAGATGGGACAATGTCCCTGACCTACTCACTCACGAGCAGCGTACCGAGCTGAAGTTCTTCTCACAGAATGAATATGATGTGACGCTCGGAATGCTGGAGCGACGAATAGACGGCGATCCAAGTAAACTGAGCACAATGCGCCGCGCAGCGCAGATTGTACTAAATAGAACAACGGCACCGAACACCCTTCATACTGCGCTGGTTCGTTTGGGTCAGCGATTCGGTCAGACTCTCCTTGTTACCACGAACTTCGATCGCCTACTTGGACTAGCTGCAAAAGAAGCGGGCTATTCGGATACCTCATATGCTTTGGGCCAAATTCCGAATCCAAGCCGGAGCACTGAATTTGCAGGAATCTTGCATATTCACGGGATGCTTCCGCTCAAAAGGGAGAAAGGGTCGGCACTTATTCTCACTGATCAGGACTTCGGTGACGCTTACTTACGGCGCCACGCAGTTACTTCTTTCCTGTATGATGCGGCAAGGATATTCCACCTTGTGCTGGTGGGGTACAGCGCCAATGACTCGCCTGTCCGCTATCTTCTGAACGCCATCGCGGCCGACGAACGTCATTTTGTGGATTTGAAACCACGGTATGCATTCATTGGATGTGACCCGTCAGACGGTCGCACCCCCATCGAATGGCAATCGCGCGGCATAACTCCAATAACCTACGACAGAGCCAACAATCATAAAGCCTTAGAAGACGTACTGACACGGTGGTCTGAAATAATTCCCAATAAAAAAAATGGAAATCGTCTTAAAGTTCATCTTGCAAATATCGCAGCATTGGACCCGGACAGCGTCGACGGGAAGGACGCGCAATCTTTTTTACACTACTATGTTCGTCGTTCCAATCCCAGCGAACAGACAGATTTGGCTGGTATACTTTCCCAGAAGGGATCGTCCCCGAAATGGCTCGCCTTCCTGAACCAAATCATCCGCAATACGGCGAAGGGGAGATGACGTGAGTAGGGCCAAATTGTCGGACGTGGATTCAAAAATTGTACAAACAACATGGGTTTTCGCAAAAGATCGATTGATGGATCGCGAAGTTTTGGAGTGGGCGCTCGAATTCGCTGATCAACACTTGGCAGAGCGTGCTGCGCTCAGGCAACTCTTCGACCACCATTCGGAACAGGTGGCAGAACCATATCGCCAAGCTTGGCGATGGGTATTCGAGTTTTGGGACCGCCCCCAAGCAGAAACCAGTTATGAACGCCTACTCATGAAGCGTGATCTGAAGGCGGGCGCCTCTCATGCTGAGACAATTCGGCTTATCGTAATGGCGGTCAAGCCGTGGTTGAAAATTGAAAGCCGAGGGCGACTCGAAGCCATATACAATGAGGTTAGAGTTAAGCGCCCAAAGAGCATAGACGACCTTCTCAGGCTATCGGTTTCCAGTGGCGAGCGACTGACGCCCGAAGACCTTGACCTTAACAGCATCAAGGATCGAGACTTTCTCTTCGAGCTAGCAAATTCGCTCAACTCGGCGTTACTAAGCGGGTTAAATCTCGCTGCGCGGATCGGGCAGATTTCCCAGCGAGCCGACAATACCAACTGGCAGGTCCATCGCGTCTATTTCGTCCCACCGGCACAGTTTCCCGATGGCGGTGGTGAACCGGATAGATATCACGACGGCTTTGCCCCCTCGACCAAGTTGCTTTTCGCTGTCCTCGAGCAACTCGCGACAGTCGATCGCGCCGCAGCGCAACGTGTTATCGCCTCTTGGGATATCGATCGCTGGACACTCTACAAGCGGCTTTGGGCAGCAGCAGCTAGGAATGGTGAACTCCTGACCTCAAGTGCGGTTGAGAAATTTTTTCAAACGCTCGATGATCGCGAATTCTGGTCCGCGGGGTCGTATCCCGAATTTGCCGAGACGCGCGCACTCCGTTGGAACTCCCTTTCGTTGACCGCGCGAGTCGCCCTTGAGCGCCGCTTGTTGAAAGGCGAGCCGCGTCGACTTTTGCCGAAACGAATAGAACCTGCCGAGGCGACCCTATACGTGACGCGCAGGGCTGTTGCGGAATTACAGCGAATCCAAGTGACCGGAGCAATCCTTTCAGAGAAGACGCAGACTTGGCTGAATACAGCAATTGCAGGTCTGGACAATCCTCCCGCAGTCAATTCGGTGACCGACGGCTTTAACGTAGGCGTAAGGCTCGTGGCCGGCGAGCGCCCAAGTGGACAAAGATTCCACAATGTGCCGCGAGCCAAGCTACTGGAGGAGCTGGAAAAGAACCTAGGCGACGACAGTTGGGATGATCGGAGTCGAGAAGCATCAGACTTTATAGGCCATAATCCCGGCTTGATCTTGGAGCTATTGGCAGAGAGCGAAACGTCTACCGCTCAAGTGAAAATCTGGCAATCTTTAGGGTATTATTTCCGCCCAACTGATCTAAACGCAACAGCCGACAGCGCAACCGACGAAGATAGAGCAAAGATCCCCCTAGCCATCAGAATGTGCCAAGCGATTGTATCTTTGCCGCAAGACACTCTGCATGGTGCTATCGATGGACTTACATCTTGGATGTCCTTTTGGGAGCGGCTCCTAAAGGACTCTAATCATTTTCTGTCCGCATGGCTTTCTCTTTGGCCCTCCGCCGTAATGGAAGTCAACGAAAGCCAGAAAATAGACAAATCGCTGAGCGACCGATCTTTCGCATCTCCCGCTGGAAATATGGCTCGCGCCTTTATGGCTGCATGTCCACAGATTTTACGAAATACAAAACCTTTCGCTGTCGAGCCGTGGCCGAGGGTACTCCAAGCTATCGAAGAGACGGTGGGTGAGGCTAGACTTCAGGTCCAATACCAGTTGATCACGAACCTTGGTTACTTTCTTGCGGCAGAACCGGCTTGGGCGCGCAGAAATCTTCTCATGCCTCTTCGTGATGCTGAAGGAGAAGCAATAGAACTTTGGAAGGCGTTCAGCCAAGGACATTTGCTAGGAAGGGAATTTCTCGGCCAGATTGCTTCGGCGTTAATCAAAGCTACCATGAACACAAACCTGTCTAGCGACATTCGAGGCAACCTCGCTAGGCTTGTCACATGGTCTGAAATACTGGACCGCCGCGATGGGGTTGCTCCAACGATAGGGACAAATTTTGTCCAACAAATGTTTCGGATGGGAGGCGATCAGGTACGCAGTCAAGCACTCCGAGCGATGAAGGAATATATGAAAAGTGGCGAGAAAGTATCGGAACAATCCGCCGATCGCTATGCTCTCATAAGCTCACTTTTTGTTGAAATCTGGCCAAAGGAACTTACGCTCAACACGCGCCGTGTATCGGATGCCCTAGCTGATTTACCCGCGACTGCCGGCGCCAAATTTGCAGACGCAGTAGAACTGGTCACACCATACCTAACGCCATTCGACTGCTGGTCCTTGTGGGAATATGGTGTCCTTGCGCACGACGACAATGGAAAAACCATTCAAATCGTGCGGACGGCCAAAGATGCGTACGCATTCCTAGTATTACTCGACAAAACGATAGGCGGAGAAGATGGCGCGGTAATTCCCAATGGCCTCGATAAAGCGCTACAGCATATTAGTCTGACAGCGCCTGGACTTGAGAAGGATGTGCGATATCAACGACTGCTTACCCTGTCGCGTCGCTAAGATATGGGTTCTACTGATATGTGATCCCCTTTTCCCTTGAATCCTTCACGAGATCGCCGCCCCACCACTCGACCCCGCTTGAAATACCGCACCTCCCTCTCATGCTTCTCCGCTGCCTCCCGCGTCTCGAACGTCCCCAGATTCCGCCGCTTGCCGGCCTTTTCGTCCTCCTCGCCATCGAAGACATAGGACGGCCGAGCAGCTTCCTTCTCGCCTTTCAAAACGGATGCACGACCCAGCGACACAGGCTATGTTGCCCCGTCTGGCCGAGGTCATCGAAGAGGGCATGACATGCAGGCAATGCCGATAGCGCATGAAGCCACGCAACCCGCGTGCCCCATATCCTCCCTGGCCGGCTATCCGGCCGCCATCCTGTGCTGGCTGCTTTCGGCTGGTGTCTATATCGCGGCCAAATGGGCGGCGCCCGAAATGCCGCCCTGGGGCCTCTGCTTCTGGCGGCTGACGCTTGCCTGCGCCATCCTGCTGCCGATCGTGCACCGTCATCACGAGGCAATGATCGGGCTTTTGCGAACGCGCGCCGTGGAGGTCGTCGCCGTGGGGGCGATCGGCCTGACGCTGTGCCAGGGTATGATCTACCATGGCCTCAACGACACCGACGCCACCACGGCCGGCATCATCATGGCGCTGTCGCCTGTCATGACGATGGTGCTCGCCCGTTTCGTGCTTGGCGAGCCGCTCGGGCTGTGGAAGTCGCTTGGTGCGCTGGTTGCGCTTGCCGGGATGATTTTCATCGTTGCCCACGGCAATTTGACGGCGCTGCTGCAACTCAAGGTCAACGCCGGCGAGCTGTGGATCGTCGGCAGCGCGTTCTGCTGGGGCCTCTACACCGTGCTTTTGCGCCGTGCCAAATTCGGCATCGAACTCCTGCCGATGGTCGTGCTGCTGCTCGGCGCCGGCGCGCTGGTCGCCTTGCCTTTCCATTTGTGGGAATTGTTCAACGACGAACGCTCCGCCATGAACCTCCACAGCCTTCTCGCTCTCGCCTATCTGGCAGGCCCCGGCGGCGCCTTGATGTACTATCTCTACAACAAAAGCGTGGAAACGCTCGGCGCCAGCCGGGCAAGCATGCTGCTCTACCTGCAGACGGTGTTCGTGGCCATGCTCGCCTATCTGCTGCTCGGCGAAGGCTTGCACGATTACGATCTGGTCGGTGCGGCCTTCATCGTCGCCGGCATCGTGCTCGCCACAATGGTCAGGCCCAGGCCGGCACGCGTGGCGTAGAAATCTTGCGGGTGACGGCAGTATTCAGCGCCGTCGCATTGGCGTTTGGCGAGTCGCCATCGCGACGGTCAGAGGCCCCCTCAATGCCGCTTGAAATACTGCACCTCCTTCTCGTGCTTCTCCGCCGCCTCGCGCGTGTCGAACGTTCCCAGGTTGCGCCGCTTGCCGGTCTTCTCGTCCTTCTTGCGCGAATACAGCCGGTATTTTCCACCTTTCAGTTTCCGGATCATCTCGCTCTCCCTGGCTAGGATTTGGCTCGAGGTCCGCTCGGCCCAGCCTGTCGATCAGCGGCTGCGCCTCGTCGCCATGCTCATGCCGCGGTTGTGTCAGGGATCAACGCCGTTCCAATCCAAATGATCCACCCGTTCGAAGGCGGCACTCTACGGCGCCCCCCTCTGGCCTGCCGGCCGTTCGTCGTTCGGAAAGCCAAGCAATTGGCTTTCCATCCGCTACGCGGACCATTCCTCAACCCCTACAAGTGGGGAGATTGGCAGCTTTGGCGTCGGCGCTTTCTGGCAACGTGAAATTCGGCGAGCGCCGGCCTAAACGCAAAAACCCGCCTGGGCGGCGGGTCACTGGCGCAAATCAGCACCATAGGCAGAAACATAGCATAGCTGCCCTCACCCGTCAAGAAAAAATTCCTATCGGCATCGACACAAGCTGCCTCCCGGACACATGCATTCCTGACCAAAGGCCAGCGGCGCAATGCGGTGGAGGCCGACATTTCGAACGAAAGTAAATTCAGATCCAACCTGACGGAACATTAGCCAAGGCTAATTGTTAACTCGTGCGGCAGGTGGTGCCCTCCATCGCCTGCCGAAGATCGGCCGTCCGATCGGCCCGCGTCCTCCGCCAGAGGCGCGGGCTTTCGGGCCGAATGACCGACCAGCCGGTATTCTCCGTCCTTCAGCTTTCGATCATTTCGCCAGTCCCTCATCGGGGTTTCGCCGCTTTTTGGCCTTGAGGCCGCGGGCGGCTTGTTCGAGCGTGGCACGGTCGTTGCCCAGGCGGTCGATCAGTTCCTGCGCCTCGTCGCCCGATATGCCGGTGCGCACCGCCAGCGCCTCGACCTCCAGCACATCGGAGCTGGCGATCTCGCCGGTTTCAGGCAGCGCGTCGCCCGCCGTCAGCGGCAGGGCCGACTCGCTGTCGATCTCGGCCTCGGCCTGGTGCCAGTGCCGTTCGGGGTCGCCTTGCATGCGGCCTTCCCGTTCCCAGATCTGGTAGGCGCGCTCACGAATTCTGTCGTCCCGGTCGTCGCTCATGGTCAGTCCTCCTTGGGTCAGGGTTGAACGCCGCGCCAATGCGAACGCTCCGGAAAATCCGCGCTATGGGATCGCCATGCCGGCGGCGCGCGGGCTCTACTGGCATTGCCGTCACGGCCCGCCGGAATATGGCTGGTAACTGTTGTCTTCCGGGCGGTAGGAGCGGTAGCGGCTGAAGCAGTAATCGACATGGTCGGCCGAAAGCGCTTCGCCGCCATCGTCGGCAAGGTAGACGCCCAGGCCGGCGCCGTTTTCGTCGCCATCGCCGGCAGCCGGCTGGGCGGCCTGAACGGCCTGACCGGCGGCTTCGAGATAGGGCGAGATGCAGGGGCGCAGCTGCCCGCTGTAGGAGAGATAGCTGTTGTCGTCCGGATGGTAGGAGCGATAGCGGCTGGCGCACCAGGCGAGATGCGGAGGCGGCAGGTCGGCTGCCTTGGGCGCGATGGCGCCGGTGACCGTCGGGTCGGGCGGTGTTTCCTGCGGTTTGGCGGGGATGTCGGGCGGCGCCGGCTGGGCGGCCGGCAGGCGTTCGAGGCCCTGCCCGGCTTTGCTCACCGGCCGCGCCTTTTTGGTCCATAGCTCCGCCACGCTGACGGTGGCCGTCGCCTGGCGCGGCGGCTTTGCGGCAAGCAGCCAGGCGGCGAAGCCCAATCCGCTGCCGAAGACCGCAAGGGTCAGCACGAAGCCGCAGACCAGTCCCAAAACCGCTTTCACGACACGCTCCTTCAGTCCCTGCTCATAGAATGCGGGGCCTCAAGGCTGGTTCCAGAAAAACGCCGAGACACACGCGCCGGCGTTGCCGCCGAGCGCGCCCGGCAAGAGCCGCCAAGGGAGGCTCAAAACCCCGCCCAGACACAGTTCAGAAACAATATTCAACAGTTCGGAAAAACTGCCGAAAAGATCGGATGGCATAAGCATCCCACAACAACTGGAAAAATGGCCGTGCCGGGCGATGCCCGGCCTGGACGGGAAAGTATGGAAATGGATCACGGTGTCGACATCGCCGAACTGGACGCGGAACGATCGGGGTTGGAAAGCGGCCCGGCAGGTGTCGATGCGCTGGTAAAAACGGCCCCCGCGTCAGCCAGGCGCGGGCAAATCCTGACAGGCGCCGACTTTACCAGGCAAGGCCTGCCCGGCGAGCGGCTCGACACCGTCTTCGAACAGCTCGCCGAAATGTTTGCAGCGCTGCCGGCGGTCATTTCGGACGGGCGTGTCTGGACCTATCGTGAACTGGACAGCCGGGCCAACCAGTTCGCCCGCCTGCTGATCAAGCGCGGCGTGCGGCCGGGCGACCGTGTCGGGCTCATCCTCGACCGCTCGGCGGAGACCTATGTCGCGCTGCTCGCCGTGATGAAAGCGGGTGCGGCCTTCGTGCCGCTGGCCACCGCCTTCCCCGAGGAGCGGATGGCGCTCATCATCGAGGACGCCGGCGTCAGCCTGATCATCACCATCGCCGCCTACGCGTCGCGCGCC
Source organism: Mesorhizobium sp. M7A.F.Ca.US.006.01.1.1 (assembly GCF_003997935.1). Lineage (GTDB taxonomy): Bacteria > Pseudomonadota > Alphaproteobacteria > Rhizobiales > Rhizobiaceae > Mesorhizobium. The sequence goes on from NZ_RZQL01000143.1 coordinate 8,533, forward strand.
GGCCAGCTGCCCGTCCCGCATCTGCTGATCGACAGCACTGCTGCCGAAATCTCCAGACAGTCCGACGCGCCGCTGAAGCCGCATGCGAAGACTTCGGACGACACTTGCTACATCCTCTACACCTCGGGCACCACGGGCAAGCCCAAGGGTGTGGTCATCAAGCACCAGAGTTTTGTCAACTTCATCCGCGTCGCCGCCGCCTCCTACGGCTACCGGCCGGGCGACCGCGTCTACCAGGGCATGACCATCGCCTTCGACTTTTCCTCCGAAGAGATCTGGGTGCCGTTCGTCGCCGGCGCGACGGTGGTGCCCGCGCCTGGCCAGATGCCGCTGGTGGGCGAGGAACTGGCCGATTTCCTGCGACTCCATGACATCACCTGCATCGCCTGCAGCCCGACGCTGCTGTCGTCGATGACCTCGGATGTGCCCAGCCTGCGCACGCTGCTGGTCGGGGGCGAGGCCTGCCCGCACAATCTGGTGGTGCGCTGGTCGAAGCCGGGGCGGCAGATCCTGAACACCTATGGCCCGACCGAGGCGACCGTCACCGCAACCATGGGCGCGCTGACGCCGGACAGTCCCGTCACCATCGGCGCGCCGCTGCCGACCTACTCGATCGTCATTCTCGACGCTTCGCTGCCGCAGCTTGCCGAGCCGGGCGAACTGGGCGAGATCGGCATTGCCGGCATCGGGCTCGCGGTCGGCTATCTCAACAGGCCCGACCTGACCGAACAGAAATTCATCGCCGATTTCGTCGGCCTGCCGAACAACCCGTCGAAGCGCATCTACCGCACGGGCGACCTTGGCCGCATCAACGACCAAGGCGAGATCGAGTATGCCGGCCGCATCGACACCCAGGTGAAGATCCGCGGCTACCGCATCGAGCTCGGCGAGATCGAGGCGGTGCTGCTCGACCAGCCCGAAATCGCCCAGGCCGCCGTCACCACCTGGGAGATCGAGCCCGGCCGCGTCGAACTCGTCGCCTATTTCGCAGCGAAGGCCGGCCAGCCGTCGATTTCGCGCGCGGACCTGGCCAGGACGATGAAGCGGCGGCTGCCCGATTACATGGTGCCCTCCTATCTGGAGGAACTGCCGGCCATCCCGATGACGGTTTCCAACAAGGTGGATTTGCGCCAGCTGCCGAAGCCGACAAGCGTGCGGCTTTCGGGCGATCGCGCCATGGTCGCGCCCGGCAATGACGACGAGCGTTTCCTGGCCGACGCGCTGGCCGCCGTATTGAAATTCGACGAAGTGTCCGTCGAGGACAATTTCTTCGACGATCTCGGCGCCAACTCGCTGCTGATGGCGCATTTCTGCGCGCGCCTGCGCACCAGGAAGGAATGGGCGACGGCCTCGATGCGCGACATCTATCTCCACCCGACCGTGGCGCGGCTGGCGCTGCATCTCGGCGTAGCGGACGAGATGACGACGGCCACCAACGAGCCCGTCCTCACCCGCCGGGCCTCGAACCTTGCCTACTGGACCTGCGGCGCCGCACAGCTGCTATTTTACGGGCTCTACAGCTATGGCGCCCTGTGGGCGATCAATGGCGGCCTCAACTGGATGTATGACGCGCTCGACGATCCGCTGCAGCTGTACATCAGGTGCGTGGCGCTTTCGGCCGCCGTGTTCTTCGGCATGTCGGGCTTTGCCGTCGCCGCCAAATGGGTGCTGGTCGGCCGCTGGAAGGCGGAAGCGTTTCCCATCTGGGGCGTGCGTTACTTCCGCTTCTGGGTAGTCAAGACATTGATCCGCACCGCGCCCGTCGTGCTGTTCCGCGGCAGCCCGCTCTACAGCATCTACCTGCAGCTTCTCGGCACCAGGCTCGGCAAGAACGCCGTCATCGAATCGAAGTCCGTGCCGGTCTGCACGGATCTCATCTCGATCGGCGCCAACACCATCCTGCGCAAGGAATCGATGATCCTCGGCTTCCGGGCGCAGTCCGGCTACATCCACACCGGGCCGCTGACCATCGGCCGCGATGCCTTTGTCGGCGTCGGCTCGACGCTCGACATCGACACCAGGATCGGCGACGGCGCCCAGCTCGGCCATTCGTCCTCGTTGCACCGCGGCCAAAGCATCCCCGACGGCGAACGCTGGCATGGGTCGCCGGCCGTGCCGACCACGGCCGACTATTGCAAGGTGCGCAATGTCGATCCGTCCAACATCCGGCGCTTCCTGTTCGAAGCGGTTCAGCTGATCGGGCTGTTTGCCATCGTCACTCCCTTGCCGCTTTTGTTCCACAGCTACTGGGAAAACGTCGGCGACGATTACCAGGAAACCATCGGCGTCGTCGCGATCGGCACCACGGTCACGCTGTTCGGCTACATGGCCGCATCCTTCCTGGCGGCGACGCTGGTGCCGCGCCTGGTCAGCCTGCTGTTGAAGCCAGGCCGCACCTACACGCTGTACGGCTTCCGCTACTGGCTTCAGACCGTCGCCGAATTCTCCAGCAACTCGCGCGTGCTCGGCCTGCTGGCCGGCGACAGCTCGGCCATCGTGCACTACATGCGAGCGATCGGCTGGAACCTCAACAAGGTGGTGCAGACCGGCTCCAATTTCGGCTCCAACCAGCAGCACGAAAACCCGCTTCTGTGCGAGATCGGCACCGAGACCATGGTGTCGGACGGGCTGTTCATGATCAACATGCACAAATCCGCCGCCGCCTTCAGGCTCGAGCCGACGAGGATCGGCGAGCGCAACTATCTCGGCAACAACATCTACTATCCGCCGGACGGGCGCACCGGCGACAACGTCCTGCTCGGCACCAAGGTGATGATCCCCATCGACGGGCCGCTGCGCGAGAATGTCGGGCTTCTGGGTTCGCCGGCCTTTGAAATCCCGCGCATGGTGAACCGCGACAAGGAACTCATCGCCGGCATCGACGAGGACGACCGGCGCCGGCGCATCCCGTTGAAGAACCGCCACAATCTGGTGACGATCCTGCTGTTCGTGGCAACACAATGGGTCATGCTGTTCGCCACGCTGGCGATCTGGGACCGGGCGCTGAACTACTACACCGAATGGGCGGAGGTCGCGCTGTTCGTCGCCGTGCTCCTGACCTCGGCGATCACCATTCCGTTCTACATCTTCGTGGAACGGGCAAGCCTCGGTTTCGGCCGGCTGAAGCCGCAGATGACGACGATCTACGACGTCGCGTTCTGGCGCCATGAACGCCACTGGAAGCTGGCGGATTCGCCGATCGTGCGGCTGTTCGCCGGCACGCCGTTCCGGCCGATGATCCTGCGCCTGCTGGGCGTCAAGATCGGCAGCCGTGTCTATGACGGCGGCAGCAATCTGACAGAACGCTCGCTGGTGGAGATCGGCGACGACGCCACCCTCAACGAGGGTTGCGTCATCCAGGCCCATTCGCTGGAGGAAGGCGCCTTCAAGTCCGACTTCATCCGCATCGGCAAGGGCTGCACGCTCGGACCCTCCGCCTTTGTCCACTACGGCGTCGTGATGGGTGAAGGCTCGGTGGTCGATGTCGACTCCTTCGTCATGAAGGGCGAAGAGCTGGAGCCCAACTCCATATGGCGGGGCAACCCGGCAAAGCTGCACCGCTTCGTCGAACCGGTCACCGAGGACGGCTCCAAGGTACCGGCCAGGGCATCAGCTTGACGAAGGGCATCGGCTTGAACACCGGAAACATCCGTCTCGTTGCCGTGACCGAGGCCAACCGTGCCCTGGTCACGGCCCTGGAACTCGCCCCGGAGCAGACGGATTTCGTCGCCGGCAATTCGGAGTCCCTCGACGAAGCCGAAACTGACGAAGACGCGCGGCCACGCGTCGTCATGGCCGGGACCCGTGTCGTCGGTTTCCTGATGTACGAGGCGCCCGAGAATGACGACGAGGCGCGCATCTACCGCTTCATGATCGACCGCGCCGCTCAAGGCAAAGGCTACGGCAAGGCCGCCCTGCGTGAGGTGCTGGACGAAATCAGAGAGCTCGGCCACATCAGCCACGTCTCGATCTGCTACGAACCGGAGAACGATGCGGCGCGCAACCTCTATCGCAGCGCCGGTTTCGTCGAAGAAGGGCTCGACGAGGACGGAGAAATGATCGCCGATCTCGCTTTGCCGGCACGGACGCACGAGCGGTGATGCGGCTGCCCGAGGAAATCGCCTTGGCCGAAGCGATGACCGCCATCGCACCCAGGAGTGTCCGGGTCGGATGCCGGGTGATACGCGACGGCGACGAGGCCCATCTGCTGCCTGGGGAAGCGCATTCCATCCCCGCGCGCCAGCCTGCCATGCGGCGCGCCAGCGGCGCGGCCCGCTGGATCGCGCATGAGCTGCTGGCGGCGCTTGGCGTCGGCGACGTCGCCATCTTGCGCTCGCCAACCGGCGCGCCGGTCTGGCCCGACGGCATAACCGGTTCGCTCGCGCACGACGACGACATGGCCGTGGCGGCGGTTGCACCGATTGGCGATATAGCCTCGCTCGGCATCGACGTCGAGCCCGCGCAGCCTCTCCCGGATGACATTTTGGCGCTCGTGACAACATTTGCGGACCGGACGGACGCAGCCGAACGGCATCTTGCCGGCCGCATCCTCTTTGCCGCCAAGGAAGCCGTCTACAAGGCCGTCTATCCCCTTGATCGCGAGGTGCTGGGCTATGAGGACATCACCGTCGACCTGAACGCAGGCCGCGCGACGACGAAGACCGGCCGCAAGGCCAGCCTCGCCTACTGCGTCGCCCCGCGCGTGGTGGTGCTGGCGTTTGTCGAGAAAGACAGGGGTTAGCGCGCAGCCCTATTCGCCAACGATCTCCGTATAAGCCCTCACCTCGCCATCGAGCCCGCGCAGCCGCCAGTTCTCGCCGTCCCGGCCCTCGACATGGCAAGGCCCGATCGGCACCTTGCCGCCGCCCTCCGGCAGGTCGAGCACATAGACGGGGTTGCAGATGCCCGACAGCCGCGCCCGCAGCGCTTCAGTCAGCGCCTGTCCCTGCGCAATCGTCGTGCGCCGGTGCGCCATGCCGCGCGCGAGGTCGCCATGGTGCAGGTAGTAGGGTTTGACGCCGAGGCGGTACATCAGCTCGCGGCAGAGTTCTTCCAGCACCTCGATGCTGTCGTTGACGCCTTTGAGCAGAACGCTCTGGTTGAGCAGCACGAACCCGGCCTGCCGAAGCGTGCGGCAGGCCACCTCGGTTGCGTCGGTGATTTCGCGCGCGTGATTGAAATGGGTGACGACGGTGACCATCAGCCGGCCCTGTAAGGCCTCGACTAGCCCCGACGTGATGCGCGACGGCAGCGCCACCGGCACGCGCGTGTGGATGCGCAGCAGCCGCACATGGGGGATCGCTTCGATGCGCGCGAAGATCTCGGCCAGTGCCTTGTCGGGCAGCGATAGCGGATCGCCGCCTGTCAGGATCACCTCGCGGATTTCGGGGTGATCGGCGATATAGGCCAGCGCCGGCTCCAGCGCCTCACGCGTATAACCCCTGCCGATCGAGGTCAGAGATTCCTTGCGGAAGCAGAACCGGCAATAGACCGCGCATTGATAGGTCGGGAACAGCAGCACCCGGTCGGCATGGCGATGCGTCAATCGCGGCACCGGGCTGAATTCATGGTCGGCGATCGGATCGTCGAGCTCGCCTTCCGCTTCCTCCAGTTCCTCAGGCGACGGAATGACCTGCGCCCGGATCGGATCGGCCGGGTCGCTCCAGTCGATCAGGTCGAGATAGGCTTTGGGCGCGCGCACCTTGTGGTTCGCCGCCGCGGCCTGGGCGGCTGCGCGCTCGGCTGGCGACAACGGGAGGGACACCAGGTCGCGCACGTGGCGCACGCCGGCGCGGACGTCCGCCTGCCAGGCGGTGTCGGGGTGGAATTTGGTGTCTGTGGTCATCGGAGTTTCTCGGGCGAGTATATTTGGGCCGGACCTATCCGCTGGATGACAGATCAGGTCAACCACGCAGGTTGTCAGCGCTGCGATCCTTCACACCGCCAACCTTTCCAACTTTCGCCGCATCGACCACCGCCACAATTTCGGGCAATCTCTCGCGCAACAGCGCCGCATGGGGAGATGCGGCGCCGCCAGGGAGGACTGCCATGACCGCCACATCGGCGCTGCCGCGCTATGTCGATGCCGTTGCTCACTTTCGCATCGAGGACGAAATCGCCCGACTTCAGGGCGATCCCGCGACCGGCATCAATGCCTGCATCGAATGCTGCGATCGCCATACCGGCCAGAACCGGCTGGCGCTGCGCGCGATCTCTGCCGGTGGCGAGCTGCGGGAATTCAGTTTCGACGATCTCAAGGATATGTCGGCGCGCGTCGGCAACATGCTGAAAGCGGCTGGTGCCGGCCCTGGCGACGTCGTCGCCGGCATGCTGCCGCGCATTCCCGAACTGGTGGCGCTCATCCTCGGCACCTGGCGCATCGGCGCGGTCTACCAGCCGCTGTTCACCGCTTTCGGCCCGAAGGCCATCGACCACCGGCTGAAAACCAGCGGCGCCAAGCTCGTCGTCACCAACACAGCCAACCGCGGCAAGCTTGACGAGATCGAGGATTGTCCCCGCGTCGCGACCATCCTTGCCCCTGGCGAAGCCTTGCCGGCCGGCGACATCGATTTCCGCGCCGCCTTTGCCGCCGCCTCGCCTGACCGCCAACCGGTGATGCGCAAGGGCGACGATTTGTTCATGATGATGTCGACCTCGGGCACGACAGGTTTCCCGAAGGGTGTTCCGGTGCCGCTCAGCGCGCTGATGGCCTTCGGCACCTACATGCGCGATGCGATCGGGCTGCGGCCCGACGACGTCTTCTGGAACATCGCCGATCCCGGTTGGGCCTATGGCCTCTATTACGCCATTACAGGCCCGCTGCTGCTTGGCATCGCCACGACCTTCAACGAGGGCGCCTTCACCGCCAAAAGCACCTACGACATCATCGAGCGCCTCGGCGTCACCAGCCTTGCCGGCTCGCCCACCGCCTTCCGCCTGCTGCTGGCCGAAGGACCCGAGGCCGCCGCCCGCGTCAAGGGTCGGCTGCGCGTGGTGAGCAGTGCCGGCGAGCCGCTCAACCCGGAAGTGATCCGCTGGTTCGACGCCCATCTCGCCGCCCCCATCCATGACCATTACGGCCAGACCGAGAACGGCATGATGGTCAACAACCATCACGGCCTGTCGCACAAGGTGCGCCACGGCTCGGCCGGCTTTGCCATGCCGGGCTATCGCATCGTCGTGCTCGACGAGGCCGGCAACGAGCTTGGTCCCAATCAACCCGGCATTCTCGCCGTGGACATCGCGAAGTCGCCACTGCGCTGGTTCGGCGGCTATCACCAGGCGGAGACGCCGGCCATAGCGGGCGGCTATTACCGCACCGGCGACACGGTCGAGTTCGAGCCCGACGGCTCGATCTCCTTCATCGGCCGCGCCGACGACGTCATCACCTCGGCCGGCTACCGCATCGGCCCGTTCGACGTCGAAAGCGCGCTGATCGAGCATCCCTCAGTCAACGAGGCGGCGGTCGTCGGCGTACCCGATCCGCAGCGCACCGAAATCGTCAAGGCCTTCGTCGTCCTGGCGCCTTCGTACAGCGGCAGCCCGGAACTGGCCGAAGAACTTGCCCAGCATGTCCGCAAGCGCCTCTCGGCCCACGCCTATCCGCGCGAGGTCGAGTTCGTCAGCGAGTTGCCGAAGACACCCAGCGGCAAGATCCAGCGGTTCCTGCTGAGGAAGGCGGAGGTGGAGAAGCGGAAGGGGTGAATTGGATCGGACGCAGCGAGGCGGAGGCGCTTGAGCTGCCAATCTCCCCACCCGTGGGGGAGATGTCCGGCAGGACAGAGGGGGGCGCTGTCCCGTCGACCTGTCTCGATCAATCGCGCTACGCTCTCACGCTGGTCGGCCGGAGAAACGGCGTAGCGATCTGCTCTGCCTCCCCTCTGCCCTGCCGGGCATCTCCCCCACACGGGGGGAGATTGGCAGCTTCAGCGCCGCGTTTCTGCTCCTAACGCCTAGCGGCGCCCGCCATCGCCACGAAAGCGCTCTCGATGGTCTCGAACGTCAGCTCCGGATACAGCGTACCGGCTTCCGGCGTGGCCGTCTCGAGCGCGGTCTCGCCGCGTATCCAGAACGCCCGCAGCAGTCCGAGCGAGGGTGCTGACGCGATCATCGCCTCAAGCTCCGCCGCACTCTGGGGCACGATGCGCGGCGAGCGGCCGCTCACCCGGCGCCACAGATCGATCATTTCGTTCTGGGTGATCTTGTTCTGGGCGATGCGGATCTCGCTGCGGATGGCCTTGGGGTCGTTCAACGCGCGCAAGGTGACCGCGGCGATGTCCTTCTCGCTGACAAATGTCGCCGGCACATTGCCGTCGCCATAAAGCGTCACCTCTTCGGGAGGCAAAGGCGACGAGCCGAAGCGCATCAGATCGCCCAGCGTCGCCACCCAGGTCGAGAAGAAGCCGTTGGTGTAGATCACCGTATAGGGCAGATCGGCTTGCCTGACCGCGTCGAACACGGCTCGCTTGAGGTCGAGCGGCGGGATCGAGCCCGGGGCGGCGGCGGCGAAGTCGAGGCCGAATCCGGCGGAAGGCACGTAGCGGGAGACGCCGGCATCGCTGAGCGCGCGCACCAGCGTCATCTCGCTGGCCGAACCCACATGCACCGAACTGATGACGCGGTCCACTGCACCGGCGGCGCGGACAAGGCTGTCATAGTCGTCGAGATCGCCGACATGGATTTTGGCGCCGAGCTCCTTCAGCGGGCGCAGCCGCTCTTCATTGCCGGCTGTTGCCGGACGAACCAGAACGTGCAGGCGATCGCCATTGCGGACGCTGGCTTTCGCCATCTCGCTGCCCAGCAGCCCCGTCGCGCCGATGATCAGGGTGCTGGTCATATCGCCCTCCCATTGCGCAGGAGGGAACCGTCCCAATCGCGTTCGAACCCGATGTCGTGCAAACGATGGTCCGAGAAGCGCGCAACCCGGCGCAGCATGCGGCGGCGCTCGACGACTGCCAAGGTTCTGAGTGCAAGACCGCTCATCGCGGCGGTGATGGATTGGAAGGTCGGGTTCATAATCCGTCTCCTGTGTTGCTAGGCGCAAGCGTGTCGGCGCCGTCCGCTGGGGGACGAGCATGACGATCGCTCACATTGTTTTCTGGTTGAGCAGCGCCTTGGTGATGCGCCGGAACACCCATAGATTGGACATTTCCGGGCTGGACGACAAACGACTCTTTGTGCAGGATTTGTGAGCAACACTCACAGGTGGATCATGCCGCGCAGACTGCCGCCCCTCACTGCCCTCCCCGCCTTTGAGGCCGCCGCCAGGCATCTGAGTTTCTCCAAGGCGGCGGGCGAACTCAACGTCACCCATGGCGCGGTCAGCCGCGCCATCCGCAACATCGAGGACAGGCTGGGCATCCAGCTTTTCGATCGGGGAACGAGGTCCGTGCGCCTGACGTCGGTGGGCGCGGCCTACGCGTCTGAAGTCAGGAAGGCGCTGGACCAGATCGCCGCCGCCACCATCGCCGCCACGCCCGACCGCACCACGGGCATTCTGAATGTCAGCACATCGGACGGTTTTGCCGGCCGCTGGCTGGTGCCGAGGCTGCATCGTTTCCACCGCGCCAACGCCGACATCGACGTGCGGCTGTCGACCTCGGGCGTACTTTCCGATTTCGTCAGCGACGGCATCGATATCGCCATCCGCTACGGCAAGGGCGGCTATGCCGGCGTGACCGCGGAATTTCTCGCCGATGAAGAGGTCTTCCCGGTCTGCAGCCCGGAACTGCTGCAAGGCGAACATCCGCTGCGCCAGCCCGGGGATCTCCGGCATCACAAGCTGATCCATGACGCCTTTCGCATCGACTGGGCGACATGGCTGCAACACGCAGGCGTTGGAGATGTCGATCCCAAGCGCGGCGTGCGCTTCGATTCCGCCACCTTCGCCGTCGAGGCCGCGGTGCATGGCGAAGGCGTGTTGCTGGGCCGAAGCGCGCTGGTCTCGGCCGACCTCGCCGCGGGGCGGCTGGTTCGTCCCTTCGGTCTCGCGCTGAAATCCGCCTCACGCTACTACGTCGTCTACCGCGACGGCGCGCTGCGCCAGAAGAAGATCAAGGCGTTCCGCGACTGGCTGTTTGCCGAAGTGGCGGCTGAGTGGGTTCGTGCGACGAAGGATGGTTGAACCCAGGTCCCGTAGGGTCTGCGCCAGGCCCCCCACCCGGACCTTCGGTCCGACCTGGGGGAGGTAGGGAGCCCAGCTTCTCCGCATCTCCATAAGAGCGCTATCCTGCGGGCTGGCAGGCGCTTCCTCACCCTCCCCGCTTCCTCACCCGCCCCCTTGTGGGGG
>NZ_RZQL01000144.1 GCF_003997935.1 Mesorhizobium sp. M7A.F.Ca.US.006.01.1.1
GGTCCAGCCGGCGCGCGCCTATGTCAGCCGCGCCAAGGTCTATGGCGTGGCGCCGAAACCAGGTCAGAAGGCGCTGGTGCTGGAGGTCGACATGACCAACCGCACGGCGCAATCCGACAAGGCCTATTTCAATGTCTTCAAGCCCGACGGGATCGACCTGCCCGATCCCATGCCGATGATCGCGCTTGCCCGCGATCAGACGCTGACGCCGGAACTGCATCCCGGCATGACCGAGCGCATGGCCTATGTCTGGCCGCTTGCCGGTGACGCCGCCGTACCGGGCGCCTTAAGCTTCGGCATCACCGCCGAGATCTTCAAGCCACGCGACAATCTTTACGGCACGCCCGGCTGGTTCAATCCCTATCGGCTCGGCACCGTCACCTTGCCGGTCGCTGACCTGCCCGAGAGCGGCTCATGAGGATCCGCGCCATCGGCAATCTCCTGATCCTTTGCACGACCGTGGCGCTCAGCTACGGCATGCAGGCGTCGAAGCCGCATTATGCCGAGCTCACCGCGCCGATCCCGATCGATGGCGCCATGCACGACACCGTGCGGGCGCGCAGCTTCGATGTCCGGCTCGACAAGGTGGTTTTTGCCCGCACGCTGAAGACCGAACAGTTCGGCCAGGAAAGACTCTTGACCACCAGCGGCCTGTGGGCGGTGGCGACGACCGATCTCACCGCCGCCAGCACCTCCACCACGGTCGCCGACGGCACCTGGCAAGGCCCGACCGGCCTGCGCTACCGCCAGACGGAGCGGCTCAGCTATCGCCAGGACATGCCGCCGCACGCGATCGACCCAGGGCTGGAGAGAAGCGGCCTGTTCGTCTTCGAGGTCCCGCCGGACCAGATCCGCGGCGCCAGCCTGCTTATCGCCGCGCGCCAGTTCGCCCCGCTCGACGCCCAGGCCCGCATCAGCCTCGACGCATTGCCGACCGGCGCCGATGGCCAGCCTGCGGATGTCTTGCCGGAATACGATCTGGACGCTGCCATGCCATCGGTTCAAGGCAAGTCATGAGCGCTGTTTCGACTGACATCGAACCAGCCGGCGATGACCGGCAGGCCGAGACAAAATGGCGCCGGCGCAGTCTCGTCGCACTCGCTATCCTGCTGCCGCTGACGCTGGCCGAGACCAGCTATGACAGCGTCCGTGAATGGCTGCATGGCGAGGACCTCATCGCCAGGGACGTCGAGTTTGGCCGGTCCGTGCCGTTCGGCGGCAGCGAGTGGCGGCTGGCCGATTTGCGCGGCGGCAAGGCCGGCCGCCTGCCCGAGCATGCTTTCGCCGTCATCGCCACCTTCTCCGTGACGGTCGGTGACCCCGATCTGCAAAAGCAGTGGCTGGGCTGCAAGGTGATGCTGACCGATGCCGCGGGCCGCCGCTGGCTGCCCGACTTCATCTCCGGCCTCAGCCTGCCGGACGGCGTGATGAACTGCACCTCGGCGATCTTCTCCGGCGCCAAGAAGGGCGAAATCATCACCCTCGGCGAAACCTTCATCGTGCCCGAAGATGCCGTCAAGACCATCCGCCCGGCCGTTGGCCTGGGCAGCGAGCGCCCCTGGTATCTGCGTTTTCAGAGGCCGCCGAAGTGAGCCGTCCTCTCAGGGCTTGGGTTCCTCGCCCCCCGCTTCGCCATCGAAAACGCCGTCTCCAGCACGGCGGCGAGAAAGCATATCCGTAGCGGCTCGATCAGGATGCCGGTGGAGGAATCCTGGAACGGGCTGCCGAACAGCAGCGTCACGCCATGCGAAAAAATCTGCCAGATATCAAGCTCGTGCGGGCCGATCAGCCGCGTCGCCCCCAGCCATAACCAGGCAGCACCCCAGTCGAGCAAGCGGTAGCCGACGACCAGCGTGCACAACAGCACCAGGCTGGAGCTGACCGTCAGCCGCACGCCGTTGGCGATCGGCAGATAGCGCGAGCGGTAGCCGGCGATGAAATGCTCGACGAAATCGCGCAGGAATTTCGGCAGGCCGGCATAGCGCTGGCCGGCGCGCTCCAGCCGGCCGTGCACGCGCATCAGGGCGGCATCGTCGCGCACGTCATAGCCATAGATCAGCGCCGTCATCACCAGCCAGATCAGCGGCAGCAGCATGAAGAAGAACAGATTGACGGCAACCGCCGACGGCGCGATCGAGGAGATCTCGACCGGCACCATGGGTGCGGCCGAGGCCATCGGCACCGGGCTCGCCAGCCCGTCCGCCGAGGCCTGTAGGGCGGACCAGAAATTGCGGCTCATCAGCCATTGCAGCGCCGAGTCCTTCCAGCGGCTGATCACATAGAGGCCGACGAAGATCCAGTTGGTCTCGCAGATCACCACCACGATCTGCCAGAACGACGCGGCACTTGTTTTAGCCTGCATGAACTTGGCCAGCCGGCGGATCAGCCACGACACCGCCACGGAGACCAGCAGCCAGCGCGAATCGAGCACGTCGAGCACATTGGCGCTCTGGCCGAAATCGGCCTCGTCGAGCGTGGCGCGCGAATATTGCCGCACGATGTCGCCCAGAAATCCCCAGGCGGCGTAATAGGCGAAGAAGGGCAGCAGCGCGATGGTGATCATCCGCACCAGCCGCGAGCCGCGCCGGCCCGCCTCGGCACCCAGCTTCGTTTGCGCCTCGGTGGTTGCGGCCTTGTCGGCGCTGCGCTGCGCGGCCAGCACATGCGGCAGGCCCGGGCGCAGCACATGGAACATCGCCACCGTCACCACCAATTGCGCCAGCGCCACCAGCGTCAGCATCGCCAGCCCGGCGAAATGATTGGCCAGCGCCACCTTTGCCGCCAGTTGCATGAGGAGGTCGCCGACCAGCACGCCGGCCAGCACCAGTGCGACAAGCTGCGGCCAGAACCGCCGCAGCAGCGAAAAACCTAGGGTGATCGGTCTGATGATATCGGCAAACATGAGGTTCTCTCACGATGCCACCCGCCAAAACCTTTCTAGCAAAGCATGATTGTTTTGCAAGGAATGGGGTGAGCTTCACCCGGCAAGCAAAGGTGCCTGGGCGCCAACAGTTCCCTTTGCCCCTCACCTTCGCACTCGCGACTTCAACAACCGGTCAAACGCCACCGCCAGGATCAGGATCAGCCCGATGACGATGCTTTGCGTATAGGACGAGACGTTGTTGAACTGCAGCCCGTTCTGCAGCACGCCGATCAGGGCCGCGCCCACCACCGTGCCGCCGACCGAGCCGATGCCGCCGAACAGCGAGGTGCCGCCGATGACGACGGCCGAAATGACCGTCAGTTCGTAGCCGATGCCGGCGACCGCTTCCGAGGAGTTGAGCCTGGCCGACAGCACGAAGGCCGCGAGCCCGGCGAAGAAGCCGACGATGACATAGACCGAGACCAGGATGCGGTCGACGCGCAGGCCAGACAGCCTTGCCGCCTCGGCATTGCCGCCGACCGCGTAGACGGCGCGGCCGTAGCGGGTGTAGCGCAGCACGATGTGGCACAGGATGGCGGCGGCCGCGAAGATGAGCGCCGGCACCGGCACGGGGCCGATCAGGCCGGTGCCGAACCAGCGCATCGAGGCGTCGAAGCCCGAGATCGGGCCGCCATTGGAGATGGTCAGCGTCAGCCCGCGAAACACCGTCAGCCCGCCCAGCGTGACGACGAAGGGCGGCACTTTCAGCCGGGTGATGACAAGTCCCTGCACGCCGCCGGCAGCGGCTCCGACGATGATGGCGGCCAGCAGCGCGGCGAACCAGCCGAACCCTTGCGTGCCGCTCGTCGACAGCGACAGCGTGTTGGCCGTGCCGCCCTTGGCGACCACGGCGGCGACCATGCCGCAGAAGGCGAGCAGCGAGCCGACCGACAGGTCGATGCCGGCGGTAAGGATGACGAAGGTCATGCCGAGCGCGATCAGCCCGGTGATCGAGATCTGCCTTGTGATGTTGAACAGGTTGATCGGGTCCATGAAGCTCGGCTTCAGCACGGTGAAGACGATGATCAGCGCCACCAGGAACAGCAGCGGCCCGAAGCTCATCAAAAGCCGCGCGAAGTTGATGCCGCCGCGCTGATCCTGTTCCCCCGCCACGCTCATGGTGTCTCCTTGCGGTCGAGTGCCATCAGTTCCATCAGTCTTTCCTCGTTTGCCTCGACGCCCGGCATCTGGCCGGTGATGCGTCCCCGACGCATGGTGACGATGCGGTCCGACACCGCAAGCACCTCGGGCAGCTCGGACGAAATCATCATCACCGCAATGCCGCGCGCCGCAAGCTGCACCAGGATCTGGTGCACCTCTGTCTTGGCGCCGACATCGACGCCGCGCGTCGGCTCGTCGACGATCAGCACTTTCGGATCGCGCGCCAGCCAGCGCGCCAGGATCACCTTCTGCTGGTTGCCGCCCGACAGGCCTTCGATCGCCTGCTCGGCCGAAGCCATGCGGATCGACAGCATCTTGCGAAACCCGGACAGCGCATCGCGCTCGCGCCGCTCGGCCATGAAGCCGAAACCGTTGCTGAAGCTGCCCAGCGAAGCGATGGAGAAATTCGGCAGGATACCCAGCGCGGCAAAGATAGCCTGGTGCTTGCGGTCCTCCGGCACCAGGCCGATGCCGAGCGCAATGGCATCGGCGGGCGATGCCGGGGCGATCGGCTTGCCGTCGAGCATGATGGTGCCGGCCGCGATGCGGTCGGCGCCGAAGATGGCGCGCGCCAGCTCGGTCCGGCCCGAGCCGACAAGCCCGGCAACGCCGAGGATTTCACCGGCCTTGAGGTCTATGTCGACGCCGTCGAGCACGATGGCGTGGGGCGCCTCGGGGTCGCGCATAGTGCGCAGGCCGCGCACCGACAGCACGACATCGCCGGCCACCGCGCGTTGCGCCGGCCGGGCGTAGAGCTCGGACGCCGCGCGGCCGACCATCTTCTCGATAATTTTGGGCAGCGCGATCGGTCCACCCTCACGGTCGAGATGTCCGGCCAGCCGCCCGTCGCGCAGCACCGTCATGCGATCGCATATGGCGGACGCTTCCTCCAGCCGGTGGGTGACGAACATGATGGCGACCTTGTCCTTGCGCAGCCGATCCATGATCGACAGCAGCCGCTGCACCTCGGTCTCGGTCAGCGCCGAGGTCGGCTCGTCCATGATGATCAGCCGGCTTTTCAGCGACAGGGCGCGGGCGATCTCGACCAGTTGCTGTTCGGCCACCGACAGCGCCGATACCGGCGTCATCGGGTCTATGGAGAGACCGACGCGGGCGATGATCGCGCGCGACTCCTGCTCCATGCGCCTCCAGCTCACCAGCCCGAACTGGCCGATCGGCGCGCGGCCGATAAAGATATTCTCCGCCACAGTCAGCGTCGGGATCAGGCTCAGTTCCTGGTAGATGGTGACAATGCCGAGCCGCTTGGCATCCTGCGGGCTAGATGGATGATAATCGGCACCGTCGAAAGTGATGCGGCCGCTGGATGGCGGCATGACGCCCGACAGGATTTTCAGCAGCGTCGATTTGCCGGCACCGTTTTCGCCGAGCAGGCCGAGGATTTCGCCGGGGCGGATATCGAGCGAGACATCGCTGAGCGCGGTCACGCCCGAGAAATGCTTGGTGATGCCCTCGACGGCGAGCAGGACGGGCGATGGGGTGGTGGCTTCAGCTGGCAAGGATTGCTCCCCGATTGCGGCGGGCCGCGGGACAGCGCCCCCCTCTGTCCTGCCGGACATCTCCCCCACATGGGGGGAGATTGGACCACACGCCGGCCTTCGCCAATCTCAAACGTTGCAAGAAGGGCGCGGTCAAAGAAGCTGCCGATCTCCCCCCTCGTGGGGGGTGAGGAGTGGTCCGCGCAGCGGACGGAAAGCCAATTGCTTGGCTTTCCGAACGACGAACGCCCGGAGCGACAGCGAAGGGCTGGCTCCGGCAGGACAGAGGGGGGCGCGACAGAACGCGACCTCCACCCGTCATGCGCCCAGCTTTCACAGCCTACTTCGTCTCGCCAATCCGCTCCGCCTTGTCGAGATTGTCCTTGCCGATGACGATTGGCGTCAGCAGCACCAGCTTCTCCTTCGGCTCGGTCTTGTCCTTGGCAAAGGCCACCGCGATGCGCACCGCGGTGCGCGACTGCTCACCGGGGAACTGCTCGACGGTGCCGGCAAGCTTGCCGTCGCGGATAGCGACCAGCGCTTCCGGCAGCGCGTCGAAGCCGTAGATCTTGACGTCGGTGAAGTTGCGCGCGGCACAAGCCTCCATGGCGCCCAGCGCCATGTCGTCATTGGCGCAGACGATGGCGTCCGGCTTGCCGTTGGCGGCAAGGCCGGCCTCGGTCACCGACAGCGCTTCGGCGCGAGCGAAGTTGGCGGTCTGCTCGAAGACGATCTGATACTTGTCCTTCAAGGGATCGAGCACGTTGTGCACGCCCTTGTTGCGGTCGATCGCTGGGCCGGCACCGGGCTGGCCCTGCAGATGGAACAGCTTGGCGCCATTGGGGAACGCCGCCACCACGGCGTTGGCTTCCGCCTCGCCGCCCTTCACATTGTCGGCGCCGACATGAGCGAGGATGCCCTCGACGCCGTCAACGCGGCGGTCGATCGTCACCACGGGAACGCCGGCCTTGACCGCTTCCTCGATGGCCGGCGCCAATGCGTTGACGTCGAGCGGCGAGATGACGATGGCGTTGACCTTCTGAACCAGGGCGGCCTCGATGTCGGCGGTCTGCTTTGTGGCCGAGTTCTGGCCGTCGCTTTCGGTCAGATTGACGCCTTGCGTGACGGCTTCCGCCTTGATCTCGTTCAGCATGTGCACGAAGAACGGAAAGCCGAGACTGGGCACCGAGCCAAGGATGGTGAGCTTGTCCTGCGCAAACACCGAAGGCGCGGCAACCATCATGGCGCCGAAAGCCGCGGACGACAGCAGGAATTCACGTCTGTTCATGGGATCCTCCTCCACAAGAACGCACGGCCCCGGAAACCGGGCCGGTTTCAGGAAGGATCATGCGTCGGTTCAAAGTGTTGGAGCATCCTCCCTGCGCCCGAAAACGCATGCCGCTCCAGCTGGCCGCCGCTGTAAAAAGAGCCTCCCACCGACGCCTGCCTGGGAATGCTAACCCAGGGTCAACCATTTGTGCAACATCGATATAACAGAGGTGCGGAGCAATTTATCGGAATTGTCGGATTTTTGGATTGTGGGCTGACATCTCACTGAGGCGTCTGGCTTCCATTCCCTCGACCCGGCACTACCTTGGATTGACCCGCGAAGCTTTTGTGATCTGGAGAACCCGTATGAAGCCGCAAATCATCTGCCATATGCTCGCATCACTCGACGGCAGCCTCCATCCAAGCCGCTACACGACAAGTCCGGACGGGACACGGGCTGAGTGGTCGAGCCTCTATGAGCACATCCACAACGACATGGCGGGCGACGCCTGGATCGTCGGCCGCGTCACCATGGCCGAAATGAGCAAGGCCGCCGCGCATCCGCCGGCCAATGTCGGCAAGGTCGACCGGCCCCATCATTTCGCTCAACGTGGTGCGGGCAGCTATGCCGTGGCGCTTGATGCCTCGGGCAAGCTTCACTTTTCCAAACCCGACATCGGTGGCGACCACGTCGTGGTGCTGCTTGGGCGCGACGTCGCCGACGGCCATTTGGCCGAACTCGCCGCCGACGGCGTGTCCTATATCGTGTCGGAAGCGGCGGACATCGATCTCGCGGCGATGCTCGAGGTGCTCGGCCGCGAACTCAGCATCCGTCGGTTGCTGCTCGAGGGCGGCGCCGGCATCAACGGTTCTTTCCTCGCCGCCGGGCTCGTCGATGAACTGAGCCTTCTCGTGGCGCCTGCCATCGACGGACGCGCCGCGAACCAGGCCTTCGTCGAGTTCGGCGAGAGCGGCCTGGCGGGCAAGATGCAGTTGTCCCTGAAGAGCTGCGAGGCCTTGGCGCATGGGCTCGTCCATCTGCGCTACGCGGTGATCCCCGGATAAGGGCTGCGCCTTTACGCGTTGAAGCCACTCTCTGTACCAGGCCGTAAACTCATAGACGCTGAATGACCGAGATGGGGTGGAACATTGCCATTCGTCTAGTCGATGGGAACAAGCACGTGCGCCAGTAGCGGTCATCGCTACACCTGCGCTATGAACGTGGCCTTGGTTACTTCAAGTGGCCGACGATGCGCAAGCCTTGTTCGGTAACTTCAATGGGGAAGCGTTTGCCGGTGGCATCGATCACTGCGCGAATAGCGTCTACATCTTGCGGGAGAAGCGCCGGAGGCACATTGTTTGGTCTTTTCTCCACCACAATTCGCCGGAATTCAATCCACTCTATCTCGACCAAAGGGCAGACATTCAAGGGCCATAAATCCACGTAGGCATGGGGTGGGTATAAAATGGGAAATACTGGTGACCATTCTTGGCTTTCGCCGACAAATTTGACTGCGATTCCCTTGATATCAACGCCAGAGGTTTCCAGTGCTTTAAAGAGAGTGCGCCATTTTGTATTGGACATGAGCGAAGTCGAATAATTCTGCGCCACCTCTTTCTTAGCTCTGAGCCGTAGCGCGTTCATGTCTACCGCTGGGTCTCTTCTTTTTGGCACGAATTGAGCTCCAATAGTCATGGACATATTCGCTGAATTGGAATGCCTCCACAATACCGATGAATGGCCCGATCACCGTTTGATCATGTGAGGAGACTGACGGCTAAGGTCATGCGACGCTCACGATTGAACGACCGCGATGGGTCGTTTTCCGACTGGCGGCTTTCATACCGCAAACGATCATTCTCGCAGACAAGGCATACGATGCTGACCGCATCCGCACATTGATCGAAGAACAGGCGCCAGGCCGAACCCTGCAAAATCCATCATAAGCGGAAGCCGTGCCTCGGCAAACGGCTCTGGAGCAGTTCATCGTTTCCGTGAAACGGTGAACTGCTCCGTCGGCCCGCTTCGGCGCCGAGGCTTCAGTCCGTCAATCGGCGTATTGCATGGCATCGAGATCGGCGATCAGCGTCGGGCCGGTCGGGTGCCAGCCCAATCGTGCCTGGGTCAGCGCGCTGGAGGCCGGCAGATCCATCGGCGCGAACATCGCCATCCAGCCGAAATGCTCCGCCACTCTTTCCGGCGCGATGGAAACGACGGGCAATTCCAGGCCCCGGCCAAGCGCCTCGGCGATAGCGCGCACCTCGACGCCTTCCTCGCCGACCGCGTGATAGCGCGCGCCCGGCTGCCGCTTCTCCACGGCGAGCCGGTAAAGGCGCGCGGCGTCGAGGAGGTGGCCCGCGGAGAAGCGGTTCCGACCTTCGCCGACATAGGCCGAGACGCCTTTTTCACGCGCGATCTCGATGAGCGGCGTGATGAGGCCTTGCTTGACCGGATTGTGGACCTGCGGCAGGCGCACCACCGACACGTTGACGCCGGCGTCCAGCAAGGCATTGCCGGCCAGTTCGGAGGCAATGCGCGGATTGGGATGGCTGGGGTTGAAGACGTCTTCGATCGCCAGTTCGCCATGACCAGGGCTGCCCATGCCGACGCCGGAGGTGATCACCAGCGGCCGGTCGGAGCCGGCCAGTGCCGAGCCAAGAGCGGCGATGACGCGCTTGTCCTTTTCGCAATTCTCGGCAAACCGCGAAAAGTCGTGGTCGAACGCCGTGTGAATCACGGCCTCCGCCTTCGCCGCGCCGTCGCGCAGCCCTTCGGGATCTTCGAGCGTTCCCCGATGCACTTCGGCGCCCGCGACGGCCAGCGCCTCGGCGCCGGCATCCGAGCGGGTCACGCCGATCACCTGATGACCCGCCTTGATGAGTTCGGGAACGATGGCCGAACCGATGAAACCGGTCGCGCCGGTGAGAAAGATACGCATGCAAAATCTCCTGCACAGTTGCCTGCGTAATATTGCTGGTCTATTATTCTACTAAAGTAGTGACCTTATCATGGTATAATGGCTAACAGGATGCCCTCCAGTTCCGCCGGCTCACTGGCAGCGTTCCTCAAAGATCGGCGCACGCGGCTCGATCCGGCGTCCTTCGGCTTTTCGGGCCGCCGACGCACGCCGGGACTGCGCCGGGAAGAGGTCGCCCAGCGCGCCAACATCAGCCCGACCTGGTACACATGGCTGGAACAGGGCCGCGGCGGCGCACCCTCGGCCGATGTCCTCAATCGCATCGCCAAGGGGCTGCTGCTGACCGAGGCGGAGCGCGAACATCTTTTCATGCTCGGGCTGGGGCGCCCGCCCGAGGTCCGCTACACCGGTGCCGAGGGCGTCAGCCCGCGGCTGCAGCGCCTCATCGACACGCTCGACGCCAGCCCCGCCATAGTCAGGACCGCCACCTGGGATGTCGTTGCCTGGAACCGCGCCGCGCGGGTCGTGCTGACCGACTACAGCGCCCTGCCCGAGGGCGAGCGCAACATCCTGCGCTTCATGTTCCTCAGTCCCCATATCCGCGCCAGGCAGCACGACTGGCAAAACCTCGCTCGTTTCGTGGTGGGCTCGTTCCGTGCCGATGCGGCACGCGCCGGCGCTGTCTCCGAGGTGCGCGAACTCGTCGACGAACTCTGCAGCGCCAGCCCCGAGTTTGCCGCCCTGTGGCGGGCAAACGACGTGCTCAGCCACGGCGACGGGACAAAGCGCCTGAAGCATCCGGAACTCGGCGATATCGAGCTGGAATATTCGGGCTTCGCGGTCGACGGCCGGCCGGATTTGAGCCTGACCGTCTACAACCCGGTCGACAGCGCCGTCGCCGACCGCATCCGCGCGCTGGCTCTCGCCCGACACCCCAAAGAGTAAGGGCCAGACGATCCGTCCGCGGGGAGACGCCCGCTCTCAAGCGCGCTCGCAAACCGCCTTCAGGATCTGCAAAGTCGGCCCCCAGTAGAGATTGGCATGCGGACGGATCGCCGGTTCGGCGAAGTCGCTGAGCGTCAGCGTCAGCAGCGTTGCCCCATCCGCCGGCGCCAGATCGAAGCTGACCACCGTGTGGTTTTCGGGCACGTCCGCCAGCCGCGAGGCCGACAACGTGCTCCAGTAGCTGTAGGCGAAGCTCCTTCCCGGCTCAAAAGCGCGGATGATGCCGTGGTTCTCGAACGGCATTCCGTGCAGCAGTCCGAGCATCACGATCGCGCCGCCGGCATGCCCTTGCAGGCTGACGGTCAACTCCTCGTCGGACATCCATTGCGGGATCATTTCTGGCGTCGTCAGTATCCGCCAGACCTTGGCCGGCTCGGCACCGATGAGGACGGTCTTGGTGATCGGCGAGATGTCGGTAGACTCACTCATGCGAAGCAAGTTTATCGCAATGCGGCGGCGACAATATCGCCCGGTCCAAGAACCGGATGCCGTCATTGCCCCTTGCCCTGCGCACGATTGCAGCAGCGCGGCTTGCGAAGCGATCGCGGCCCGTGGCATCTGTCGGCTCCACCAGCGCAGACGGGCAGCATGACACCACGCCAGACACGGCAGAGCGGCAGGCAGGCGGCGCCCGGCGTCAGTCTCAACCGGGCGCTGTCGAAGCTCGGCCTGTGCTCGCGCACGCAGGCCGAGGTGCTGATCGCCGAAGGCCGTGTACGCGTCGGCGGCAAGGTGGTGCGCAATGCAGCCCTGCGCGTCGACCTCGACCGCGACCGCATCGTTGTCGACGACAGGCCGGTGGTTGCCGAGCGCAAGGTCTATCTCATGCTCAACAAGCCGCGCGGGCTGGTCACCACCCGCGACGACCCGCAGCAGCGCGACACCGTTTATGCCTGCCTCGAAGGGCTCGACCTGCCCTTCGTCTCCCCGATCGGTCGCCTCGACAAGGCGAGCGAAGGCCTGCTGCTGATGACCAACGACACCCGGTTTGCCAACCGGCTGATGGACCCGGCTTCGCATTTGCCCAAGACCTATCATGTGCAGATCGGCACGGTGCCGGACGCAGCGATGCTGGACAAATTCCGCGCCGGCGTGACCGTCGACGGCGAGACCCTGAGCGCCAGTTCGATCGAACTTTTGCGCAGTGGCGGCCGCACCGCCTGGCTGGAGATCGTGCTCGACGAAGGCCGTAACCGCCACATCCGTCGCCTGCTCGCCGCGCACGGCGTCGAGGTCCTGCGCCTCATCCGCATCGCTATCGGCCGCCTGCCGCTCGGCGACCTCGCCAAGGGTGCGGCAAGGCATTTGACACCGGAGGAACTGGCGCTGCTGACGGGGTAAGCAGGGCGTGCCGCTGGTGCAGGCGCACAGCAATCCTCCTGACGGAAAGCTGTCAGGAGGCCTGGCCTATAGGTCGGATGGGAGCCGGCCAAGGCTTCAACGATCAGGGAGCCAAGGCGATGAACCTCGTCTCTGTCCGCATCATCACGTCGGACGTTCAGCGCCTCGTGCGCTTCTACGGCGAGATCACCGGCATGCCCGTGACGGTCTACACGGAAGACTTCGCCGAACTGGCGACACCGGCCTGCACGCTGGCGATCGGCAGCACGCGCACATTGATGCTGTTCGGCGGCGACATCGCCCGCCCCGCCGACAACCACACCGTCATCATCGAGTTCCGCGTCGACGATGTCGATGCGGAATTCGCCAGGCTCTCGGACCTCCTCAAGGATGTTATCGTGCAAAAGCCGACCACAATGCCCTGGGGCAACCGCTCGCTGCTGTTTCGCGACCCCGATGGTAATCTGGTGAATTTCTTCACGCCGGTAACCGCCGAGGCGATCAGGAAATTCGACAGGTAGGGCGGAAGCGGCGCCGCCGGCCGAAGCTGCTCTATTTCTGGTTCCATTTCCGGATGACCGGCTCGCTCAAATCATGCTCGTAGCCGAGCACGCTGATGCTGGCCGTATCGAGCACGAGCAGCGCGCCGCGCTCCGGCGGCAGCCCGATCCAGCGCGCCGCCAGCACGCGCAAAAAATGCGCGCTGGAAAACACCAACATGTCGACATTGGCCTTGCGTAACCCGTCAATGATCCTGTCGGCCCGCTCGCCGACATCGGCTGCCATCTCGCCCTTTGGACAGCCATCGCGAAACACATTCCAGCCGGGGCGCTCGGCCAGGATCTGTTTTGTCGTCAGCCCCTCATAGGCACCATAGTCCCACTCCTGCAGATCGTCCTTCTTGACGCTCTGCGCGCCGAAGCCGGCCAGCACGCTGGTACTGTAGGCGCGCTGCGACGGGCTCGACCATACGGCCGAAAAGGACAGGCCCTCGAGCCTGTCCGCGACGCCCCGCGCGGCGGCCTCGCCAACCGGCGTCAACGGCATGTCGGTGCGCCCGGTATGTTGCCCCGAAAGGCTCCATGCCGTCTCACCATGCCGGACCAGATGGATTTGGGGATACGCGTTGCTCATGGAATGCCTTTCAGTGTCGCCGGCACCTTAAGCGACGATGCGGCAAAGGGGAATCCGCTTGGTACAAAACTGCGTGGTCGCCTGGCCTTGATCCGCGGCGGGCCGGGCCTGTGATCGTCCCGATGCCGCAACTATATCAAGGCCAGCCTCCACAAGGCACCCGCCATCACAAGGGCATTGGCCCTTGCACAACAGGTCATGTCATCATGTACAAACATCTGCTTATTGCTACGGACGGATCGGAACTGGCCGACAAGGGCGTTGCCCACGGCCTGACGTTGGCAAAGGGCCTCGGCGCCTCAGTCACTTTCGTTACCGTCTCGGAACCATTCCCGATCTTCGCCTGGGGCGGCGCCATGGCCGGCTATGCCGCCGGCGATGAGCTGGTCGCCTACAAGGATGAGGCCGGCCGCTATGCCAAGGAAGTGCTCGCCAAATGCAAGGCGTCGGCGGACGCCGCCGGCGTCTCCGCGGAGGTCGTGCATGTCGAGGACAAGCGGCCCGCCGAAGCCATCCTGGAACTGTCGCAAGCCTTGGGCTGCGACCTGATCGTCATGGCTTCGCATGGCCGCCGCGGACTGGGCAAACTGCTTCTCGGCAGCCAGACGGCGGAGGTGCTGTCCTACACCGAGATCCCGGTTCTGGTGGTGCGGTAGGTCTGCCGCAAAGCACGGCTAAAGAACCACCTCCACCGCCAGATAGCCCCCCAGCGCCAGCAGTCCGGCGAAGAACACCGTGCGGAAAGTCTCGACGCTCATCGTCTGGCGCAGCGCCTGGCCGGCGAACATGCCGGCCAGCGCCGGCACAAGGGCTGCGACCGACCCGACCAGTTGCGCGCTCGGCGACGCCAGGGCACCGGTCCTGAACAGCCCGATGGCGAGCGCCGCCGTAGACACGGTGAAGGACAGGCCGAGCGCCTGGATCAGGTCTTCTTTCTCCAGCCGCAGCGATTGCAGATAGGGCACCGCCGGGATGACGAAGACGCCGGTGGCGCCGGTGACCAGTCCGGTCGCCACCCCGACCAGCGGTGATATCAGCGCCTCGTGGCGCGCCGGCGTGGTGAAGCCGACCTTGGCGAGGCCGAGAATGGCATAGAGCACCAGTGCGGCGCCCAGCCCCACTGAGGCCGCGCCCGTATGCGTGCCGGTCAGCAGGCCGGCGCCGGCAACGGTGCCGAGCATCACGCCGGCCATCATCGTCCACAGCCGCTTGCACAGGCCACCGAAAGACGGGCCGGCCAGCAATTGCCAGAGATTGGTGACCAGCGACGGAATCAGCAGCAGTGCCGCGGCCTGCGCTGGCGGCATCGTCACCGCCAGCAGGCCCATCGCAACGGTCGGCAGCCCCATGCCGACGACGCCCTTGACGAAGCCGGCGACGAGGAAGACGGCGCCGATCCAGGCGAGGACGCCGGCGCTCAGCATGATCGTATCTTCAGGGCCGGATCAGTCATGCAGCAGCATATTGGTTGCGTCGGCATCCGGGCTGGCGGCCTTTGCCGGCGCCGCCTCGCGGCTGGTGGATACGACCGTCGCCGCACATCCGCGCAGGCCTGATCCCGCTGGCGCCATGGCTAGGCATGCCACGGCAATGGCCAGCACGATCGCCGTGCTTTCAAGAATGCCGAGCCGGCCTGACGTTCGTTCATGACAATTCTCCTTCGGAACTGTTTGACGAAGATCCCGGCCGATCACAATGTGGAAGTTGCGCTGCCAGCCTTCGGCTTGGACGAAGGCTGGAGGGCCGACCGCTTTCCCGGGCGCTGAATATTCGCAGGAGCAAAAGAATGCGCTTCGATCTGGTCGATCTCCGTCTGTTCCTGCTGGTGGCCGAGCGCGGCAGCATCACCCGTGGCGCCGAGCTTGCCGGACTGGCCCTGGCGTCGGCCAGCGCCCGTATCAAGGGCATGGAGGAGCGCCTCGGCGCGCCGCTGCTGGAGCGCCGCCGCCGTGGCGTGGTGCCGACGGCGGCCGGACAGGCGCTGCTGCATCATGCGCGCGCCGTGCAGAACCAGATCGAGGCGATGGCCGGCGACCTCGCCGCCTATGCCACCGGTCTGCGCGCCCGCGTCCGGCTGCTAGCCAACACCGCCGCCACCAGCGAGCTGCTGCGCGGCATCCTGCCCGCCTTCCTTGTCGCGCATCCCCGCATCGACATCGATCTCGACGAGCGGCCCAGCCATGAGATCGCGCAAGCCGTGGCCAGTGGCGCGGCCGATCTCGGCATCGCCGCCACCTGGGCCGGCCTCGCGCACCTCGAGCAGAAACCGTTCTTCATCGACCGGCTGACGGTGATCGCCGCGCGGAACCGGCCCGGCCTTGAAGGCCGCACCATCAGCCTCACCGAAATTCTCGGCGAATCCTTCGTCGGCCTCAGCACCGGCCATGCGCTGCAGGAGCACATCGCCCGCCAAGCCGCCCGCCTTGGCGGCCATCTGCATGTCCGCATCCGCGTGCCCGGCCTCGACAATGTCTGCCGGCTTGTCGCGCAAGGTGCCGGCATCGCCATCGTGCCGGAAAGTGCGGCGCGCCGCTCGGCACGCTCGCTGCGCACACTCCGGCTGACCGACGACTGGGCGACACGCCAGCTCAACCTCTGCGCCCGCCGCTTCGACGATTTGACGCCGCAGGCAAAACTTCTGGTGGCAGCGCTGGTCTGAGCCGGACAGCGACCACCTATCCCCAGCAGGCTGAATCATTGCCTTGCTTTTCAAATATCCGTGACGTAGCTTGTTTGCACATTGGCAAAAAAACTGCCGAAGTTTTTTCCTTTTGTGAAAGACGGGGACTTTGCGGGAACATCTCGATCTGACCGATCGGCGGCTGGTCAAACAGCTGTCGCAGGACGCGCAGCCGGGCATCAACCGCCTCGCCGAGATGTTGGCGATTTCGGTGCCGACGGTGCGCACGCGGCTGCGCAACCTGCTTGACCGCAACCTGGTCAAGATCGTCGGACTGCTGAACCTGACCGAGCGCCCCGAGCTGATCTCCGCCATTGTCGGCATTAATGCCCAGGGGCGCGGCCGAGCACGCGAACTGGCGCAGCGCATTGCCGAACTGCCCTTCGTCAACTCGGCCTCGGTGGTCACCGGGCGCTTCGACATCATCGTCGACGTGACGGTGGCCGGTGACGTCGCCGACCTCTATCGCGTCACCAGCGAACTAATCCCGGGTGCCGGCGAGCCCGGCGAAGTCGTGCGCAGCGAAACCTTCGTCGTCATGGCGTCCTGCAACAAATGGGTCAGCCTGCCGGAAGGCTGCTGGTCGGACGACCGCAAGGAGCAGGCATGAAGATCGCGGTACTCGGAGGGCTCGGCCTGCAAGGCCGGGCGGCAATCGCCGACCTCGTCGCCAGCGACGGTGTCGAGGAAATCGTCTGCGTCGACACCGCAGCGGATGGCCCGGCCCGGCTTGCCGGCCTGATCGATCTTGCCCGTGTGCGCTTCGTCGTGCCTGAAGGCGCGATCGGACCGGCGCTTGCCACTGTGCTTGACGATGTCGACGCCGCCATCGACCTGTTGCCGCAGCCGCTGATGCGCGAGGCAGTGCAGGCCGCGATCGCCACGTGCACGCCGCTGGTTACCACAAATTACGCCAAGTCGATCGACGACCTGGCGCCGGCCGCCGAACAGGCCGGCGTCCCGATCATGACCGAATGCGGGCTCGACCCCGGCATCGACCTCGTGCTCTACGCGCGCGCCGCAAGGCAGTTCGACTCTATTTCCTCGATCGATTCCTATTGCGGCGGCATCCCCGAGCCGAAGGCGATGGCCAAGCCGCTGTGCTACAAGGTGAGCTGGAATTTCGACATGGTCCTGGTCAGCCAGAACCGCGACAGCGTGATGATCGAGGACGGAAAACGCGTCGCGGTGCCGGCCGGTCAGCAGCACGACAATCCGTTCATCCATGAAATCGAGGTTGCGGGTCTGGGCAAGCTCGAAGCCTTCCCCAATGGCGACGCGCTGCACTATGTCGAGATGCTGGAGGCAGCCAAGGGGCTGCGCCGCTCCGGCCGCTACACGCTGCGCTGGCCGGGATGGTCGGCCTTCTGGGCACCCCTGAAGGAGCTCGGCTTCCTCTCCGAAGACAAGGTGCCCGGCACCTCCAACAGCCCGCGCGAATTCCTTGGCCGGCTGCTCGGCCCGCAACTGCAATACGGCCCCGGCGAAAAGGATCTTTGCGTGATGCGCAATGTCTTTTCCGGCCTCGAAGGCGGCCGCGCCAAGACGGTGACGTCGGACCTGATCATCGAACGCGATCTCGTTTCCGGCCTGTTCGGCATGAGTCTCGGCGTCGGCTATCCCGCCAGCATCGTGGCGCAGATGCTCGCGCGGCGTGAGATCACCAGACCCGGCCTTTTGAACCCGCTGCTGGATGTGCCCGACGTCAGGTTCTTCGATGAACTGGCCAAGCGTGGCATCACGGTTTCCGAGACGGTGGCACGGGACTGAGGAGAAAGATTTTCGAACGGTGGCTGCCGCCGGCAACGGCGCTGCCGCTCAAAAAGCACCCCAAGGGTGAAAAACAACGTGGAACAGTAAAACAAGGAGGAATACCGAAATGAAGATTGCCAGACTTTTCATCGCCGGACTTGCACTCGCCGGCCTCACCGCTGCGGCCAGTGCCGGTACGCTTGACGACATCACCAAGCGCGGCGAATTGCGCGTCGCAGTGCAGACCCAGGGACCGCCCTTCTCGCTGGTCGGCGCCAATGGCGAACGCACCGGCAGTTCGGTCGAACTCGCTGAACTGATGGCCAAGGAAATGGGTGTGAAAATCACCTTCCTCGACTTCGACTGGGATGGTTTGATCCCGGCGCTGCTGTCGGGCAAGGCCGACCTTCTGGTCGCCGACATGACACCGACGCTCGCGCGCGGCATGAAGGTCGCCTTCACCACGCCTTACATGTACACTGGCAGCACCGTCTTCACCAAGGCCGACAGCAAGTTCAAGACCACCGAAGACTGCAAGGCCAAGGGCACCAAGATCGCCGTGCTGCTCGGCGCCACCGGCGAGAAGGAAGCCAAGAAAGCCTTCCCCGACGCCGACATCAAGAGCTACAAGGGCGGCGGTCCGCTGTTGCTCGACGCCGTCAACAACGGCCAGGCCGATTGCGGCGTCAACGACGTCTCGGCGGTCAAAGGCCAGTCGACAGCCTATCCGGCCGGCAGCTTCACCATCATGCCGGACCTGTTGTCAAAGGAGCCGCTTGCCTTCGCCACCCGCTATGACGAGCCGGACCTGCTGGTCTGGATGAACCTGTTCCTCAACCAGGTCAGCATCGACGGCCGCCTGCAGAAGAACCTCGACTACTGGGTCAATTCCGACGCCTGGAAGAAAGACCACTAAGCAACGATAGAACC
>NZ_RZQL01000145.1 GCF_003997935.1 Mesorhizobium sp. M7A.F.Ca.US.006.01.1.1
TTCGAAAAAGCCGGTGCACACGGCTTCTTTGCGCCGGGTCTTGGCGATGAGGGCCTGATCGAGACGCTCTGCAAGGCAATCGCGTTGCCGGTCAACATCATTGCGCTGGGGCACGTGCCGCCGCGCCAGCGGCTGGCCGAACTCGGCGTCGCCCGCATCAGCCACGGCCCGGTGCCTTACCGGCAGATGGCGGAATGGCTGGAGGCGAAGGCGCGACTGGCTATTTCGGGTTAGATCAGTCCTCCAGCGTTCCCGACCGGGCGTCGGCGCTCTTCCTGTCGCCGACCAGCTTCAGAAGATCCTCGCCGGCGCGGATGATGCGGCGCGAGCGGCGGGTCAGGATGATGCCGTCCTGCGGCGCGAACACTTCGGTGCGGCCGTCGGTTTCGCCCGGCGCATGGATGATGGTGGCGAGGCGCGCGCCCTTGGCGACACGGTCGCCCGGCTTCACGTCGTAGAGCACGGCACCCGCCCGTGGCGCCGGCATCATGTCGATGTTTTCCAATGGGGCTACGAAGCCGGTGAAGGGACCCGGCGCGGGCAGGGCGCTGTCCGCGATCACGCCGCGTGCCACCAACAGCCGGTAGAGCCCGTCGGCGTCAGAGGCGGCCAAGGCACCGTCGACATCGAGGATGCCGCGATATTCGACGGTGGTGGCGACGCGACGGTCGAGCTTGGCCACATTGGCGGGAACATTCTGGTAGGGCATGATCGAGGCGCCTTCGAAGGTGCCGTCGGTGTCTTCGCTCCACAGCACGACCGCATCGACGCCCATGGCGGCGGCGCAATCGGCCATGGCAGGCCACAGGCTGGTGTGGACGTAGAGATAGGCGAGGCCCTCGTCATCGCAGTGCAGTCGAGCACGATGTCATGGCCGAGCGACAGCTGCACCAGCCGCGTCTTCAGCCGCTGGTCGACGCTGCCAAGGGTGGTGTCGGGCAAGAGCGCTGTGTCGGGCGCGGCGAGCAGCGGAAAGCCGCGGTTGAAATTGGTACGCGTGCCCAGATGGAAGCGGCCCTGATGCTCGCCGAAATGATATTGCGCCCGGCCGATCGGGTTGGCCCAGGGCACGATGGTGAGGTTGCCCTTGATGCGGCCTTCGGCCTCCGCCCTGGCAAGCATCGGCATCAGCGCGTCGATGGCGACGACGCCCGGCAACTCGCCGGCATGGAGTGCCGCCTGCAGATAGGCCGAAGGAGCAGCCTTGTCGGAACCAGTGAAGCGGAACAGCGGGAATTCGTAGGAAACCCCTTCGCTTTCGCCGGCGATGCGTTCGATCGATTTCTGCATGACTTCCTCCCTCAAGAGCGAGAGACATGCGATTTGAAGGCGCCGATGTCGATTGGTCCAGCCTGCCGCGCTATGGGCGCAAGAGACTATACGGCCGGAAGCGGGATGACCGGCGCGCGCCGGTCCAGCGCCTGCGACAGCACAGCGACTGTGACCGCCAAAAGGGCGAGTGCTGCGCCGACCAGCGGCAGATTGGCATAGGAAACACCGGCGGACAGGGCCACGCCGCCGATCCAGGCGCCGCTGGCATTGCCGACATTGAAGGCGCCCTGGTTCAGCGTGGCGGCGAGGTTGGGTCCCTCGGAGGCCGCCTCGACGACCCGGATCTGCAGCGGCGGCACGACGACGAAGATGAGCAGGCCCCACAGGAAGACGATGCCGACGGCAACGCTGGCGGTTGCGCCGAACTGCCTGAAGCCAACGAAAAGCAGGGCCATCAGCAGCAGGGTGCCGATCACTGTCGGCATCAGTTTCCAGTCGGCCAATCTGCCGCCGATAATGTTGCCGATGGTCATGCCCGCGCCGAACAGCAGCAGAACCCAGGTGACTGCCGAGGTCGACAAGCCCGATACCTCGGTGAGGTAGGGTTTGATGTAGGTGAAGACGGTGAACAGGCTTGCGGAGGTCAGCGCCGCGATCAGCATGGCCAGCCAGACCTGCAGCTTGCCCAGCACGCGCAGCTCGCCGCGCAGGCCGCCACCGCTTGGCTCGGCGACACCGGACGGCACCAACCAGGCGATCGCTGCGACCGAGATCAGGCCGATACCGACCACGGCAACGAAGGTGGAGCGCCAGCCGAACGCTTCGCCAAGCGCGGTTCCGGCAGGAACACCCAGGATGTTGGACAGTGTCAGCCCGGCGAACATCAGCGCGATGGCGCTGGCGCGTTTGTTGCGCGGCACCAGGCTGGCGGCAACGACCGATCCGATGCCGAAGAAAGCGCCGTGGCCGAAAGCGGTGAAGACGCGCGCGGCCATCAGCGTCCAGTAGTTGGGCGAGATGGCGCAAAACAGATTGCCGACGACGAACAGGACGGCCAGCCCGACCAGCACGGGCTTACGCGGCAAATGCGCGGTGGCCATGGCGACAATCGGGGCGCCAAAGACGACGCCCAGGGCATATCCGGTAACCAGCAGGCCGGCAGAAGGGATCGATACGCCGAGGTCGGCGGCGACTTCGGGCAGCAAGCCCATGATGACGAATTCGGTGGTGCCGATGCAGAAGGACGCAATGGCAAGCGCAAGGATCGGCAAGGGCATGGGGCGTCCAGACTGAATCGGTTCAATTTCCAGACTGCGCGAGGAGCCATCCCGCGCGCAACACACATTGCTGCAACGCAGCAATGCAGAAAGCGAAGAGCAATCGAAAACGGAGCACTCGAGCGCCCCGTTCTGCGGATCATCGTGGAGGTAGAACAGCAATTCCGGGATCATGGCGCCCTCGGCAAGGCATAAGCGACGATGTAGTCGCCGCGATCGGGTGACTGGCGCGCCCCTCCGGCCGAGACGACGACGAACTGACGGCCGCTTTCGGGCGAGGTGTAGGTGATTGGTGTCGCCTGCGCGCCGACCGGCAGGCGGCCCTTCCACAGCTCCTCGCCGGTGGCAACGTCGATGGCGCGCAGATAATAGTCCTGCGTGCCGGCATAGAAGACGAGACCGCCCGCCGTCGTTACCGGACCGCCGAGCGACGGCATGCCGACCGGGATCTGCAGGCCGGTCTTCATGCCAAGTGGGCCTGTATCCTGCAGCGTGCCGGCCGGAACCTGCCAGACGAGCTGGCGTGACTTCAGGTCGATGGCGCTGATCGTGCCATAGGGCGGCTGATGGCAAGGCACGCCCAAGGGCGACATGAAGCCGTTCTTGAGCGCACCATAGGGCGTGCCGAGCTGGGTGCCGAGACCATCATGCGCTGCCGACGGACCGTAATTGTCGGCCTCGGCGCGCGGCAGCAGGACAACGAATTGCGGCATGCGGATGTCGTTGACGATCAGGTAGCCATTGGCCTCGTCGATCGAGGCGCTGCCCCAGTTCATGCCGCCATAATAGCCGGGAAATTGCAGCGAGCGCGTCAGGCCGGGAGGCGTGAATTCGCCCTCGTAGCGCAGCTTCTTGAAGCCGATACGGCAAAAGAGCTGGTCGAGCGGGGTGGCACCCCACATGCTTGCCTCGGTGAACGGCTTGTCGCCGATCGAAGGCATGCCGACCGAATAGGGCTGGGTCGGCGACAGGAAGTCCTCCTTGGCGCCGCCGTCCTGCGGCACCGGCTTTTCCTGCACCTCGGCGATCGGCTTGCCGTCGCGGCGGTCGAGCATGAAGATCTGGCCGCGCTTGGTCACCTGGATCAGCGCCGGCACCTTGCCGCCCTTACCGTCCGGCACATCATAAAGCGCCGGCTGCGAGGGAAGGTCATAGTCCCAGAGGTCGTGATGCACGGTCTGGAACTTCCAGCGCTCGCGGCCGGTGGCGATATCGAGCGCGACGACCGAAGCGGTGTAGTCTTCCGCCGCCTTGCTGCGTTCGGCGCCGAAGAAGTCGGGCGTGGCGTTGCCGGTCGGCAGATAGACGAGACCGAGCGCATCGTCATAGCTCGGCGTCGACCAGACGTTGGGCGTGCCGCGCGTGTAGCTCTGGCCTTCGGGCGGCAGCTTGGTGATATCGGGATTGCCGAGATCCCATGCCCACATCAACTCGCCTGTCTTGGCGCTGAACGCACGAACGGCGCCGGAAGGCTCGCCGGTCTCGACATTGTCCCAGACCCAGCCGCCGATCATGATGAGATCGCGCATGACGGTCGGAGCCGAGGTCTGGAAATAGAAGCCGGGCTTGACCTCGCCCATGCCTTGCTTGAGGTCGACGGTGCCGCCCTGGCCGAAATCCGGGCAGGGCTGGCCGGTCTTGGCGTCGATCTCGATCAGCCGCGCGTCGATGGTGGTCATGACGATGCGCCCGGCGCAGGCAGCCGCGTTGACACCAGCCGCTGGCGCGGCGGCGTCGCCCGTGGGCTCATAGTAGCTGACGCCACGGCAGCGCTGCCACAGCGGCGCCGAGGCTTTCGGGTCGAACTTCCAGCGCGGCTCGCCGGTCTCGGCGTTGAGCGCGTTGATGACATTTTTCGAAGAGCAGGTGTAGACCGTGTCGCCGACCTGCAGCGGCGTGTTCTGGTCCTCGGCGCCCTTGACCGGGACATCGCCGGTGCGGAAGGTCCAGGCGACCTTCAAATCCTTGACATTGTCCCTGGTGATCTGGTCGATCGGCGCATAGCGCGTGCCGGCCGGCGTGCGGCCATAGTGGCGCCAGTCGGTGCTGGAGGCTGACGCGGCCGGCGTCGGCGCTTCAGTGGCGGCGACCGTGTTGCGGATCACGCCATGCGGCTGGAAGGCATAGGCGGCGGTGGCGATCAGGCCGAGCACGAGAACGCCGGCAAGGGCGAAGGGGCTGCGCTTGCCACTGCCCGATGACGGGAACAGCGGCGCCAGCAGAAGGGCGACCACGGCCAGCACGGCTGGTGCCACCAGCCGCGGCACCAGCGGCCAGAAATTCAGCCCGGCTTCCCAGAACGCCCAGGCGACCGTGGCGAGGAAGACGAGGATGTAGAGCCAGAAGCCTGCCCGCCGGCGCAAGGCGAAGAGAAAGCCGGAGACGATGATGCCGGCACCAGCCAGCGCGTAGTACCAGGAGCCCCCGAGGCCGATGAGCTGAACGCCGCCATAGAGCAGCGGCAGGCCGATAATCATCAGCACGAGGCCGAAAAGGACGAGCAGCCAGACGCCGCCGGATGTGTTGGTATCTTGGTCTGACATGTCGATCCTCACGCTTGCCGGGATGGCGAGGTCTCGCGGTCGCGGCGGCCAAGAAAAGGCCGTAGGCGATCAATGGAGGCCGGCTTCCGGTTCGGCGACGGGGGCTTCGCCAGGGAAAAATGATTTATCGCATCCTAATAGATAGCATGTTATCTTTTCCGTCATGCCCAAGCAACACCCGGATCGTGCCAGGTTTGGCCAACTCGTTATATCAGTCGCTAGGCTATGGCGGCGCGCGGCCGACAAGGCGCTCAACGATTGCGGTCTGTCGCATGCCACCGCCATGCCGCTGGTGATGCTGTCACGGCTCGGCGACAATCTGCGCCAGGGCGTGCTTGCCGATCATCTCGGCTTCGAGGGACCGTCGCTGGTCCGCATCGTCGATCTGCTGGTCGAGGAAGGGCTGGTGACGCGCGCCGAGGACGCCATCGACAGGCGGGCAAAAATCCTGTCGCTGACCGATGCCGGCAGAAGGCGGGTGACTGAGATCGAGCGCCTGCTGTCGGTGCTGCGGGCCGATCTGCTCAAGGACGTTGGCGAGAGCGAATTGAAGGGGGCCGTGCTTTTGCTGAGCCGGCTGGAGACGAAATTGACCGGGCTCGGTTGATCGGGCCGGAAGCCGGGTCTCAGGCCAGCGGCTTCAATTCCTGGGCAATGGTGGGCAGCAGTTCCGAGACATTCGGGTGGATGTGGACGGCACGCGCCAGCGTGTCGACGGGCGCCTTGGCGTACATCAGGTCGAGCACGCAATGGATAGCCTCGTCGCCGCCGGGGCCGAGCACCGAGCAGCCGAGGATCTCCCTGGTGTCGGCATCGACCAGGATCTTCATGAAACCCTGCGTCTCGCCCTTTTCGATAGCGCGGCCGACGCGGGTCATCGGCCGCTGGCCGACCAGCGCGCGACGGCCGGATTTCTTAACCGCGGCCTCGGTCATGCCGCAGCGGCCGAGCGGCGGGTCGATGTAGAGCGCATAGGCTTCGATGCGATCACTGACCTTGCGCGGATCGTTGTCCAGCAGGTTGGCGGCGACGATCTCGTAGTCGTTGTAGGAGGTGTGGGTGAAGGCGCCCCTGCCGTTGCAGTCGCCCATCGCCCAGATGCCGGGCACGCTGGTGCGCAACTGGTCGTCGACGGTGACAAAACCGCGCTTGTCGATCTCGACGCCGGCCCTTTCCAGGCCGAGATCGTCGGTGTTGGGTGTGCGCCCCAGCGCCAGCAGCACGTGCGAGCCGACCGCCGGTGGCTTGCCGGCGGAGAAGGTCACGGCGATGTCGTCATCCTGTCTGGCGAAGGCGATGTCGTCGGCGCCGACGTGGACCGCGATGTCTTCGTTTTCGAGGATCGACAGGATGGCGGCGGAGACGTCCTCGTCCTCGCGGCCGGTCAGGCGCGGGCTCTTCTCGATGACGGTGACTTCCGCGCCGAAGCGGCGGAACATCTGCGCGAATTCGAGCGAGATGTAGCTGCCGCCGACGACGATGAGATGGCGCGGCAGCACGTCGAGATCCATCATCGACGAGTTGGTCAAATAGTCGATGTCGTGGATGCCGGGCAGATCGGGCACCGAGGCGCGGCCGCCGGTGTTGAGGAAGATCTTGTCGGCGGTCAAAAGATCATCGCCGACGCGCACCGTGCTGGCGGATTCGAAACGCGCATGGCCGCGATAAAGGGTGCAGCCCTTCATGCCGGCAATCCAGGTTTCCAGATTGCCGCGAGCGTCGTTGGCGACCTTGTCCTTGCGCGCCTTGATCACCTTGTAATCGACCCCGACCGGCCCGGAGAACGTCACGCCATAGTCGGCGGCGCGGCGCGCAAGATGCGCGGCGTAGGCGCTGGCGACCATGGTCTTGGTCGGCATGCAGCCGGTGTTGACGCAGGTGCCGCCGACCAGCTTGCGCTCGATCAGCGCGACGCTCATGCCGGCGGCCGTCAGCCGTCCGGCCAATGGCGATCCCGCCTGGCCGGCGCCGATGATGATGGCGTCGAAGGCTTTTACCGTCATGCCACCGCCGCCACGATCAGCAAGCCGCCGATGATCGCCACCGCGTCCTCGATGAAGGCGGCGGGCGGATCCTTGCCGAAGCTTGCCGCCAGCCGGCCGCGTGCTTCGGCGCCGCCCAGTGTGCCGATGACAGCGCCGATGGCGCCGGCGATCAGGCCGCCGATGGTGGCGCCACCGGTGGCGCCGATCACCGCGCCGGTGAAAGCACCCATGACAATACGAGCGCCGAATTGCTGCGGTACCTTGCGGCTCGGAGTCGACGGCAACTGGTCGGTGACCAGCTCGACAATGGCCAGGATGGTGAAGATGCCGACAGCCGCCCAATGGCTCATGAAGCTCGCCCAGGTGCCGGCAACAGGCAGCCAGCCGAGATAAGCGCCCCAGGCAACGGCGGCCGGCGCGGTCATGGCGCGAAGACCGGCAATGACGCCGATCAGAAGTGCGAGAATGTAGAGCATGGTCGATCCCCCTCGATCACCGGGCCAGGACGGCCTTGAGTCACAGGCTACCATAGGTCCAATATTTGACCAGTACTGGCAACGGCGCTTTTCTGTCGGCTGCACCTGTGCTTTGCAAGGACGTGAACTGGAGACGCGTCATGGCCGAAAGCGAGCGCGTGAAGATGGTGGCCGGCGAATGGTACACCTGCCTCGATGACGAACTGGAGTCCTTGCGGGTGATAGCGCGCGATGCGGTGTTCGAGCACAACTCGCTGCCGCCGCGGCAACGCGGCAATCTTGGACCGGGTCTGAAGGCACTGCTAGGAAGAGCCGGCGAGGGCGCCCGTATCGAGGCGCCGTTCCACTGCGCCTATGGCTTCAACATCTTTCTCGGCGACAGCGTGTTTCTCAATGCCGGCTGCACCATCCTCGACACGGCGAGCGTGCGCATCGGCAAGGCAACGCTGCTCGGCCCGAATGTGCAGATCTACTGCGCCGAGCACCACAAGGAGGCCAGTGGGCGGCAGGCCGGACTGGAGATCGCCCGAACGGTCGAGATCGGCGCCAATGCCTGGATCGGCGGCAGCGCGATCATCCTTGGCGGCGTCAGCATCGGTGAGGGCGCCATTGTCGGCGCCGGCGCGGTGGTGACGCGCGACGTGGCTGCGAACGCCACGGTGGTCGGTAATCCGGCGCGGCCGGTCAAGCGGGTTTGAACGATCAGGACGACAGCTCCACGCGTTCGTCCCGATCAGCCCGCCTGGAGAACTCGCGCCGGTATTGCGCCGGCGATGTCCTGAGCCTTGCCGAAAAATGCTGGCGCAGCGAGGTGGCGCTGCCGAAGCCGGCTTCGAAGGCCACCATGTCCATGGATTTCTCCGTCGCTTCCAGCAAACGCTGCGCCAGTTCGATCCGCTGGCTGGTCAGCCAGTCGCCAAAGCTGGCGCCGATCGATTTCTGAAAGCGACGGGTAAAGGTGCGGCGGGTCAGGCCGGCGGCCTCGGCGACGCTGTCGAGGCTATGCGTCTTGCCAAGCGTAGCGCGAACCGAGTCCAGGGCCTGGGTGAAACGGTCAGCATCGGCGCTTCTTGCCATGGAATGCTCGATGAATTGCGCCTGCCCGCCTTGCCGATGCGGAGAAAGCACGATCTGGCGGGCGAGCCGGAGTGCTGCTTCCGCGCCATAGCGGGCGCGCACGATGTGGAGACAGCAGTCGAGGCCGGCGGCGACGCCGGCCGAGGTGACGACATCGCCATTGTCGACATAGAGCACCGCGGCATCGACAGCGATGTCGGGATGGAGTGTTTGTAATTGTTCGCAATAGGCCCAGTGGGTCGCGGCACGTCGGCCCGAAAGCAGCCCGGCCGCGGCAATGGCGAAGGTGCCGAGGCACAGGCCGACAATCAAGGCGCCGCGTTGGTGCGCCCGGCGCAGCGCTTCCATCAGCAGCGGCGACACCGGTTCGCCCAGATGATGCCAGCTCGGGATGATGACGATACCGGCGCCGTCGAGCCCTTCGAGCCCATGCGGCGCGGCAATGGTCAGCCCGGCTTCGGTGTGGATCGGGCCGGCCTTGACCGCGCAGATGCGGAAGTCGAAGCGCGGCAGGCCAAGCGCCGTCCTGTCCTCGCCGAAGACCAGGCACGGCACGGAAAGATGGAACGGGCTGATGCCGTCGAAGGCGAGGACGGCAATAATCGGGTTGGTCATGGGTGCTTCCGGCAGTTGAATACGGATTGTCCCAATTCTTTCGCATGATGTCAATCGGGCCACTTTTAACGGGCCGGCGACCCGCCTAGTTTCGGCCATCGCATTCAAGCCGGAAAGGAAAACACCATGTCTGACCCAGCCAACACCACGCCACGCCGGGCGCTGATCGTCGTCGATGTGCAGAACGATTATGACGGCGGCAATCTGGCCATCCAGCATCCGCCATTCCGCGACAGCGTCGTCCATGTGGCACGCGCCATGGACGCGGCGGCAGCGGCCGGCATCAAGGTGGTGGTCGTCAAGCAGATGGCGCCCGAGACCTCACCGATCTTCGCCAGGGGAAGCCATGGCGGCGAACTGCATCCCGAGATCGCCAGGCGTGAGCGCGACCATTATGTCGAGAAGAACCTGCCCTCCGCCTTCACAGGCACCGACCTTGAGGACTGGCTGCGCGCCAATGCCATCGATACGATCACGGTGGTCGGCTACATGACGCACAATTGCGACCTGTCGACGATCATCCACGCCGTGCATATGGGCTTTGCCGTCGAGTTCCTGTCGGATGCGACCGGCTCGGTGCCTTACGCCAACAGCGCCGGCTACGCCTCGGCCGAGGAGATCCACCGTGTGGTGACTGTTATCCTGCAGTCGCGCTTCGCTGCCGTGCTTAAGACCGCCGAATGGGTCGAGTGCCTGCAGACCGGCGCGCTGCCGGAGCGCGACACGATCTTCGGCTCCAACCAGCGGGCGCTGTCGCGTAGCGCTGCTTAGGGCTATCCGAAAAAACAGAAAGGGCGCCGCATCGCTGCGGCGCCCTTTCTGTTTGGAATTGAAGGATTTTAGAACAGGCCTTCGATATGGCCGGCCTCGTTGAGGAAGATCTTTTCCGAGGACGGCGCCCTCGGCAGGCCGGGCATGGTCATGACCTCGCCGCAGATGATGACGACGAAGCCGGCACCGGCCGAAAGCCTGACCTCGCGCACCGGCACGGTATGGCCGGTCGGCGCACCGCGCAGGTTCGGGTCGGTCGAGAAGGAGTACTGGGTCTTGGCCATGCAAACCGGCAGGTGGCCGTAGCCGGCGTCTTCCCAGGCCTTAAGCTGGTCGCGCACCGACTTGTCGGCGATCGCTTCCGAGCCGCGATAGATGCGCTGGACGATGGTGTTGATCTTCTCGAACAGCGGCATGGCATCGGGATAGAGCGGCGCGAACTGCGAGGCGCCGGATTCGGCCAGCGCCACCACCTTGTTGGCGAGATCCTCGATGCCGGCCGAGCCATGCGCCCAGTGCTTGCACAGGATCGCTTCTTCGCCCATCGAGGCGACATAGTCCTTCATCGCCTGGATCTCGGCGTCGGTGTCGGAGTAGAAATGGTTGATGGCAACCACCGCCGGCACGCCGAATTGCCTGATGTTCTCGATGTGGCGGCCGAGATTGGCGCAGCCCTTCTTCACCGCTTCGACGTTTTCCTTCCCGAGGTCTTCCTTCTTGACGCCGCCATTCATCTTCATGGCGCGCACGGTGGCGACGATGACCGCCGCCGCCGGCTTCAGGCCCGCCTTGCGGCACTTGATGTCGAAGAACTTTTCAGCACCGAGGTCGGCGCCGAAGCCCGCTTCGGTGACGACGTAGTCGGCGAGCTTGAGCGCCGTCGTGGTGGCGACGACCGAGTTGCAGCCATGCGCAATGTTGGCGAACGGGCCGCCATGGACGAAGGCCGGGTTGTTCTCCAGCGTCTGCACCAGGTTCGGCTGCATGGCGTCCTTCAACAGCACGGCCATGGCGCCGTCGGCCTTGAGGTCGCGGGCATAGACCGGCGACTTGTCGCGGCGATAGGCGACGATGATGTCGCCGAGGCGCTTTTCCAAATCCTTCAGGTCGGTCGACAGGCAGAGGATGGCCATGACTTCCGAGGCGACGGTGATGTCGAAGCCGCCCTCGCGCGGGAAGCCGTTGGCGACGCCGCCGAGCGAGCAGATGATCTCGCGCAGCGCGCGGTCGTTCATGTCCATGACGCGGCGCCAGACGACGCGACGGGTGTCGATGCCGAGTTCATTGCCCCAGTAGATGTGGTTGTCAATCAGCGCCGAAAGCAGGTTGTGCGCGGTGGTGATGGCGTGGAAGTCGCCGGTGAAGTGGAGGTTCATGTCCTCCATAGGCACGACCTGCGCATAGCCGCCGCCGGCTGCACCGCCCTTGACGCCGAAGTTCGGGCCCAGCGAAGCCTCGCGGATGCAGACGATCGCCTTCTTGCCGATGCGGTTCAGGCCGTCGCCGAGACCAACCGTGGTCGTGGTCTTGCCTTCGCCGGCGGGCGTCGGGTTGATGGCGGTTACGAGGATCAGCTTGCCGTCCTTGTTGCCCTTCACCGACTTGATGAATTCGGCTGATATCTTGGCCTTGTCATGGCCGTAGGGCAGCAGGTGTTCGGTCGGGATGCCGATCTTCTGGCCGATCTCCTGGATCTGCTTTTTCTTGGCGCCGCGCGCGATCTCGATGTCGGACTTCACTTCGGCCATGACGGCTTTCCTCTGGATTGGACGATGGAGGGGACGGGTTTGATCTTACTGGCAAGCAGGTTGGAACCGGGCGCGGGCATGTTCTAACCCTGTCGCTGCCGCGGCGTCAACTTGTATGCAACTATGTTTCCTCTAGAGAAAATTCCTCTGCGGACCGGCCGACCTGTCGTCGGTTCTTCCTGGCTCCGTTGCCGCGCCGTATAGAAGCCAGAGGACGCGTCGTTCCGCCGTCTCAAAACAGCCGCACAATGCACGGAATGCGACAGAGGCGACGGCGCAAATTCGCCATCGCCTGGTCCCTAATGGAACAGCGCTACTGCGTCAGAACGTTGCTGATTTCGACCATGTTGGAGCGCACCCTGAGCACATAGAAGCCCATCGTCGTCAGATGCGTCGGCAACAGCCAGCCATCCTCGCGGCCATTGGCGATGATGAAAGGCTGGATCTTCAGCGCCGAAACGAACTGCGAGTCCATCGTGTCCCACAGGTTCTGCAGATGCTTTTCCTTGATCACGTCCTCGAAGTCGGCCTGGGCGCCCTTCATCAGGCCGTAATAGCCAT
This sequence comes from Mesorhizobium sp. M7A.F.Ca.US.006.01.1.1, assembly GCF_003997935.1. GTDB lineage: Bacteria > Pseudomonadota > Alphaproteobacteria > Rhizobiales > Rhizobiaceae > Mesorhizobium. The sequence continues at coordinate 12,326 of NZ_RZQL01000145.1, forward strand.
AGAGCTGGCCATAGGCGAACCAGTAGCGGTCGTCGGCGCGGAAGTCGAACCAGCCATTGTTGTGGTTCTCGGCGCGTTCCTTGAGGATCGCCGAGGTCGAGCCGATGTCGGACGAGATGCGGTCGATATACTGTTTCAGATTGTCGGCACGGGCGTCGAATGTCGCCTGGCAGGTGGCAAGGCGAGCGTTGAAGGAACGCAGCATGCGCACGGCGTCGCGATAGTAGCTTGGCGTCGGCGTCTTGGGGCCGAACGGGTTCAGGCCGAAATACCAGGTCTCCTCGTCGAACTGCAGGTTGCCGCGGGCATTCTGCAGATCGCTGTCGATCTGCGAGGTGGTGCGGACGCGGCCGAGATTGTCGGCGAGTTCGGTCGCGGTGCGCCGCACCGCCTGGTTGATGCCGCGCTGGAAGGAGGCCTTGTTGTCCATCCACGGTGTGTTGTCCCAGTCGATGCCGAACAGGCCAAGCTTGTAGAGGATCATCGACGAGATCCAGGCATTCTGGTTGACGTTGAAGTCGGTCAGGTCGGCGGCGATCTGGGCAATGCCGGAGTTACCGCAGGTCTTGGCGGTGTCGGTGCCGGCGCCGGCGGAGACCTGTTCGCCGGCGGAGACATTGCGCTTCTCGAATGTGTAGGTGTCGGGATAGTTCGGGTTGAAATTGTTCCACCACTGGGTGGCGTAGAAGAAATTGGCATAGAGGCCGATGAGCACCAGCAGAGCAAGGCCGACCGCCGCCTTGAGGATCCAGCCGCGTTGCGTGTACCAGCGCCCGGCCCACAGGAACGGCCACAGGATGACACCGATCAATAGGCCGATGCCGCGGCCAATCCACTGGAAAATGCGGGTGAAGAAATTCACGATCGGATCGAGCATGGCCGTGTCACCCCCTCAAAGCGTGATGCCAAAAAGTTGCAGACTTTTTGGATAACATCATGCGCCAAAACAACAAGTTAGAACGAAATGACGGTTCATTTCGTTCTAGTCAGTCAGGCCGTAGAGGCGTGTGCGAAACGCCACCTTGTCCTTCAAATATGTGGTTTTGAGAACGTCCACAACATGCGATCGCCAGGCGTCGCTGAAGCCGCCATAGTCCTTGTAGAAGCCGTCCTTGTTGAAGATGTAGCGCGAGACGAAGTCCGACGGTACGAAATCCGAGATCAGCCGGTTGGTCAGCCAGGCGTCAGGGTGGTCAGGCTTGGCGCGGATCACCAGGAAACGCTGCTGCGGGAAGACTTCCTCGATCTTCAGGTGGCCGAGCTGGGCGATCTCGCGCTTGGCGGCGTTGAGGAAAGGGAAATTGCCGTCCCTGGTGATCAGGTCGGCATGGCTCTGGATCCAGGTCTGCAGCCAGACCTTGTCGACATTGGTCAAGTTGCGGTTCGGCTCGGCGTCGCGGATCAGCGCGCGCACCACCATCTCGGCACGGTGCTCGAGATAGCCCGAGGCCTCGACCCAGGAGGCGCGCGGCAGCTCGATGCGGCCGGTGGTGGCGAGGAACTTGAACACCTTGTCGGCGTCGTTGATGGAGAGATAGCTGACCTGCCACGGCCGCGAACGGCGGAAGCCTGGCGCCGCAGGATCGCTGATCACCGTCGTCACATCCGGGTCGACGAACACGTAGAGCCCGCCGAAATGGCTGGTCCAGTAGGCGTTGTGGCGGAAGATCACCTGGTCGGGCACCAGCGCGTTCTCGCGAATGTCGCCGCAGATCTTGGCGAGCTCGACCATGCGGTTCAGCATGGCGCTGTCGCGCCAGGCGTCGGGCTCCTGCTTCAGCCGGTCGACGAGCTTGCCGAGCTCGGCGGCCTTGCCCAGCACATCCTCGGCCGACAGCACCTTGAACTCGACCTGGCTGATCGACAGCAAATCCTCGATGTCGTTGACCTTGGGAACGGAATCCTCGATCTCGCCGTAGATGACGTCCTTGATCGTCAGCGCATCGATGGCGCGCTGGTTCTTGGACATGAACTCGAACATCAGCTGCGAGGTGTTGGAGAAGGCGGTGTGCACCACCGGCAGGTCGATCTGCGACGGCGTCAGGATGATGAAGCGGCGATTGACCTCATTGGGATCGAGATAGTCATAGTCGTCGCATTCCTCGGCCACTTCGGGCGAGAAGCCGGTGCGGTCGATCTGGAAGCTCTTCAGCTTCGTCGGCTTCAAGCCGAATGCGGCCAGCGCCTTGTTGTAGCGCTGGATCAGATGCGGCTCGTCGACAGTGAGCAAACGGCCATAGATCAGCTCATTGTCGCGCAGGAGATCGGGTTTCTTGCTCATCTTCCCTTCTCCCCGTTTACGGGGAGAAGGTGCCCGAAGGGCGGATGAGGGGCGGCGCAAGCGTTCATTATTTTCGCCCCAACGTTGAAGCTGGCAAAAACTTCACATCGACAGCAATCATTTTCCGATCGAGTCGACCATCCAGCGCAGCAACAATCGTATCCAGCACGCTCTTACGGCTCGTCAAAACATCAGCGTGCCAAACCCTCAACACCGACCAGCCGTTCCTGTTCATCGTCTCATCCCTGTATCGATCGTGGGGCCGATTTGCATGCTGACTTCCATCGACTTCCACAACCAGATTAGCCTCACGGCAGGCGAAGTCTGCGAAATATGGACCGATTGGTAGCTGGCGGATAAACTTGTGGCCGTTCAGCCGCCTTCCACGCAATTCGTGCCACAGCCATTCCTCGGCATCATTCTCGACTTTCCGAAGTTGCCGGGCTCTTGCTACCTTTGGCTCATTACTGCCTCTTACAGCGCTGCCCCTCATCCGCCCTTCGGGCACCTTCTCCCCGTGAAACGGGGAGAAGGAAGAGGTGCCCGGCTCACGCATTCCATAGCCCCTTCTTCTTCATCTCCTCCATCTCGCGCGCGGCCCGTTCGCGCAGGCGGGCGTCGCGCAGCAGCTTTTGCACCGCGGAGTCGTCGGACTTGTCGGAATAGCGGAACTCCGAGTCGGCATAGCGGTTGATCTCCTGCATGACCATGTCCATCGAAAAGGGTCCGCGCAGTTCCTCGATCATCGCTTTCTTCTCGTCATAACCCTTGTGCATGAAGACTTCCGGCTTCTCGAACCAGTCGTCGGGAAGCTCGATGTCCATGGCGCGCATCTTGATGGCGTCGGTGACGTTCTTGATAGCGCGGCCGGTGAAGCGGGGCTCGGCATCCTTGATCAGGTGCAGGTAGGTGCCGATATCGGCCATCGATTTCGGTGCGCCGTTCTCCTTCGTGTAGCGTTCGTAGACCTTCATCAGCCCGTCTTCTTGCGGCTTCTCGTGCTCCTCATAGGCTTCGGTCACGGCGCGCTGGATTTCCTGCGCGGCGTAGAGATCGTGGTCGCCGAGCGGTATCTTGTGGTTTTTTCCCGCCAGCAGGACAAAAATATCGATGTAGTCGTCGCGGCTCTGCGGCCCGTCGACCAGCCAGCGGGCGCCGGCGCGCTGGCGCAGCGCGTCGTCGACATTTTCGGGGTAGTTGGAGAACATGCCGAACGAGCAGTTGCCGCGCACCACGGTGGCAGCGCCGGCGAAGGCGTCCATCAAGACGCCTGTTATTTCCTGCTGGCCGGCCGAGGCGCGGTCGTCGGAGCGGCGAGCCGCCACCTGGTCGATGTCGTCGATGGTGCCGAAACCGATGACGCGCGGGTTCAGCACATTGTTGATGAACTGACGGCAGTTCTGGCCTGATTTGCCCTGGTAGGACGAGATCTGGTCGACGCCGAAATTCTCGTAGGCGAAGGGATAGCCGGCGACCTGGCAATAGCCGTTGACGAGGCCGGCGATCATCTGGATGAGCGTCGTCTTGCCGGTGCCGGGCGCGCCGTCGCCGATGAAGGTGAACAGGAAGCCGCCGAGCTCGACGAACGGGTTCAGCTCACGCTCGAAATCGTAGGCCATCAACATCTTGGCGAGCTTGACCGACTGGTATTTGGCGATGTGGTTGCCGACGACCTCTTCCGGCTTCTTGAATGTCATCACCAGCGGTTTTGAGCGCTTGCCCGGCGCGACGTCGAAACCATCAAGGGTGAAATCGTCGGCATCGATGCGGATATGGGCGTTCTCGAACGGGCCGATACCGTCGAAGCGGCCCTTGCGCGCCAGCAGCCCGTCGATGGCGACGCGGGCGAAGGCACGCGCCCGGGTCATCAGATCGGCATCGTCGGACGATCCCGAGATCGCCTTGTCGAGGCCGGCCAGGATCGACTTCACCGCATCCTGCGGCGTGTCGAACAGGAAGTCCGGCTCGGGGATGTCGTTGGGTGCCTCGCCGTCGCTGTCGATCAGCTGGAACAGATAGGAGGCGAGGCTGAAGGCGGAGATGTAGGCGGAGGCCGACAGAAGCTTCTTGAAGGTGGACGCCTCGTCGCCTTCGAGCGGCGCGCGGGTGTTCCTGGCCTGCAGACTTTCGAGATCCGAACCTTCGGCAAAGACATCCGATATTGCGAGCGCGATCGCCGTGCCACGCCGGGCGCGAAACAACAGCGTGTGCTGCGGGATGGTCAACAGCTGGTCGTCGGGATGAACGGCGCCGACGGTCTTGGCCAGCTCGACCTCGCGCGTGCGACGCACGGAGCCGACCGAGACGGTCGAGACAAAGCGGCGGTTGGTGCCGGCAAGCGCGGTGCCGGAGGAGCTAGACGGATCCTCCAGCACGACAATGCGTGTGATGAAGCTCTGCGCGGTGGCGCGGTGCTTCTCGATGGCGGCTTCCGGGATGGTGGTCAGGCCGGTATCCATGAAGGGTGCTCCGTGGTGTGACGGTCAGACGTCTGAGATGACCTGTCCGTTGGACAGGATGTGAACCTTGTAGCCGGCAAAAATCTTCTGTGCCTCGCCGGCGGCGTAGAGCGCCTGATAGGCCTCGTGCGGAATCAGCGCATGGTTTTCATAGCTCGACACGCCCTGACGCGCGGCTTCCAGATCGTCGGTGTTGATGAAGAATTCCTGCGTTGTCTTTTCACTCGAAAACAGGCCCTTGCGGCCGGGTTTCTCGCTTTTGGAATAGACCTCTTGGATGGTCCAGGTCAAAAGCCAGGCATTTTCCGGCTTACGCACCTTGGCCAGAACCTCGGTCACCGTCGAATTGTTGTCGGTAATCCCGGCCGAATAGAAGGGGCCGAGCACGACGCGGCGCAGCTGCTTGGGGTGCAGCGGCTCGAAATCCTTGTCGAGGTTGACCGCGATGGTCGCCGGCGAAAGCGTATAGGCGGAGTTCTTCTCGGTGAAATCGTCGAAACGATGGGCAAGCTCGGGATTGAGCAGGCCGTCGACAGGCAGCGGAATGTCGATCGTCTCGTTCAGCTTGCCGTTTCTGTCGACAAGCTGGCGGATCATCGCGTCGGAGGAATCCTCCACCGTCACCATGTAGACCAGAGGCAGGTTGGCGCTGCCGTCGAACGTCGCCCAATGGACGAGATAATAGGGCCGCCCCGTCTTCGGATTGACCGAGACCTTGGCGGTCTGCGCCAGCGTGAACGGGCCGAAGGTGTTCTCGCTTTTCACGTCCTCGAGATAGAGCCGCTCGGCCATCGACTTCTGCAGCGCCTCGGGGAATTCCTTGTGGCGCAGGATGAAGTCGGCCATTTCCTCGCGCAACTCGCCGGCGAGCGGGATGTTGGCAAGCCGCGCGTCGGCCTGGCGTCGGTCATTTTCCAGTTCAAGCAGGTTCTGGAACACCGGGAAGCCGCTTTCGGCCCGCGAAATGCGGAACGTGTCCATGAAGCCCAGTCGATTGCGCCAGCAGGCAAACGACTTGTCGAGCCGGGCGATGTATTCGGCGACGATCTTGGCGACGATGCCATGCCGGTAGAGCGGCGAGCGATCGTCGCGCATGAACACTTCAAGGCCGTTGAGTGCGGCCGTGATGGCGGAGAAATACCGTGCCGCCGCTTCGTTTTCGGGGGTCATGCCTGTGCGCTCGCGGGCAGTCCTGTCACCCCTAAGACTGCACGTAGTTTGCCGAATTGTGCTTCTTCAGCACCTCGTCGAAGCGGCGGGCGAAGGCATCGTCGGCCAGCTTCTTTCGGCGCTGGATGTCGGCGGGGGGGGCCCTGTTCTTTTCGTGCATCTCGAG
>NZ_RZQL01000146.1 GCF_003997935.1 Mesorhizobium sp. M7A.F.Ca.US.006.01.1.1
GGTCAAATGACGCCGACCAACGATCGCGCCAAAAAATTCGCCTTCCCGGCCATGTACTTCTACGAAGGCGAAGTCGCTGTCGTTCACAAGGATAGCAAAGCGACGAAGCCTTCCGACCTGGAGGGCAAGATCGTCGGCGTCCGAGCGGGAACTCTTGGCGATTTGTATGCCAATCACAAGCTCACACCGGCATGGATCGGCGCTAAGCCAATACAATATCAATTTACAGCGGGCCAAGTGAAGGCTTATCCAAGTGCTAACTCTCTTACGCTTGACGACCTGCGCCTCGGCGATGGTGTTCGTCTCGATGGCGTCATTACTGAAGGAACGACGGCGGCTGCGGCAATCAAATCTGGCTATCCATTGAAGGTTATTGGCGATCCCTTATTCTACGCCCCGGGCGCTGTCACAATCGAGCGTGGCGATAAGGAGTTTATCGACAAGGTCGCTGCCGCGGTCAAGAAGATGAAGGATGACGGCACTCTTGCTAAACTCTCGGTCAAGTGGTTCGGGGGGGATTTCAGCGTCGATAAATAACATGACACAATCGTGGGCGTCCCCTTCCCGGGGGCGCCTCTTCTTAGGAAGAAAATGCTTATGCTTTACCACGATACAGTTGAATCTGAGGTGCTCGTCCACAAGCCATGGTTTATCGGCTGCATATTTGCAATTGTGCTCGCGGTTTTTCTTATCTTCAACGTAGCGGGCACCACGATGGGCGAACTCCTACGGCCCGTGATTGGCGATCACGCACAAGTGAAGTTTTACAGTCGCATTGCGATCGCTTTTGTAATTGCCGCAATGTTCTGCCTCAACCTCGTGCTGATTGGTTTTGTCCCGCTCAAAATCCAAATCGGGATCGTATGGTTTGAGTTGGTGCTACTGTTCCTTTCGCTCTTCGCGGCATTTGACTTAAGCATGCCATTTATTTGGGCAAACCTGCCATTTCTAATTACGCAGGGGGTAGTTACTACAGTTTACGTATCAGCGATGTCACTGCTATTTGCGTCGGCTATCGCAATAATCGGCGCGATTGCGAAACTGTCAAGCAACGGCATGGCTTACGCGATAGTCAGCTTCTACACTTCATGCTTCCGGGGTCTGCCGCTTCTCATGCAGGTTTATCTGATCTACATGGGCTTGCCCCAGGTAGGTTACGTTATTAATGCCGTGCCTGCAGGCGTGTTGGCGCTTTCGCTATGCAGTGGTGCCTACATGACGGAGATCTTCCGTTCGGGCATAGCCAGCATCGATCGCGGCCAGTGGGAGGCATCCCGGTCATTAGGTTTCGGCTTTGCGCTCACAATGCGCAGAATCATTCTGCCGCAAGCGCTTCCGGTTATCATTCCCCCGATGGGAAACACGTTCATCTCAATGCTCAAAGACAGCTCTCTCGTTTCGGTTCTTGGCGTTTGGGAGCTGACGTATCTAGCTCACTCACTCGGCCAGCCAACCTTCCATACTATGGAGATGCTAGTAACAGCGGCAATGATTTATTGGATTTTATCCGCCTGCCTGGAACTGGTCCAATCCCGGATCGAGGACCATTTTGCCAGAAGTAAGAAGCGATGATCGTGAATTCATTGGTCAAGCTAAAAAAGACGTCTAAGTTGGTTCGGCCATTTTCAAGGCACTTACAGATGCGCCAATGAACAAGAGAGATGCAATATTGAGCGACGAAGTCATCGAAGCTAAGAATGTATCCAAATGGTATGGTGCCTTCAGAGCACTAACTGACATCAACCTAACCGTCCGCAAGGGCGAACGTATCGTCATCTGTGGGCCCTCAGGCTCGGGAAAGTCGACGCTGATCCGTTGCGTCAATCGGCTCGAAGCGCACCAGGATGGCGAGATTACCGTCACTGGGATTAGGTTACATAACAAAATGCGCAACGTAGCTGAAGTTCGCAAAAGCGTCGGCATGGTTTTTCAGCACTTTAATCTTTTCCCGCACATGACCGTGCTGATGAACTGTATGGCGGCGCCGATGTGGATAAAGGGCGTTCCAGAGGGTGAGGCTAGAAAGATCGCGCTTAAATTCCTAGAGCGCGTGCGCATTCCCGAACAGGCGAACAAATATCCGGCTCAGCTCTCCGGGGGACAGCAGCAGCGCGTCGCAATTGCCCGGTCCCTCTGTATGGAGCCTGCAGTCATGCTCTTCGATGAGCCGACCTCCTCGCTCGATCCAGAGATGGTCGCTGAAGTGCTCGAGACTGTGACCGGACTCGCACGCGACGGCATGACCATGGTATGCGTCACCCACGAGATGGGCTTTGCGCGCGCCGTGGCCGATCGAGTAATCTTCATGGATCGAGGTGAGATCGTCGAAGAGGGTACACCGCACGACTTCTTCAGAAACCCGCAGCACGAAAGAACGAAATTGTTTCTCAGCCAGATCTTGTCGCATTGAGGGAGCCATCCTTCAACGAGGCCGTTCGACCGAGTTACTGTGTATCGAATGCGTTGCCTCAGGCCAGCGAGACAACATGTGCGGATATTGTATTCGTACGTATTGGCTGACATACATCAGAGCGTTCTCGGCAAGCGCCTCGTTCCCGGAAGCGCGAGAGTAGGATCCCGCTGAGCTTGTGCGCAGCCCACCGTGCCAGTTCGCGTCCAGGCGCGCTGAGGATTGGCTCGCCACACATGATCAGGTTGCAAGAGTGCGGCCTCAACCCTCTGCCCGCAACCGACCACAATCTGCAGACGTCGTCCTCTGGCAGATTCCCGACCATCTTTGGGTGAACCAAACGGATCAACACATGTTAAAGAACATAACCTTCGACCGCCACAGCTCCGACAAGCTTAAGAGTGAGGTCACGATCGACATTGATAAATGGGGGGTTCCTCATATCAAGGCTCAGAACTTGCACGACCTATTTTTCGCGCAGGGTTGGAATGCAGCTCGAGACCGCCTCTGGCAAATTGATATTGCGCGCAAACGAGGTCTCGGTCTCCTGTCACGAGACTTTGGCCCCGGATATTTGGAGCAGGATCGGGCGGCGCGTCTCTTTTTATTTCGCGGAGCCATGAGTGCAGAATGGCAGGCGTACGGCCCGGATTCCGAAGAGATATGCTCAGCGTTTGCCGAGGGGATCAATTCCTACGTAGACAGTTGCCATGACGGTTTGATTGCCTTGCCACCCGAGTTTGGCCTCCTCGGTCACACTCCCGACTATTGGAAACCCGAAGACGTCGTTCGCGTGCGAACGCACTCACTAACCCGAAATGCGATTTCGGAGCTTCTGCGCTGCAGGGTGATGGCATTGGCAGGTGTGGAACGAGGTACCCGCCTCGACAGGTTGAGACAAGAATTGTCACCTCCGATAGCGCCACGACCAGCGGAGGGCCTTGACCTCGCCTTTATGACAGATCGAGTACTGCAGGATTTTCGCTTGGCAATCTGTCCCGTCTCATTCTCGAGGGAAAGACTTGCAGCAAGTCTTCAGGAAGCTGACCGTTGGACCCGCGTAACACCGAGTGATGAGATCATGCAGACGGTGTTCCAAGAGGGCTCAAACAACTGGGCCATATCCGCAACAAAAACCACAACGGAGCGACCAATCCTTGCTCTAGACCCGCATCGCAAGCACGTCCTTCCGTCCATCAGGTATCTTGTACACCTGAGTATGCCCGGGCTCGATGTAATTGGCGCTGGAGAGCCTATGATCCCAGGAATCTCCATGGGTCACAACGGGACAGCCGCCTTTGGTCTGACTATTTTCGGCGCTGACCAAGAAGATATTTATGTTTACGAAACCAAGAGTGAGGGAAATAAATACTTATATAAAGGGGCCTGGGAGCAGGTGAAGACTATACACGAGAAAATTCCAGTTCGCGCCCACACCGACCAGGAGGTAAAGCTTCAGTTCACACGCCATGGACCCATTTTAAACCAAAATGCTGAAAAAGACCGCGCCTTCGCACTGAGAACCGTATGGATGGATCCCGGCATGGCACCTTACATGGCCAGCTTGGCCGTAATGCGCTCTAAGACATTTTCAGAATACACCTCCAGTCTAGCAAACTGGGGTTGTCCTTCAGTTAATCACATCTATGCGGACACGTCGAATGTAATTGCGTGGAAACCGTCAGGTGCGGCTCCGGTCCGAAGAAATTGGGACGGCCTGCTTCCGGTTCCAGGAGACGGTCGGTTCGAATGGGAAGGGTATTTGTCACCGGACGATGGGCCGTTCGAGATGAACCCCGCCAAAGGTTTTGTCGCCACTGCCAACGCAATGAATGTTCCGGAGGAATGGAGTAGATCGCATCCTGCTTTTGGCTACGAGTGGTCTGACAGCAGCAGACATGATACCCTTCATACAACTCTCTCACGATCAGAGAAGATCTCGTTGCGGGACTGCATGTCGCTGCAATGTTCGGTGTATTCGCCGATAGCAGTTCGTATTCTTGCGAAACTAGACACTCTTCTCGGTTCGGTTGCAAACATGCCTGCGTTGCACTTATTTTCTAACTGGGACCGGCATTTGGATGCGAGTTCGCCAGCCGCCGCGTTCTTTGAGATTTGGCTTAGCAAACACCTTGGCCCGACAGTAGCTCGCTTAGAAAGCGCTGACGATGAAGTGTTGGCACTGCTCGTGCCTTTACAGCCTTCGGCCATAGCCTCTTGGCTCGAACAGGCAGAGCCTAGTGAAAAGTTGAAGCATTCCATAATGGAATCCCTAACTTCTGCCTGGAGTGAATGCATATGTCGATTTGGCGACGATTCTGCCTCATGGGCATGGGGCAGTATACATAAGCTTGATTTGCGCCACCCTCTGCAGGCACTGACGTCTGAACAATGGTCGTTGGGCGCCATAGCCCTCGGCGGAAGTAGCTCAACGCTCAATTTTTCGAGTTACCGAAGCGGCCAATTCTCTGTTTCAGAAGGACCGTCAGTGCGGATAATCATGGACGTTGGGTCATGGGATGACAGTCTCTTTATTAACAATCCAGGTCAGTCGGGTGTTCCGATCTCAAGTCATTATCGTGACCTCAATCACGATTGGCAACGGGGCGAATACAAGCCCTTGTTATATTCAGAGGAGTCCATACGGAGGGAGCTCGAACATAGGGTCGTCCTGTCTCCCGCTGACTGTTGAGGATGCGACAGTATAGGCCGCTTACCATTGTAGCAGGAACATATCGGTCGAACTCACCTGGCGGCAAGGTGAGGATCGACACTTTAGCGCCCGCCGGCCGACTTTGATATTGACAGCGGAACGCCCGGCCGGAATCTGGATGCGCTTGTGGGGCAATGATCCCGCTGGTGTGCGGCGACCACCCCTGATCGTCACGAGCAGGGCCGTCGCGGCCTCCAATAATGTTGCAGGAGACTTAGAAGCGGGATGTCCCGCATTGGCAATTGCTCTGCCTTGGGGCCATAGGGAAGAGGGGTAAGGTGCTGGCCCGACCACCGGAGAGCGCGTCTGTTACTACAAGGCTCGATCGCGGCCGCATCACGGCCCTCGGCGGCTGCCGATAACGCGCGCTTCGGGCGCTACCAGTACGCATTGGCGATAATCGCATCTGCTGTAGGAGAGCACTTGATTCGAGACTGACAGTGCGACGGTCAACAGGGTTCGCTATCATTGTCGAGCCGAGTTCAAGAATGGACACATACCTCAGGGAGGACCTTTCAGGGGGCAGACCATTGTCTGTCTCCTCATCCGAGAAACAAGCTAACCTCGCAGAGAGTGGCATCAGGGCAACACGTCATTGTCCTTCGATGCGACTGAATATCGACGACTTCAACGCGGCTTGCCGCCTTCGCGTATAGCCGCAGGACCTTGAATGCCGGGAACCAGCCGAGAAATGTTGGCGGTGGGTGAGCGCCTTTCATTTTTCAAGTCCGCTACATTCTGTCTGTCATATACCCGAAGGCGGCGATGCTTGTTGCCCGCCCGATGTGGTTAGCAGTTGACGTGCCTTCTTATGTATCTTCATTCAGCCTGCGGTGGCACGCTGGCCGTTTCGTTGAATGGCGGGGGAAAAAAGGCGTTGATGACTCAGGCTTGCGTGGAGCACTCGTGGGGCGCTCGATTGACAATGTTATTCGTGGAGAATGCTTTCCTTTGTGGAGGAGGATGATTCTCTCGTCCAGTTCCTTGTCGGCCTCGGTAAGGCGATGATTCAGGCGAAGGTAGTCGGTCCAGGTCGGCGTACGGAATGTCTCCGTCCATAGCACAGGCTCCTGAAGGTTGCGCTGGAGAGTCCAGTGCCGAGCACCAACGCGACTCTGTACATGCCGGCACCCGCGCATGGCGAGGAATTCTTCTAGATTTTCCACGAGTATGAGGTACTCGACTTTGACCACGATGGGGCCGCTTCTCGGCTTGAGACTGAGGGCGACTGCCGGCGCGTCGAATTCCTCCAAAGGGTCGGGCTCGGCCTCGCGACCCTCGCGAAGGGGAAACAGGACGCCGCTCGCAATGGAAGAGGCAGTGCCAGAAAAAGGGAGCACGCCGCACAGGCGACGCATGCCAGCGTCATTAGTTGCTCTTCTGACAAGCTCCGTCTTAATAGGCTGTTGGCGACGCCAGCCATGACGGCGCCTGTGCCGAAGCCGGCGATGATGGTGCCATAGGCGAGCGGTCCTTCGCCCAGCTGATCGCGGACAACCAATGGCAGCAGTGCGAGTATGGCGATGCCCGACAGGCCAAAGAAGGTTCCGCGGGCGATCGCCGTCTTGATTTCCGATGACATCGCTGTGAAGCGCAGCCTGTCATAGATGGCCGTCCTCATTGACTCACGTGGGAGAAGTGAGGAGCGAACCTTCCATTTGCATCGCCATATGGTGACCAAAGGGATCATATAGGTGAGTGTAAACATAGCGAAAGCCGTCATAAGTCCGAACGACGCAATCATGATGCCGCGAGCGCCGGTCCCACGGTCCGTGCAGTGTTGAAGCCAATGGAGAGGAGGGTGACGGCAGCGGGAACTTCGCGTCGGTCCACAATATCGCCAACAGAAGCCTGCCAGGCGGTATCGTTGAGCGCGGCACCACTTGCGATCAAGAAGCTGAAGCCGAAGATCATCCACGGGGCGATAAAGCCCAGCACCACTGAAGCCGTAGCATCGCGGATGCTATTACCATTAGGCATCGGCCGGCGAACATGACTCTTCGACGGCTGAAGTTGTCGGCGAGAACCCCTAGCGAAAATGGACAAAATGAAAGCGGGCAGGTTAGACGAAGCCTGCTCGAGCGCAACCATCAGATCGGAGGTCGGAACCGTTGCCATTAGCCAGCTGATAGCAACGGTCTGCATCAGCCAGCCAAGGGAAGAGACTTGAGAGGCTAAACCAGATTGAGCGAAATGTCGTATTCCTGAGCGGCGCAAACGTCTTCGGCGAAACTACATCCGCATCTGCGCCCGCCGCTTTGCTCATTGCTCCGACCGATTCGGTTCCGCCAAGCTTAACCACTTCGCGCGACACGATCCTCTTACACGTCGGATGCGCCAAATGCAGTCTTTGTATTAGTGTCATCTGGTAGCGAGATGCGGAGGTGGCGGCGGAGAGCCGTCGCTGGTGTCGCAGCGGCCTTACATCAGTGCAAACATGCTGTTGCGTGGCGCCGGCACAGTTCCCCCGGCGTCGGCGGCTTCGCCGGCAAGAATGCGAAGGCGCGCCGACTCGCTGCCAAGCTCAAGGTCGTCAGCATGGTTCTTCTGGCCGAGGCTGACGAGCTTGCCGAGCAACTCGGCGCCTTTGTCGGCGATCCTCTGGCGAGAACAAAGCTGTCGGAGACCAGCGTTGCCTGCATTGAGCGGCCGATGAAGGCACTATGCGCATCTCGCTGCGAGATGCAGCCGATATAAAAACAGCATTTGACGCTAGCCGCCAGGAAAGGGGATTGTCACCCCGCATGAGCCGGCGAAGCTTTTGTTCAATTTCGAACATGGACGCGATCGCGCGTTTTGCGCAACCAAACCACGACACACTGATTGAGGTGAGATATGGCGACGACACGCTCCGCAATTCCTCTGACTGGTGTACCGTTTCCGATATCAGAGTATGAGCGCCGGCAAAACAATGTGCTGGATGCGGTTGCTACGGCAGGCTTGGACGCAATCGTAGTAACGGCGCACGGCCACTTGAAGTATCTCAGCGGCTACGATGGGAGCGGTGGATATTTCGCGCCTTTCCCTCTTATTCTGATGCCGGGTCGGGTCCCGATATTTGTTGTCCGAGAATATGACGAGCAGGCAGTACGTTCATATAGCTGCATCGAGGAAATTGAAACCTATACACATCAGCCTGATTTTGGCAGGGTCTGCGCCGATGTATTGCGTCGACTCGGACTGGACAATAAGCGAGTCGGTTTCGAGCTTGGCTGCTGGAATCTCGCGCCCGCCGACGTGCGCGCAGTCCAAGACCAGCTCCCGGATCTGAAGATTACTGACGTCACCCGACTGGTCTCGTCAGTGTCAGCAGTGAAAGGAGAACTTGAGTTGGCGTGTATGCGCGATGCTGTTCGACTCACTGACGTGGCAATTCGAACCTTTCAGCAATCGCTTCGTCCCGGCATTACGGAGATCGAAATGGCAGCGGCCCTAGCTGCGGCGGTAACAAACGACCCCAGCAACGCCGCTGGGGATATCGGGCTTGCGCCGGGTACCATTTTGTTTGGAGAGCGAGTGAAGTTGCCCCATGCGCCAGCGACCCATCATCCTCTCAGCAACAACGAACCTGCCTTTCTGGAGATAGGGGCTTCGAAACACGGGTATACAGTGGGAATGGTTCGATGCGCAGTCCTTGGCAAACATCCCGAAACCGAATCTTTGCACGGCTTGGCTGAAGAGGTCATTGCGGCCCTTGTCTCCTCGATTCGACCAGGTGCTACGCCGGCGGACGTTCACGCTGCTGGGGGCGAGGTGTTGAAGCGATCTGGACGCAAGGGCGTCTTCCGCCAACGAACAGGATACCAAACTGGCATCAATTGGACTGAGCGCGGCGACCTAAGCCTGGAGCCCGATGTAAATGAACCACTCCGAGCTGGCATGACCCTGCACATGCCAAACATTTTGTGCAGCGAAAGTGGCTACCTATTTGGTGCCGGCGCACACGTGCTCGTGACAGAGCGCGGCGCGGAACTCCTGAGCGAAATCCCGCCAACACTTTATCGGGCGTGATGCTAGGCGGCGTGGACAAATTTGAGCCAGTATCTGGCGGTGGCTAGGTAGACCATTCCGAGGAAGCTATTGGCCAATTGATCGTAGCGGGTGGCAATGGCCCGGTTGATTTTGAGGTGGCCGAACATGCGCTCGATTCGGTTCCGCTGCTTGTAGAGCGCCCGGTCATACTCGATCTTCACGCGGCGGTTTGATCGGCCGGGTATGACGGGTTTAATCTTCCGCTCGGCGAGATCGGCGCGAATGGTATCGGCATCGTAGCCCTTGTCCGCAAGGAAGGCGTCCGGTGCACGAGTCCCCCTTTTCCGCCCGCTGCCGAGACATGGGCGCGAACTGTGGTGCTGTCGATGCTGTAGTGGCCGCTGTCCGCCATGACCTCGGCGAGCATTACCGCCACGGTCTCCCAGACCCCGGCCTCGCTCCAGCGTCGGAACCGACGATAGATGGTGTTCCAACTGCCGTATTTGGGCGGGACATCCCGCCATGGAGCGCCGCAGCGGAGCCGCCAGAGAATGCCGTTGATGATCGAACGATTCTGCTTGGGAGGTCTACCTCGGCCGCGTTTGTCAGGGTCGATGGGCAGCAAGCCCTTGAGAACACGCCATTCTGCTTCGGTGAGATCGCCCCTGCTCAAACCTGCCTCCAAAAAGCAGCCTTGAATCAATCCTCTTGGGCTACGTCAATCGCATCGACGTCCGAAATTCCGTAAGGCGGATATACTATTCCGCCAAGGTGATGGACAGTTCGAGAGGGCTGTCGCTATCCGCGAAAAATCGGCTGCCATCCTCAAACTCGATCACCACCTCTCCATCGCGGTGGCGCATGACACGGCGAACAACCTTGCCAATCAGCATCGACGTAGCTCGTTCGCTCTCTTCTTCCAGTGTCATTCCCAATGCTAACAACCCGATCGCAGGAAAGCGACCCTGCTAACATCGAATTTGTCCACGCCGCCTAGGGTCTGCGGTTTGCGGATTGAGTGGCAAAGCGCATGCAGTCCTGGAAAGTAGGTCGTGGGAGGGGGAGGAGTGTCGCGATGGTGACAGCTCTTCCTACTCAGACCTTTGCCATTGGCCGTTGCCAGCAGAGCCAGAGTTTATGATTGCCAGCACTTCGCAGCTGGTCCTCTAAGGCCGAAGCTTATCCATTTGAGGGCAAACGGCTTGTTATCGGGTCGCAGTCGCCGGCGCCAACACCGAGGCCTGAACGCGGGGCTATCTCGGTTCTAGATGGTTACGATATCCAAACTGCATTTGACGAAAACACCGGTGGCATCGATCATTAATTACGCACCGGCGCCTGATCCAAATTACTCAAATGCGGGAACGTGCCTATGGTTGGCGTTGACAGGTTCAAGGAGATCGAGATCGAAGCGATGACTTGGCGCCGGTACCTGCACGAGAATCCGGAGCTTGACTATCGGGTGAATGACACAGCGGCATTTGTGGCGGAAAAGCTGGCTTCCTTCGGGATTAACCACATCGAGTGCAGGATAGCTGAAAACGGCGTGGTTGCGTTGATCCAAGGTCAACTCGGAGATGGGCCCACTATCGGGTTGCGGGCCGACATGGACGCTCTGCCTATACTCGAAGCTTCAGGCAAACCTTGGACGTCGAAAAGGTCCGGACAGATGCACGCGTGTGGTCACGACGGGCATACTGCAATGCTCCTTGGCGCCGCGAAATACCTCGCCGCGACCCGGAACTTCAAAGGGTCCGTTGCCCTGATCTTCCAACCTGCCGAGGAAGATGGCCGCGGCGGCCAAAGAATGGTCCAGGAGGGGATCATGGACCGTTTCGGGATATCTCAGGTCTTTGGCATGCACAATTGGCCAGGCATGGAGGTTGGTGCGTTCGGCATTTGCGAAGGTTCGATTTTTGCCGCGCTCGACGAGTTCGATATTGTGGTCAAAGGCAGAGGGGGTCACGCGGCCGCTCCCCATCTGACAATTGACCCCGTCGTTGTTGCAGCTCAGATCATTTTAGGCTTGCAGACACTAGTCTCACGCAACACGGACCCCACCGAGTCCCTGGTGATCTCCGTCACAAAGCTGAACGCCGGACAAGCTTACAACATCATTCCCGAACGCGCGGAGATTGCCGGAACAGTCAGGACACTGTCACCGATTTTGCGCGACTTCGCTGAAAAACAGATTGAGGCGTGCGCGGAAAATATTGCACGCGCTTCCGGGGCGAAGGTCGAGTTTCAGCATCGCCGCCTGGAGCCCCTCACTGTCAATCATCCCGATCAAACGCGTCGGGCAACAGAGGTGGCGCGTGCTCTGGTCGGCCATTCATCGGTGAACCCCAAAGTCAAACCTAGTTTGGGGTCAGAGGACTTCGCGTACATGCTAGAGGCGCGGCCGGGGGCATGTATACTGCTTGGAAATGGATCGACTGCTGCTCTCCATAATCCAACCTACGACTTTAACGATGAAGCACTGCCATACGGCATTGGATACTGGGTCAACTTGGCCGAGGCTGCTCTAGCACCATGACATTGTCCAAGCAAAACAACCTTGGCTAATCAAGGCTGAGATCACAAGAAGAGGGTAACGACATGAAATACGAAATAAATCGCCGACGATTGCTGCAGGCGACATCGACCGCCATGGCGGCTGGCGCTCTGTCTTCAATTGCGGGCCGCGTTGCGGCCCAAACACCCAACCAGATCAACGTAGTGCTAGGCGGCGGCGATTGGGGAAAGGCTAACATTGAGGCTTACGCTAAGCCATTTGAAGCTGAGACCGGTATCAAGGTCAACCCAATCACCGACGACATGGGTATGGGACAGGTCGAGTTGATGGTAAAATCGGGCAATGTCACGGTAGATGTCGGGGCGCTTACGCAAGGGTCCGGCTTGGTCGCAGCTAAGAAAGGAATTCTTGAAGAAATTGATTACTCCTTGTTCAGGAAAGAAGAGCTAGACGGAATTTATGAATTTGCCAAGCAACCGTTTGGCGTGGCAAATTTGATTTACTCATATAATATGGTATATAGCACAGACGTATTCCCAGCTGATAAACCCCGGCCGACAAACTGGGCTGAATTCTGGGATGCTGATAAGTTTCCCGGCGTTCGCACCTTGGTGTCCGGCCAGTTTGGTTCAGAAGGACCCTGGGAAGAGGCCCTGTTAGCGGACGGTGTATCTCCCGATAAGCTCTACCCGATGGATATCGACCGGGTGTTTGCCAGTTTGGACAAAATAAAGCCGCACATCCGTAAGTGGTGGAGCAGCGGATCAGAGATTCAACAGATGTTGCATGATAAGGTCGTTGACATCGCTCAATCGTATGACGGAAGAGCTCTACTGTTGATCGATCAGGGCGCCGCGACGGAGATCAATCGAAACCAGGCGAAGCTGCAGTGGGATTATTGGGTCATTCCAAAGGGTTCACCCAACGCGAAGGCTGCGCAGAAGTTTATCGAATTCGCCACTCGCGCGGAACGTCAGGCAGCATTTTGCCAATTGTTTCCTGAGGGACCAAGCAACGGCAATGCGTTCAAACTTCTTCCCGAGAAAGTTGCGCGCAAGCTCCCTACCCACCCAGATTACATCAAGAGCAGCGTTTCCATCAACGGCAAATGGTACAATGAGGTAGGCCCCAGCGGTGTTTCCAACACTGAGATGCTTATCCAGCGGTGGAATGAGTGGATCCTGCAGTAGGGTTGGTTGAAGTGCGAAAGTCCGGTCGGGGTAACTCCATACCGGGCTAAAGTCGAAACTGATGCTGAAAATGTGACGGGGAGCGGGGTAGCCCACTAGCCTCTCCGCTCACGGCATCGGGTACGACGGCAGAAGGTACGGCAAATGCCTGCTAATGCACGCCAGCGATGGTGGAGGAGCCACAGTGAACATGCACGCAATGAATACCGCCCCCCGTTCGGAAGTTGACGCTGCAGATGTGAACCAATCGGTGCCACAAATTCAGTTCAGCAGTGTTACCAAGATGTACGGGAGTGTTCCGGCGGTCAGGGATCTGTCGCTGACCGTGCGTCGCGGCGAGTTCTTGACGATTCTCGGCCCGAGCGGCTCGGGTAAGACCACTACCCTGATGCTCTTGGCCGGCTTTGAGGCCCCGAGTTCGGGTGATATTATGATCGCCGGCCATTCAGTGGCTTCGGTCCCGTCCTACCGGCGCGATCAAGGAATTGTGTTCCAGAGCTATGCGCTGTTCCCGCATCTCACAGTGGCTCGAAACCTGGAATTCCCTCTCGAAATGCGGGGCATGGCTCCCGATCAGAGGAAGGTTCGGGTAGCCCGTATGCTTGAGCGCGTGCATCTAGGGGAATTCGGCGGTCGCATGCCATCCCAATTGAGTGGCGGTCAGCAGCAGCGCGTGGCGCTAGCCCGCGCGCTGATTGCCGATCCACCCTTCCTATTACTTGATGAACCGCTTGGCGCACTCGACCGTAACCTGCGTGAGCAGATGCAGATCGAGATGAAGAGCTTGCACAAGGAGTTCGGTATCACGACGGTGTGCGTTACGCATGACCAGGAGGAGGCGCTTACTCTGTCAGACCGGATTGTTGTAATGCGCGCAGGACGTGTCGAGCAAATCGATACACCAGAGGCCCTCTATGATCGGCCATCATCGTGCTTTGTCGCTAAATTTCTGGGTGAGGCGAACATTCTCGAGGATGCCTTGTTGCTGGCCAGAGGGGGCAACGCGCCGCAAATCGGCACCGTTGCGATGATAAGGCCAGAGCGCATCAGTGTACTTCCGAAGACTGCGGAGTGGGCTCAAACGGACCAGCGGCAATATGTTGCCGGTGCGGTCGACGATATGATTTTTGCCGGCCCTCTGCGAAAATACCATGTTCGCGTTGGCAACAATGTTCTCATCGTCCGGGAACATGTCGCGGCAGACCAACCTGTTTTCCAGCCAGGCGAGGAGGTTTGCCTCACGTGGCTGCGGTCAGACATTCGCTTCGTTTCGCCATAAGCGATTGATAAGGGATATCCATGAAGCTTTTGCGCAGAATGGCCAAGGTGCCACTTGGGTTAACCGCGCCCGCGTTCGCGCTTTTGCTTGTGGTTTTCGGTGCCCCTATAACCTTGCTTTTCCTAAGCAGTGTCAATGCCCCCGATTTCTCGTTCCAATACTACGGAGCGTTTTTCGCCCAGCCAGCTAATGTGCGGGTGCTCTTTCAAACGATAGAAATAAGTCTGGTCGCAACTGCCATCTGCTTAATCGTAGGCTATCCAACCGCGTATCTGATCGTCACGGCATCCAAGACTCTGCGCATGACGCTCATCGCTCTCGTGATCATCCCCTATTTGACCAGTGGGCTGGCGCGTACCTACGCATGGATTGTTATTCTTGGGGATCGCGGGGTCATCAACAACATCTTGCTGGACGTCGGATTGATCGATCGACCTCTGCAACTCATCTATAACCGAACCGCGGTCTATATTGGCATGGTCCACATCATGCTGCCGATGATGATACTTCCCTTGGTTAGTGCGATGATGGGGATCGATCGGTCCTTGATGGCTGCTGCACGCAGTATGGGAGCGGGACCTTTCACCGCTTTCAGGCGTGTATTTCTCCCCCTTAGCATTCCAGGCGCACGGAGTGGCTCGCTCCTAGTTTTTGTGTTCTGCCTAGGATTCTATATCACGCCGGCGGCACTTGGGGGATTGCGCGATGCCATGCTTTCAACCTTCATTGCGGCCGAGGTGAATAGCTCGTTCGATATTCCGCGCATTGCCGCTGCGTCCTTCATCCTTCTCGGGTTTGCCATTGTGGTGCTTTCCATGGTCGGGCTTGACCTCTCCGGCAAACAAGAGCAAAGCCAAACTCGAGCTCCGAAGGGCTCGATGTCCCGACTACCCATTGTTCTTGTTATCAAACGAAACTTCAGCGAAATTCTGCGTCCCTATCGTGTCAAACGGTGGACGGGACGGCGCTACGTGCCTGGGGCGGAAAGGCGATGGCCTAAAGTCGTCGCGATCGTTTTTATCGTTTTGGTGATGGCCTTTCTTTTATTCCCAGGGATAATCGTTGTCATCATGTCGTTCAGTTCCGGGGCATTTTTGCAATTTCCGCCTTCGGGCCTGTCGCTTCAATGGTATCGCTCGTTTTTCGGCGATGCATCTTGGAGCGGAGCAGCTTGGACCAGCGTCGAGATTGGTGTCGAGGTAGCTGTTATTTCTACTCTATTGGGAACACTTGCTGCTTTCGGATTGAGCCGAATAAGCGCAAGACTTCGCGGCGTGCTGACAATGATCATAATCACGCCTATCACCTTTCCAGTTATCGTGGTCGGTATCGCGACTTATCTGGGTCTCATCCAGATTGGTCTAATCGGCACAAAGGGTGGTATCGCCCTCGCTCACAGTATCGGCGCTGTTGGAATTGTGGTGGTGATCGTTTCTGCGACGTTGGCCAACTTCGATCGGACGTTAGAGCAGGCGGCCAAGAGTATGCGTGCCGGACCACTGCAAACGTTTTTTCGCGTAACACTGCCGTTAATCAGGCCGGGAGTGATCGGCGGCGCCATGTTCGCATTCCTCCAGTCATTCGATGAAGCGGTCATAACGTCTTTGGTCGGCGGTCTGTCGGTGCGGACGTTGCCCTTGAAGATGCTGGAGAATATCCGCCACCAAATCGACCCGACGATTGCTGCAGTCGCTTCTCTTTTGATGCTTCTGCCTTTAATCTGGATGCTTGTCCTCTATGCCGTCTGGTGGCGTTCTCGACCGAGCATGCAGCGAACATTACAGGAAGCCGCTGCCTAACTGGCGTGGCAGATCCACTTCCTGATGATGCGTCCGACCTATTCCTACGGACTGGCGACAAGCATCTGTTCGGGGCTTCAACGGGCGGATAAAATGGCCACCTGGTCCAAAACGGAAACCAGTAAAGCTCTTGCAATTATCATCTGGCACATGCGGATCAAGGATTCGGACTATGTCTGGGATCGGCCGGCCTTGCTCGCCAGCAAGCTCAGACCTGCCGATCCTCTTGCTGCGCGCCAGGATGGAATTCGAGGTCAACGGCGCTGACCGGATCGCACAGATCCTTCGCCCGTCTGAACAACGAACAGCTAGCCAACGTCAACCGGCTGATCGCGCGATTTCTGAAATCGGCTACCCACCGCGACTTTGACCTTCCTCCTCCCTTAGTGCACCGGGATCAAGGTGACGAACCAAGGGACAGGTCAGCAGAGCGAGCCCTGGTCATCTGAAAACGCGATGGTGCCGTCTCGGACATTATATTGGCGAAGTGGTGACCGCGTGTGCATAGTTCCAGGCGAAAAAAATAGCCGTGTACAAGACCATATGCCCGGTCAAAGTCGCCAGATCACCCGCAATAGGTTAAGCAATGAACGAAGCACCACATCTTACGTTTGATCTCGATGCGCATGGCGTGAGCAGAGGACACCTCGTTGTGCCGGGAGGCGCCGACCATGAAGAGTTCTCGCTTCCGGTTTTTAGTCTTAATAAGGGCGATGGACCGCGCCTTCTTATCACCGGTGGGAATCATGGCAATGAAATGGAGGGGCCATTAGTCGCGCGGCGGCTTATCGAGTGGCTGCCACAAGCGCAAACCAGTGGTAGGATCATCGTGCTGCCAGTGCTTAATCCATTGGCAGTTCAAGCATGGAGCCGCAATACTCCGCTTGATGGTTTGAATCTGAACCGCGTGTTTCCGGGCCGTGCCGACGGGTCTGTTACGGAACGAATCGCGGATGCGGTTTCACGCGTATTGTTGCCAAATGCCGACATCGTTTTCGATCTGCACAGCTTCGGCCCAACGTGGGATTTTCCCCCGGCGGTCATCACGCATCCAATTGCTGATGCGGATCTCATGGCTAAGACGCTCGCAATGGCAGCGGCATTTAAGCTGCCCGTAACATTGCTCTGGCAACATGACGACACGGCTGGGATGTTCGACAGTTGGGCACATAGCCTAGGGAAGGTATTCGTTTGCGCGGAATTCGGCGGTGGTACGGTTAGCGCAGAAGCTCTAGCGATTTATGAAGCTGGAGTTCGCAACGCGCTCGTTATGCTTGGACTCGTCGAAGGAAAAGTCGAGGACGTGTCTTTCCGTAACAAAAGGTCCAGTCAGACCCTTGAGACGCTGATATCAGACGAGTTGAAATCGCCCGCGCAGGGTATCTTCGAACCTCGCTGCTCTGTGTTGGATGAAGTGAGGTCGGGAGATCTTATAGGTATCCTACACTCTATGGATTCTGTTTCCGCTCCGTCCATTGACATCCGAGCGCCTGGGCCATCAATCGTCCTAGCCATAGGATCGGGCGCGCATGTCGACCGCAATGAAGGGGTAGCCATCCTTGCGCGGCCGCTGCATAACTAGAGGTACAGATTAGCCGCGCCTTGGCCAGCTGTAGTAACTCCGGTATGAAGGCACTGGCCTCGACTGGAGCTTATAGGCCAGCTCCTCGGATCGATCAGCGGCTGATCCTGTCTTCCAAAATCATGCCAAAAAGATTGCTTGATCCTTGATCGCTTGGTTTATACTAACCATGGTTGAAAGTGGCGGTCCGAGATGGGAGCTGGCCGGACGGATTGATCGCCTAGCTTCTGTTATGGAAGCAGGGGCGACGATCCGGCGCACCGCGACCAAGAGGGGAGGCGGACGGTGCCGTCCCCGCTGACGCCCGTAAAACAACTTTATCGTATCTTAAAACGAGATGGGCACGTTCGGGGCTTTATATTGGCAAAACCGATTCCGAACGGGGCATAACTTAGGACAGAGCGCGCAAATCCGGCCGCAGCTCATAGCTTGGCCAAACTCGAGTATAATTCAGTGCAGATCAAAGACGTCATTCTCACGCCCGGCAACGGCGCCTTCTTTTATGACGATCAAGCTGCCATTAGGGCAGGGGTTGGCCAGGACGGTTTTGTTTACGTCGGCGAGCCATTGACGCCCGGCTTCCGTGATATCCGTGTTCCGGCAGCTTGCTTAAGCGTCGGGCTTGTCCTGGAAGACGATATGGTCGCCTGGGGCGATATGATGGGAGTGCAATACTCAGGGGCTGGCGGGCGTGACCCCCTGTTTGACGTCGGAGCCATCATGGATCTCACGTCACGTGTTGTTGTCCCGCGGCTCTTAAACATTGATGCGTCCAGCTTTTTGACAGCCTGCTCCAGTGTCTTCGATCTCCATACTGGGAAACGACTCCCACTATGCATCGAATATGGGGTCAGCCAAGCCCTTTTAAGCGCTGCTGCCCATGCTGCGCGTCGTACCATGG
>NZ_RZQL01000147.1:0-2917 GCF_003997935.1 Mesorhizobium sp. M7A.F.Ca.US.006.01.1.1
GCCGCCGGCTTCAGCGCATCGAGTGCTTCCCATTTGATCGGCGGCAGCGGGGCGGTCTCGTCGATCCGCTCCTCGACAACCTCTTTCTTGCCGAACGAAAATATCTTCTTGAAAAAACCAGCCATGCTTTGCGTTTCTCAGGCGGCGCGGGCGGCAAGGGGCGCCGCGATCAGCCTGCTACCATCGTGGCCTGATATGTCGGCCTCGACGATCTCACCCGGTGCGCCCGTGCCGAGTGCGGCAAGCGTAAAACCCTCGGTGCGGCCAAGGCCGTCGCGCTCGATAAGGATCGACTGACGCGTACCAGTGAGCGACGACAGATGCCTGATATACGCAACTTCACCGGCGGCGCGCAGCCGGGCGGCGCGCTGTTTGACAACCTCGCGGCGGAGCTGCGGCATGCGCGCGGCGGGCGTGCCTTCGCGTGGGCTGAAGGGGAAGACGTGGAGATGGGTCAGGCCACACTCCTCGACAATTTTTTCCGAGTTCTCGAACATTTCGTCGGTCTCGGTCGGGAAGCCGGCGATGATGTCGGCGCCAAAGACGATGCCGGGGCGCAGCTTGCGCACATCCTCGCAGAAGCGGATCGACTGATCGCGCAGATGGCGGCGCTTCATCCGCTTCAGGATCATGTCGTCGCCCGACTGCAGCGACAGATGCAGATGCGGCATCAGCCTGGGCTCGGTGGCGATAGCGTCGAGCAGATCGTCGTCAGCCTCGATTGAATCGATCGAGGACAGCCGCAGGCGCTTTACATCGGACACCTGTTTCAGGATGGTTTTCACCAGTTTGCCGAGCTTCGGTGCGCCCGGCAGGTCGGCGCCGAATGATGTCATGTCGACGCCGGTCAGAACGATCTCGGCATAGCCGTTGCCGGCGAGCCGCTTGACCTGCTCGACCACGGCGCCCATCGGCACCGAGCGCGAATTGCCGCGGCCGTAGGGAATGATGCAGAAGGTGCAGCGGTGGTCGCAGCCATTCTGCACCTGGACGAAGGCGCGTGCCCGGCCCTCGATGGCGTCGACCATGTGGCCTGCGGTCTCACGCACCGAAAAGATATCGTTGACGCGCGCCTTCTCGGTGTCGTTGACGCCGAAATCCGGCAGCGCGCGATAGGAGTTGGCCTTCAGCTTCTCCTCATTGCCAAGCACGAGATCGACCTCGTCCATGGCGGCGAATTTTTCGGGCTCGGTCTGCGCGGCGCAGCCGGTGACGATGATGCGCGCCTGCGGGTTGTCGCGGCGGGCCTTGCGGATCGCTTGTTTGGCCTGGCGCACTGCTTCGCCTGTCACGGCGCAGGTGTTGAAGATCACGGCGCCACCTTCCAGCGCGCCCAGGCCGGCACTTTCAGCCTCGCGCCGCATCACCTCGGACTCATAGGTGTTGAGCCGGCAACCGAAGGTGACGACGTCGATGCCCTTGGACACCGGCCTCTTGGACAGAGCGGACATCAGGCCGCGCTTTCGGTGTCGCGGGCCCATGTCCCGACCGACGGGTCGAAGCTGCCGGAAAATTCCCATTCGGCAGCGCCCGTCAGGACCACGTGGTCATCGTCGCGCCATTCGACATGCAGCGTGCCGCCGCCTGGCGTCAACAGACTGACGCTGCGGCCGGTCCGGTTGGTACGGGCCGCGGCGACCACGGCGGCGCAGGAGGCCGAGCCACAGGCCTTGGTCAGGCCGGCGCCGCGCTCCCAGGTGCGGATGATCATCGTTTCGGGCGAAGTAACCTGAGCGATGGTGATGTTGGCGCGCTCGGGGAACATCGGGTGGTTCTCGAGCAACGGACCGAAGCGGTCGAGCTCATAGGACCAGACGTCGCGGTCGACCCAGAAGATCGCGTGCGGGTTACCCATCGAAACGACTGAGGGTGAATGCAGCGCCGGCGCGTCGATCGGGCCGATCTGCAGCTCGATCATGCGGGTGTCGCGGAATTCCTCGGCCAGCGGGATATCCTGCCAGCCGAAGCGCGGCGTGCCCATGTCGACCGAGATCGAACCGTCGGCGTGTTCGCGCGCATTGAGGATGCCCGCCACGGTCTCGAAGGTGAAGATCTTCTGGCCGGTTTCGGCGGCCAGCGCCTGGACGACGCAGCGCATGCCATTGCCGCAGGCCTGCGCACCGGTTCCGTCGGAATTCAGGATGTCGATGAAAAAGGCGGTGCCCGGCGTCCTGGCGTCATGGATCGCCATGATCTGGTCGAAGCTGGTCGCGGCATCGGCGTTCAGCGCAATCGCCGCCGCCCCCGTCACTCGATCGGCACGGCCGCGCATATCGGCAACGATGATCTCGTTGCCGATGCCATTCATCTTGGCGAAAGGGGCAGTGCTGGCCATTGCTCCGAAAAATTCCGTGTCCGTTTGGCGCTATATGGCGGAAACGGGCAGGAATTACCAGTGCGCAGCCGCTTGGTCACGGCGAAAGCCCCGGACTTACGTAACGGCGAAAATGCCCAGCACCACCAGCAGGAAGATGATCAGAACGATGCCGATAAGGATGCGCGCACCGGTGGCGGCGGCACCTGCCAGCGCCGGCATGCCGAGCAGGCTCGCCGCCGCGGCGACGATCAGGAGAATGATGATCCATTTGAGCATGGCAATGCCTCGCAAACCGACAGATTTTTCAACCACATGAAAACGCGGTTGCCGCGCTGGGGTTCCGTCGAAACCGATGCGGATCAGGGCGCTATGTGCTCCGGCACATCCCAGACCTCGCCTGGCCGCAAGGCGCGAAAGCGCTCGCGCGGGATGCCTTCGTCGTCGAGTGCCTCGGTCAATTTGCGCGCCGGCTCGTCGATCGGCTCGTCGGTGAGCTGGAAGGTGCCCCAGTGACAGCCGGCGGCATGGGCGGCATCGCACAGCGTCATGCCTTGCACCGCTTCCCAGGGATTCTGGTGCTGCGGCGCCATGAACCAGCGC
>NZ_RZQL01000147.1:2927-18155 GCF_003997935.1 Mesorhizobium sp. M7A.F.Ca.US.006.01.1.1
AGCGCGGCTCATAGGCGCCGATCGGCAGGATGGCGAAGCGGAAGCCGCCATGTTTATCGGCCATCCGCCGGTAGTTGATGCCATCGTGGAAGCCGGTGTCGCCGGCGAAATAGAGCTTGCTGTCAGGCGTTTCGACGACGAAGCCGGCCCACAGCGCCATGCGCCGGTCTCGGGCGCCGCGCGCCGACCAGTGATGCACCGGCTCGACATGGACGGCGGCGCCATTGCCGATCTCGATCTTGTCGCCCCAGTCATGCGCTGACAGCCGCATGCCGGGCACGGCAGCTTCGATGATGGCGTCGTTGCCGAGCGGCGTGAGCACCAGCGGGTCGTGACCGGCCTTCAGCCGCTTCAGCGTGGCGAGGTCGAGATGGTCGTAATGGTTGTGGCTGACCAGCACGAGGTCGATCGGCGGCAGGTCGGCAAAGGCGATGCCTGGCGCATTGATGCGTTTTGGTCCGGCGAAGGAAAGCGGCGACGCGCGCAGCGACCACACTGGATCGGTGAGGATGTTCAGACCGGCCGTCTGGACCAGCAAGGTGGAATGACCAACCATCGTCACTTCCAGCGCGGCGCCCTCGACCCTTGTCGCCGGCTTTGCCTGCGGAAAGGGGCTTGGGTTCGTCGCCGGCCATTTCGAACGCTGGCCATTCAACTGCCATTTCAGCAGGTCGGCGAAACGGCCGGGTGGCTGGCCGTCGGGATTGAAGAACAATGCGCCGTCGAAATGGTCGCTGGGCGGGCCGCTGTAATAGCGATTGGCGGCTGTCTTTCTCGCGGCCAATTTTTGCGGCTCCAGCAGGATTTCGTTTTCCAGACATAGGCGCTAAGGCGGCTCGCGCAAGCGTTCAGCCGCCGAATGTCAGCGCTGCACTGCGTTGGCCGGACCCCCAGGCGACGCCCGACAAGCGGTCAGCCGTCGCGATTGCGATAAATTTGCAACAATTCTTGCTGCAAACTGTATTTTAACCATATCGGGTTGAAATTTCGCCACCTTCTCCATCTTGGTGGGGGTGAGATTGTGCGGACGGCTTCCCCCCAGCCGGATCCGACGGAGGTTGGAATGACTTTTTCGAAAACCGGTCTGGTGGCCGTATCGTTGGCGGCGCTTGTTGCGAGCGGCTGTTCGACCTCACGTTTTTCTTCGATGGATGACCAGCAGCCGGCACCGCTGGAGGCCGCGCCCGCCGGCAAGGTGACGGCGAACCAACTGCCGCCGCCGGCATCGCCCGGCACCACCGACCCGTCGCAATTCCCGACCGCTCCCGCGAACACGCAGGTCGCCGCTCTGCCTTCGGACGGCTCGGCGCCGGCCGGCGCTTCGGACGTGACCGCCGCCAGCGTCGCCGGTGTCTGGAACGCCAGCGTTGCGGGCCAGAGCTGCAAGGTGGCGACACCGCAGACCAAATTCGGCGCCGGCTTCCGCGCCGGTCCGCTGCATTGCCCGGCGCCGATGGACGGCATCAAGTCGTGGAACGTCGCCGGCAAGCAGCTGACGCTCTATGACGAGAGTGGCGGTGCGCTGGCGCGGCTCTATTCCTCGGGCGGCTCGAAATTCGACGGCCAGACTTCCAACGGCCAGCCGATTTCACTTACGAGATAATTTTTGTTTTACGCAATTCCGGTTCCCGGAATTGCTCCAGAACGACGTGACCGATGCATCTGCGTGACGGCCTCCAGACCCATGCGACCGTCAGGCAGCGCTACGACCATCTGGTGGAAACCGGTACGATCGACCGCGATCCGGCGCAGGAACGGATCGTTGCGGCGCTCGACCGGCTGACCGATGAGATCTCGGCCAAGCGGCTGGCGCATAAGTCGAGCGCGCTGGGCTGGCTGTTCGCCCGCAAGCGCGAGACGCATGAGGCCGTCAAAGGCCTCTATATCCATGGCGGCGTCGGTCGCGGCAAGACCATGCTGATGGACATGTTCTTCGACTTGCTGCCGGTGCGGCGCAAGCGCCGCGTCCACTTCAACGACTTCATGGCCGACGTGCAGGACCGTATCCAGAAGCACCGGCAGGCGCGCAAGAATGGCGATGTCAGGGAAGACGATCCGATCCCGCCTGTGGCCAAAGCCCTTGCCGAGCAAGCCTGGGTGCTGTGCTTCGACGAGTTCTCGGTCACCGACATTGCCGACGCGATGATCCTGTCCAGGTTGTTTTCGGCGCTGTTTGCCAGCGGCGTGGTGTTGCTCGCCACCTCGAATGTGGCGCCGGAAAACCTATACAGCGACGGGCTGAACCGCCAGCTTTTCCTGCCCTTCATCGGCATACTGGAGCGGCACACACAGGTGCTGGCGCTCGATGCCGACAAGGACTACCGGCTGGAAAAGCTCGCCCGGACACCGGTCTATGTGACGCCAGCCGATGCGGCGGCGGACCAGCTACTCGACGAGGCCTGGCGAGCCATGACGCGGAGCGCGCCGACCGCCGAGACATCGATCGCCCTCAAAGGACGGCAGGTGATCGTGCCGCGTGCGGCGGGCGATGCGGCGCGGTTCTCCTTCGCCGATCTCTGCGAGAAGCCGCTTGGCGCGCGCGATTTCCTGGCGATCGCCGGACGCTTCTCAACCATTTTCATCGACCACGTCCCGGTGCTCGGCGAAGGCAAGCGCAACGAGGCCAAGCGCTTCATCCTTTTGATCGACACACTCTACGACCATCATGTGCGGCTGGTGGTGAGCGCCGAAGCCCCGCCGCAAGCGCTTTATGCAGCCAAGCGTGGCGTGGAAGTCTTCGAGTTCGAGCGCACCGCATCGCGGCTGATCGAGATGCAAAGCCGCGACTGGCTGGAGGATTGGGCGGAGCGGCAGAAAGGGAAGCCAGCGGTGTCGGAAACGTCGCAGGCGCAGGCCTAGAAATCGGATCTGCAGCGTTCCTTCGCGCGCCTCTATCTCGCTAGCAAGGTCAAGGGCTCTGTTGTTGTGGTGCCAGCCGATCCGGCCTGTCCGGCTCGCCGAACACATCCTTGACGACCGCTATCACAAGGGCGTCATCGCCCGCATCCAGCCTTACGATTTCCATCTTCATCGGTTATTTCTTCCCAAGTCGGCTTACAAACTTTGACGTTTACGTAAATCCCAAATGATCTAACCGATTGAAAATACTGACGCCAAAATAATCGTTTGAATTTTTTCCGTGCCGGGGCTATTGGGTGCGGCGAAAATTCGCGGTTCCCCGCAGCATTCCGGCCTCTTCTTCGACGCCGCCATCAAGTCACCAGAGATTTGAGACGTCGTCACCGACAAAGGGAAAACATCCTCACATGGCACGCAACAAGATAGCGCTTATCGGCTCTGGCATGATCGGCGGCACGCTCGCTCACATGATCGGCCTCAAGGACCTCGGCGACGTGGTGCTGTTCGATATTGCCGAAGGTATCCCGCAGGGCAAGGGGCTCGATATCGCGCAGTCGTCGCCTGTCGATGGCTTCGACTCCAGGCTCACCGGCATCAACGACTATGCCGGCATCGAGGGCGCCGACGTCTGCATCGTCACCGCCGGCGTGCCGCGCAAGCCCGGCATGAGCCGCGACGACCTTTTGGGCATCAACCTCAAGGTCATGGAACAGGTCGGCGCCGGGCTGAAGAAGTATGCGCCGAAGGCCTTCGTCATCTGCATCACAAACCCGCTCGACGCCATGGTCTGGGCGCTGCAGAAGTTCTCAGGCCTGCCCAATAGCCATGTCGTCGGCATGGCCGGCGTGCTCGACAGCGCGCGCTTCCGTTATTTCCTGGCCGAAGAATTCAAGGTCTCGGTCGAGGACGTCACCGCCTTCGTGCTCGGCGGCCACGGCGATTCCATGGTGCCGATGATCCGCTACTCGACGGTATCGGGCATTCCGCTGCCCGACCTCATCAAGATGGGCTGGACCTCGAAGGAGAAGCTCGACCAGATCGTGCAGCGCACCCGCGACGGCGGCGCCGAGATCGTCGGCCTGCTCAAGACCGGTTCGGCCTACTACGCGCCGGCTGCTTCGGCGATCTCGATGGCTGAAGCCTATCTCAAGGACAAGAAGCGCGTGCTGCCCTGCGCGGCGTATCTCTCCGGCCAGTATGGGGTCAAGAACACCTATGTCGGCGTTCCCGTGGTGATCGGCGCCGGCGGTGTCGAGCGCATCATCGAGATCGAGCTCAACAAGAGCGAGCAGAAGATGTTCGACTCCTCGGTGGCGACGGTGCAGGGCCTGACCGAGGCCTGTGTCAAGATCGCGCCGCAACTCGCCTCCAAATGAATCTCCAATAAGTGAACCCCCAGTCGATCCGGAGACCATCCAGATGAACATCCATGAGTATCAGGGCAAGGCGCTGCTGAAGAGCTTTGGCGCGCCGGTGGCTGAAGGCGTGCCGGTGTTCAAGGCGAGTGAAGCGGAAGCCGCCGCCAAGGCGCTGCCGGGTCCGCTCTATGTGGTGAAGAGCCAGATCCATGCCGGCGGGCGCGGCAAGGGCAAGTTCACCGAGCTCGGCCCGGACGCCAAGGGCGGCGTGCGGCTGGCGAAATCGGTGGCCGATGTCGTCGCCAACGCCAACGAGATGCTGGGCAACACGCTGGTGACCAAGCAGACCGGCCCGGCCGGCAAGCAGGTCAACCGCCTCTATATCGAAGACGGCGCCGACATCGAGCGCGAGCTCTATCTGTCGATCCTGGTCGACCGTTCGGTCGGCCGCATCGCCTTCGTCGTCTCGACCGAGGGCGGCATGGACATCGAGGCGGTCGCCCATGACACGCCCGAAAAGATCATCACCGTCGCCATCGATCCGGAAAAGGGCGTCACCGCAGCCGACCTGAAGGCGCTCAACGGCGCGCTCAAGCTCGACGGCGATGCGGCCAAGGACGGCGATACGCTGTTCCCGATCCTCTACAAGGCCTTTGTCGAGAAGGATATGAGCCTGCTCGAGGTCAACCCGCTGATCGTCATGAAGAACGGCCGGCTGCGTGTGCTGGATGCCAAGGTGTCGTTCGACAACAACGCGCTGTTCCGTCACCCCGACGTGCTCGAGCTGCGCGACACCACCGAAGAGGACGAGAAGGAAATCGAGGCGTCGAAATACGACCTCGCCTATGTCGCGCTCGACGGCAATATCGGCTGCATGGTCAACGGCGCCGGCCTTGCCATGGCGACGATGGACATCATCAAGCTCTATGGCGCCGAACCGGCCAACTTCCTCGATGTCGGCGGTGGCGCTTCGAAGGAGAAGGTGACGGCAGCGTTCAAGATCATCACCAGGGATCCGGCGGTCAAGGGCATCCTGATCAACATCTTCGGCGGCATCATGAAGTGCGACATCATTGCCGAGGGCGTCATTGCCGCGGTCAAGGAAGTCGGCCTGGAAGTGCCGCTGGTGGTGCGCCTGGAAGGCACCAATGCCGAGCTTGGCAAGAAGATCATCAACGACAGCGGCCTCAACGTGGTGTCGGCCGACGATCTCGACGATGCAGCCAAGAAGATCGTGGCGGCGGTGAAGGGCTGAGCGGATGCCTCCGCGCAAGATAAACCTCGTCGAGGCGGCGGATCGGACCATCACCAAGGTTTTCGATCCGCATATCGCCGGCGACGTCAATGACAGCCAGGCTAAGGTCGCCAAGTTCGGCGAAATGTTCGACTGGCATGCGCATGACAATGAGGACGAAGCCTTCCTCGTTTTGCGCGGGCGTATCGCCATCGATTTCCGCGACGGCCCGGTCGAGCTTGGCGAGGGCGATTTCATCGTCGTGCCGCGCGGCGTCGAACACCGTCCGCGTTCGCTGACCGCGGAGCCGGTGGTGCTGATGTTCGAGCCGGCGACGACGCTCAACACCGGCAACGCCAAAAGCGACCTGACCGTCGCCGACCTGAAGCGGCTGTAGGGGCTTTGTGAATGCCGAACAATTACACATGTTGTGTGGCATTCACGGGAGATGAGACATGAAGAACATCACGCTGGAGGTCGAAGACGAGGTTCTGGAGCAGGTCAAGCTGGCCGCCGTCGAACAGCGAACGACCGTCAATGCCATGGTACGAGAGTTTTTCGCTAGGGTGGCTGCGAAGCGGCACGCCAAGAACGAAGCACGGCTGGCCTTGTTGAAGCTTGCTGGCGAGGTGGCAGGCGACCTGGGCGACAAGACGTGGAATCGGGATGCTCTCTATGATCGCTGAATGCTTCCCCGACACGAACATCCTTGTCCATGGCGCAATCATCGCCGCCGCCGAGCGCCTTGGCGTCAAGACACTTTACACCGAAGACCTCAACCACGGGCAGGCTTATGGCTCAGTGGTCGCTATCAACCCCTTCCGCACTCACTGATCAGGTCGCAAAAAAATGTCCATCCTCGTCGACAAGAACACCAAGGTGCTGGTGCAGGGCCTGACCGGCAAGACCGGCACGTTCCACACCGAGCAGGCGCTGGCCTATCACGGCACGAAAATGATCGGCGGCATCCACCCCAAGAAGGGTGGCGAGACGTGGACCGGCGCCAAGGGCGAAAGCCTGCCGATCTTCGCCACCGTCGCCGAGGGCAAGGAAAAGACCGGCGCCAACGCGTCCGTCGTCTATGTGCCGCCGGCGGGTGCCGCCGAGGCCATCCTCGAAGCTATCGAGGCCGAGATCCCGCTGATCATCTGCATCACCGAAGGCATACCGGTGATGGACATGATCAGGGTCAAGGCGCGGCTCGACCGCTCGACGTCGCGGCTGATCGGCCCGAACTGCCCGGGCGTGCTGACGCCCAACGAATGCAAGATCGGCATCATGCCCGGAAACATCTTCCGCAAGGGCTCGGTCGGCGTTGTTTCGCGGTCGGGAACGCTTACCTATGAGGCAGTGTTCCAGACCACCAATGTCGGCCTCGGCCAGACCACCGCCGTCGGTATCGGCGGCGACCCCGTCAAAGGCACCGAGTTCATCGACGTGCTCGAGATGTTCCTCGCCGACGAGGAGACCAAGTCGATCATCATGATCGGCGAAATCGGCGGTTCGGCCGAGGAAGACGCCGCGCAGTTCCTCAAGGACGAAGCCAAGCGTGGCCGAAGCAAGCCGATGGCCGGCTTCATCGCCGGGCGCACGGCGCCGGCCGGCCGCACCATGGGTCATGCGGGCGCAGTCATCTCCGGCGGCAAAGGCGGCGCCGAGGACAAGATCGCGGCAATGGAATCGGCCGGGATAAGAGTTTCGCCGTCGCCGGCAAGGCTGGGCACGACCTTGGTCGAGGCGATCAAGGGCTAAAGCGAGTAGTGAATAGCGAATAGGGGAAACAGAGTAGCAGCGCGACCACAGGGCAATCCCTACTCGCTATTCGCTACTCCCTATTCGCTCCAAACAGGAGACGGAGCCGGGCTCCGCGGACAAAAATGGCAAGACAAGATCAGGCCAACGACCAATTTTCGCTCACCTCTTTCCTTTACGGCGGCAACGCCGACTATATCGACGCGCTCTATGCCGCCTATGAGGACGATCCAGCCTCGGTCAATCCCGAATGGCAGGAGTTCTTCGCCGGGCTGAAGGACGATGCCGGCGATGTGCGCAGGAACGCCAAGGGCGCTTCCTGGGCCAAGCCTTCCTGGCCATTGCAGGCCAATGGCGAACTGGTGTCGGCGCTCGACGGCAATTGGGGCATCGTCGAGAAGACGATCGAAAAGAAGGTCAAGGACAAGGCGGTCACCAACGGCGTCGTCCTGTCCGATGCCGACGTGCACCAGGCGACGCGCGATTCGGTGCGCGCCATCATGATGATCCGCGCCTACCGCATGCGCGGCCATCTGCACGCCAATCTCGATCCGCTCGGCATCGCCAAGCCGCTCGAGGATTACAACGAGCTGTCACCGGAAAACTACGGCTTCACCGAAGCCGATTACGACCGGCCGATCTTCCTCGACAATGTGCTCGGGCTTGAATTCGGCAGCATCCGGCAGATGCTGGAAATCCTGACCCGCACCTATTGCTCGACGCTCGGCGTCGAGTTCATGCATATTTCGGACCCCGAGGAAAAGGCCTGGATCCAGGCCCGCATCGAGGGTGCCGACAAGGAGATCACATTCACCGCCACCGGCAAGAAGGCGATCCTGCAGAAGCTGGTCGAGGCCGAAGGCTTCGAGCAGTTCATCGACGTCAAATACAAGGGCACCAAGCGCTTCGGCCTCGATGGCAGTGAAGCGCTGATCCCGGCGCTGGAGCAGATCGTCAAGCGCGGCGGCCAACTCGGCATGAAGGAGATCGTGCTCGGCATGGCGCATCGCGGCCGGCTGAACGTGCTCTCCCAGGTGATGGCCAAGCCGCACCGCGCCATCTTCCACGAGTTCAAGGGCGGCTCGGCCGCCCCGGACGAGGTCGAGGGTTCGGGCGACGTCAAGTATCATCTCGGCGCCTCGTCGGACCGCGAGTTCGACGGCAACAAGGTGCATCTGTCCCTGACCGCCAACCCTTCGCATCTGGAGATCGTCGATCCGGTGGTGATGGGCAAGGCGCGCGCCAAGCAGGATTACCTGTTCGGCCGCAGCCGCGAGGAGATCGTGCCGCTGGAAGAGCGGGCCAAGGTGCTGCCGCTGTTGCTGCACGGCGATGCCGCCTTCGCCGGCCAGGGCGTGATTGCCGAGATCCTCGGCCTGTCCGGCCTGCGCGGCCACCGCGTCGCCGGCACGCTGCATTTCATCATCAACAACCAGATCGGCTTCACCACCAATCCGCGCTTCTCGCGCTCGTCGCCCTATCCGTCGGATGTGGCCAAGATGATCGAGGCGCCGATCTTCCACGTCAATGGCGACGACCCGGAAGCCGTGGTGCACGCCACCAAGGTGGCGATCGAATTCCGCATGAAGTTCTTCAAGCCTGTTGTGGTCGACATGTTCTGCTATCGCCGCTTCGGCCACAATGAGGGCGACGAGCCGGCCTTCACCCAGCCGATCATGTACCGCAACATCCGCACCCACAAGACGACCGTGCAGATCTACGGCGACCGGCTTATCGCCGAGGGTCACATCAGCCAGGCTGAGCTCGACCAGCTCAAGGCCGACTGGCGGGCGCATCTCGAATCCGAGTGGGAGGTCGGCCAGCACTACAAGCCCAACAAGGCAGATTGGCTGGACGGCGCCTGGTCGGGCCTGCGCACCGCCGACAACCAGGATGAACAGCGGCGCGGCAAGACCGCCGTACCGGTCAAGACGCTGAAGGAAATCGGCAAGAAGCTGACCGAGGTGCCGAAGGATTTCGAGGCGCACAAGACGATCATCCGCTTCCTCGAAAACCGCCGCCAGGCGATCGAGTCGGGCGAAGGCATCGACTGGTCGACGGCCGAGGCGCTGGCCTTCGGCGCCATCCTGCTCGACGGCAATCCGATCCGCCTGTCGGGGCAGGATTCCGAACGCGGCACCTTTTCGCAGCGCCATTCGGTCCTTTACGACCAGCGTGACGAGACCCGCTACATCCCGCTCAACAATCTGTCGGCGGCTCAAGCCGGCTACGAAGTCATCAACTCGATGCTGTCGGAAGAGGCGGTGCTGGGCTTCGAATATGGCTACAGCCTGGCCGAGCCCAAGGCGCTGACCTTGTGGGAAGCGCAGTTCGGCGACTTCGCCAACGGCGCCCAGGTGGTGTTCGACCAGTTCATCTCTTCGGGTGAACGCAAGTGGCTCAGAATGTCGGGCCTCGTGTGCCTGTTGCCGCATGGCTATGAAGGCCAGGGTCCGGAACACTCCTCGGCCCGGCTCGAACGCTTCCTGCAGCTTTGCGCCGAAGACAACATGCAAGTGGCCAACTGCACGACGCCGGCCAATTACTTCCACATATTGCGCCGGCAGCTGAAGCGCGACTTCCGCAAGCCGCTGATCCTGATGACGCCGAAGTCGCTGCTGCGCCATAAGCGGGCGGTGTCGACGCTGCCGGAAATTTCCGGCGAAAGCTCGTTCCACCGGTTGCTGTGGGACGATGCGCAGCTGCTTTCCGGACAAGCGATCAAGCTGGTCAAGGATTCCAAGATCCGCCGCGTCGTGCTGTGTTCGGGCAAGGTCTATTACGACCTCTATGAGGAGCGCGAAAAGCGCGGCATCAACGACATCTATCTGCTGCGCGTCGAGCAGCTTTACCCGTTCCCGGCCAAGGCGCTGATCACCGAACTGTCGCGGTTCCGCAATGCCGAGATGGTCTGGTGCCAGGAGGAGCCCAAGAACATGGGCGCCTGGTCGTTCATCGACCCGTATCTGGAATGGGTGCTGGCGCATATCGACGCCAAGCATCAGCGGGTGCGCTACACCGGCCGTCCGGCCGCCGCCTCGCCGGCGACCGGACTGATGTCGAAGCATCTCGCCCAGCTCGCCGCCTTGCTCGAAGACGCGCTTGGTGAATAGAGAAGATCTGGGCGAACAACAGAACCGAAAGAAAACGGACAGGCACAATGGCTACCGAAATCCGCGTTCCCACTCTCGGCGAATCCGTCACTGAAGCGACCGTCGGCAAATGGTTCAAGAAGGTTGGCGATACAATCGCCGCCGATGAACCGCTGGTCGAGCTCGAAACCGACAAGGTGACGGTGGAGGTGCCTGCCGCCGCCGCCGGGACGCTGGGTGAGATCACCGTCAAGGAAGGTGAGACGGTCGGTGTCGGCGCGCTGCTCGGTTCGATTTCGGCAGGTGGCGCGGCCGCTGCACCAGCGACCAAGCCGCAAGCGGTGTCGCAGGCCTCGTCGCCGGATGCGGCATCGACCGGCAAGCAGGCCGCGGCCGAGACCGCCAAGATCGCCGGCGATGCCGGCCCGGTCGAGCCGCGCACCATGCCGCCGGCACCGGCCGCGGCGAAACTGATCGCCGAAAGCAATCTCTCGGTCGACCAGATCTCCGGTTCGGGCAAGCGCGGCCAGGTGCTGAAAGGTGACGTCCTCGACGCCATCTCCAAGGGTGCGCCGTCGCAGCCGGCAGAGACGCCGAAAGCAGCACCTGCACCGGTTGCAGTGCGTGCGCCGTCCTCGGGCGACGACGCTTCGCGCGAGGAGCGCGTGCGCATGACCAAGCTGCGCCAGACCATCGCGCGCCGCCTCAAGGAAGCGCAGTCGACCGCCGCCATGCTGACCACCTTCAACGAGGTCGACATGTCAGCGGTGATGGCGCTGCGCACCAAATACAAGGACGTGTTCGAAAAGAAGCACGGCGTGAAGCTCGGTTTCATGGGCTTCTTCACCAAGGCCGTTACGCATGCGCTGAAGGAAATCCCCTCGGTCAACGCCGAGATCGACGCCACCGACATCATCTTCAAGAATTATGCCCATATCGGCGTCGCCGTCGGCACCGAGAAGGGCCTGGTTGTGCCGGTGGTACGCAATGCCGACCAGATGTCGATCGCCGAGATCGAGAAGGACATCGGCCGGCTGGGCATCGCCGCGCGCGACGGCAAGCTGTCGGTCGCCGACATGCAGGGCGGCACGTTTACGATTTCCAACGGTGGCGTTTACGGGTCGCTGATGTCGACGCCGATCCTCAACGCGCCGCAGTCGGGCATTCTGGGCATGCACAAGATCCAGGATCGGCCGGTGGTGGTCGGCGGCCAGATCGTGATCCGGCCGATGATGTATCTGGCGCTGAGCTACGATCACCGCATCGTCGACGGCAAGGAAGCGGTGACCTTCCTGGTCCGCGTCAAGGAAAGCCTGGAGGATCCGGAACGGCTGGTGCTTGATCTCTAGGGTTGGTGCGGTGGCTGAGCCAGCTGAGCCAATCGACTTTGTTGAGCTTGTTACGACAGGCCGGGCGGGCCCGATTGAACTCGGCAAAAGCAGCCGTGAAACGGTTCGAGGCTTGATCGATCCGGAGGATGTGCGGGCGGACAATCATTATCGCCACGAGGACACCGAATCCGCTTGGTGCATATACGGCACGAATTGCGAATTCTTCTTCAGCCCCGATTTTCGTTTGCGGTCGATTCGCGTCGAGCCTGTCTTCGGAAGAATGCAACCAGGTGGCATGATGGCGACTTGGTACGGCCATCTGGACGTCGATATGGGCCGACATCCCGTCATCTTTGCAGGCACAAAGCCCATAGCCATACATACCTTGCCCAAGGCATTGCAGTTCCTGAATAAGAGCGAATTCAAGTGGGCAATCGGCGGCGGTCGTGAGCGCGACGTTTACATTGAGCTGGCGGAGAGTTCTCGCATCTTGACCCTCAAATACGAGGTGAACGCGGTTGCGGTCGACAGGAATGAAAACGTTGCATTCGAGATAGATTATTTTCTTTCGACGGTCTTCATCCTCGATCAAGCTGTTCAAGGCGGATAGCAGTGACGATCCGTTCTTTCTTGTCCGAAAGCCTGTCGACCGCATCGATAGCGGTCGGTACGGCGATGATCCCGGCGGCAGCAATTGCTGCCTGCCCGATCGAGCTTGCCGTCTATGGAGACACTCAGAGCGGCAGCGAAATCGATTTCACGCCGACAGGCACCTCGGCGACCGTCACCAATAGCTTCCGCATGATCCTCGACAACAATGTGGTGCTGAACGGCATCGTCATGTGGAACGAGGGCGTGTCGCGGCCAAACGGCGCGCTGATGTACAAATGCCCCGAGGGTGACGTCACCGGCGAGGAGCTTGCCGCCTGCACGCCCTGGCATGGCGTCATCTACACGTCGGATGACAAGGGCAACATCGGACTGCTGCCGGCCGAAGGGGTCGAGGCGCCGAAGACGCTGATCCTGCCGGACCTCGGGCCGTTGCTGCGCCAATCCAGCGCCTATGGTGGCAGCGGATTTTCGAAAGTGCCGGGGGATGTGTTTGCCTTGAAGGGATGCCAGGAATGAGCGGGACGCAAAAGGTGCTGCTGGTAACCGGCGGCAGCCGCGGCATCGGAGCCGCGATCTGCCGGTTCGGGTCGAAGGCCGGCTACCGGGTAGCGGTCAACTACGCTTCGAATCAGGATGCCGCCGAGGCACTGGTCGCCGAGATCGAGGCTGCCGGTGGCGAGGCTTTTGCCGTCAAGGGCGATGTCGGCAACGAGGCCGATATCGTGGCTATGTTCGGCGCAGTCGACCACGCCTATGGACGGCTCGATGCCTTCGTCAACAATGCCGGCATCGTCGATGTCAAGGCGCGCGTCGACGAGATGGATGTTTCGCGGCTGGAGCGCATGATGCGCATCAATGTCGTCGGCTCGTTCCTCTGCGCCCGCGAGGCGGTCAAGCGCATGTCGACCCGTCATGGCGGATCGGGCGGATCCATAGTCAACATCTCGTCGGCGGCAGCGACATTGGGTTCGCCGGGCGAGTATGTCGATTATGCCGCCTCCAAGGGCGCCATCGACACCTTCACCATCGGGCTCGCCCGTGAGGTGGCGCTGGAGGGCATCCGCGTCAATGCGGTGCGGCCGGGTATCATCGACACGGATATCCACGCCTCCGGCGGGCAGCCGGACCGGGTGGAGCGGTTCCGCGACCTGCTGCCGATGAAAAGAGCGGGCAAGGCTGATGAAGTCGCGGGCGCGGTTCTCTATCTTCTCTCCGACGCCGCGTCCTACACGACCGGCGCGATCCTGAATGTAAGCGGCGGCCGCTGAGCGCTCTCAAGCAGATCGAGCATGGTGTTATCCGAAAACCGCGTCACACTTTTCGGCATCATGCTCAAACAGAAGGACAGTATCATGGCTTATGACGTCGTTATCATCGGATCGGGACCGGGCGGCTATGTCTGCGCCATCAAGGCGGCGCAGCTCGGGCTCAGGGTTGCGGTGGTCGAGAAGAACGCGACCTTCGGCGGCACCTGCCTGAACATCGGCTGCATACCGTCCAAGGCCCTGCTCCATGCCTCCGAGATGTTCGCGGAGGCCAGCCACTCCTTCGACACGCTCGGCGTCGAGATATCAGCGCCGAAATTGAACCTGAAGAAGATGATGGCGCACAAGGATGCGACGGTGTCGTCGAACGTCAACGGCGTCGCCTTCCTGTTCAAGAAGAACAAGATCGACAGCTTTCGCGGCACCGGCAAGGTGGTCGCGGCCGGCAAGGTCTCGGTCACCTCCGAGGACGGCAAGGTGGAGGAGATTGAGACCAGGAACATCGTCATCGCCACCGGCTCGGTTGTCGCCGGCATTCCCGGCGTCAAGGTCGACATCGACGAGAAGGTGATCGTGTCGTCGACCGGAGCGCTGTCGCTGGACAAGGTTCCCGGCCATCTGGTGGTGGTCGGCGGCGGTGTCATCGGGCTCGAGCTCGGCTCGGTGTGGGCGCGGCTCGGCGCCAAGATCACCGTGGTCGAATTCCTCGACACCATCCTCGGCGGCATGGACGGCGAGGTCTCCAAGCAGTTCCAGCGGTTGCTGTCCAAACAGGGTTTCGAGTTCAAGCTCGGCGCCAAGGTCACCGGCGTCGCCAAGGCCAAGAAGGGTGTCGCGGTCACCTTCGAGCCGGTCAAGGGCGGCGCCGCCGAGACGATCGACGCCGATGCCGTGCTGATTGCCACCGGCCGCCGCGCCTATGCCGACAGTCTCGGGCTCGAGGAAGCTGGTGTCGAGGTCGACGAGCGCGGCCGGGTCAAGACCGATGGTCATCTCAAGACCAATGTCCCCGGCATCTATGCCATCGGCGATGTCATCGCCGGGCCGATGCTGGCGCACAAGGCCGAGGACGAGGGCGTGGCGGTAGCGGAAACCATTGCCGGCCAGGCCGGCCACGTGAACTATGACGTCATTCCGAGCGTCGTCTACACCAGCCCGGAAATCGCCTCGGTCGGCAAGACCGAGGAAGAGTTGAAGAAGGCCGGTATCGACTACAAGGTGGGAAAGTTCCCGTTCAGCGCCAATGGCCGGGCGCGCGCCATGCTGCACACCGACGGTTTTGTGAAGATCCTCGCCGACAAGCAAAGCGACCGCGTGCTCGGCGTGCATATTGTCGGCTTCGGCGCCGGCGAGATGATCCACGAGGCGGCGGTGCTGATGGAATTCGGCGGCTCGTCCGAAGATCTCGCCCGCACCTGCCATGCGCATCCGACGATGTCGGAAGCAGTCAAGGAGGCGGCACTGGCCACGTTCTTCAAGCCCATTCATATCTAGGCGACAAACGAGCGACAAAACAAAAACGGCCCGCTTTTCAGCGGGCCGTTCGTATTTGATATCGAACCGATCAGTTAGCCGGTGCGGCAGGAGCCGGCGCTGGAGCCGGTGCGGGCGCCGGTGCAGGTTCCGCGGGTGCTGGCGCTGCCGGAGCAGGTGCCGCGGGAGCCGGTTCGGCTGGCTTGGCCGGTTCGGCCGGCTTCATCGGTTCCGCCGGTGCCGGTGCAGGGG
>NZ_RZQL01000148.1:0-6102 GCF_003997935.1 Mesorhizobium sp. M7A.F.Ca.US.006.01.1.1
TGCCGGCACACCGAACATGGCGGCCTATGTCGCGGCTAAGGGTGGCGTCATCGGCTTCACCAGGGCGCTCGCCACCGAGCTTGGCAAATACAACATCACCGCCAATGCGGTGACGCCCGGCCTGATCGAGAGCGACGGCGTCAAGGCGAGCCCGCACAATGAGGCGTTCGGCTTCGTCGAGATGCTTCAGGCGATGAAGGGCAAAGGGCAGCCGGAACATATCGCCGATGTGGTCTCGTTCCTGGCCTCCGACGATGCGCGCTGGATCACCGGCCAGACGCTCAATGTCGACGCCGGGATGGTGCGCCACTAGCCAAAAGCGCGTCCC
Organism: Mesorhizobium sp. M7A.F.Ca.US.006.01.1.1; assembly: GCF_003997935.1. Classification (GTDB taxonomy): domain Bacteria; phylum Pseudomonadota; class Alphaproteobacteria; order Rhizobiales; family Rhizobiaceae; genus Mesorhizobium. The sequence goes on from NZ_RZQL01000148.1 coordinate 329, forward strand.
AAAACCGCTACGACCCGTCTGGGCGACCTGCATTTTAGGTCGCAACAGCGGATGAGCGCGGCCGTGTCCGCAAGGCCGTGCCGCAAATGGCCAATCAAGGAAAAATCACAGTGGACTTCGGATTCGACACGTCGGTTTTCGACGGGCTGACGATTGCAATGCTGGTCGCCGGCCTGGCCATGACCGGAATGGCCTCCGGCGTGCTCGCCGGTCTGCTGGGGGTCGGCGGCGGCATCGTCATCGTCCCGGTGCTGTTCTGGGTACTTAGCCTGTTCCACTTTTCACCTGCTGTGATCAGCCATCTGGCGGTCGCGACCTCGCTTGCGGTCATCATCCCCACCTCGATCTCGTCGATGCGGTCGCACAACAGGCGCGGCAATGTCGATCGGCCTCTGCTCACTCTGTGGGGACCGGCCGTTTTCGTGAGTGCCCTGATCGGCGGCATCATGTCGAAATTCATCCCGGGCGCCGGCTTGCGGCTGGTCTTCGGCGCGGTCGGCCTGCTGGTGGCCGTCAACATGGCGTTGCCGAAGCACCTCGTGATCTCCTATCGCCTGCCGCAAAGCGGCTGGATCAACCGTGCGATCGCTGCTGTGATCGGCTTTGTCTCTTCGCTCATGGGAATCGGTGGCGGCACGCTCTCGGTGCCGACGCTTTCCAGCTTTTCCTTTCCAGTCCACCGGGCCGTCGGCACATCGTCGGCGCTTGGCCTGCTCATCGCGCTTCCGGCGGTGGCCGGCTTCATCTGGTCGGGTCTCGAGATTGCCGGCAGGCCCCCGCTCAGCCTGGGCTACGTCAGCCTGCCGGCTGTTGCCATCATAGCACCCGTGAGCTTCCTGTTCGCCCCTCTGGGCGCAAGGCTCGCCCACGCGCTCAACCCGCGCTACCTGAAACTTGCCTTTGCATTCTTCCTGGCAATCACGGCCGGGCGAATGCTGCTGTCTTGAATTTCGGTAGGCGGCTACGGCTATTTTTGGCTATTTTTCCCGCATGGCCCGGCGGAAGTTCTGCGTGATCGGCTCGGCGAGATAAGAGAGAACGGTGCGAGCCCCCGTCCGGATCATCGTCTCGCTCGACATGCCGGGCAGCAGCTTGCGACCCTCCAGCTTGCCGAGTTCGCTTTTGTCGATCACAACCGTCGCGGCGAAATACGGTGCGCCGCTGCGTTCCTCAACCATGCGGTCAGCCGACACGATCTCCACAACACCCTCGAGCGGCGGCAGGTTGTAGCGGGCGAAGGCCGGGAAGCTGACGCGCGCGGGCTGTCCGGGTGCGATCGTCTCGACATCCTCCGGCTTGACCATAGCCTCGACCACGAGTTGTTGTCCGAGCGGTACGATCGTCATCAATGTCTCACCGGGTTTCACGACACCGCCCGCCGTATGGACCTTCAGCTCCATGACGATGCCGTCAACGGGCGCGACGACGTTGGTACGGCTAAGCACGTCCCTGGCGGAACGCTCCTGCTGTCCGAGGTCAAACAATTCCGCCTCGACCTTGCTCAACTCGTCGACGGCCTCGTTCAGACGCACTGTGTTGAGGTTCAGGATCTGCATGTCGATCTCGGCCATTGCGCTTCCGGCACGGGCGATTGCCGCGACATTGGTGGCGCGCTCCCCCTCGATCTCCCGCTGTTGGCGTCTGAGCAACAGGTTGCGTTCGCGGGTGGTCAGCCCTTTCTTGAGCAGACCCTCAAGGTCTTTGCTTTCACCCTCGATTGCCTCGATCTGTTTGTCTTCGGTGACGATAAGCTGCTCCAGTCCCGTTATCTCTTCCTCGACCTGGTGACGGCGCTGGCCGAGAATTTCCCGCTCGTCCTTCAGATTGTGGTGCTTCGCGGCAAACACGTCACGCTGTGCTGCCACCGCGTCCTTCACGGCGGTGGCGGGGTTTGCTAGCAACGCCGGATCGAACTCGATCTCGGTCTTGCCGTCACGCTCGGTCCTGAGACGCGCGGCCAGCGCCTCACGCGTTGCTATCCGGTTCTGGATCAGGTCGAGCTGCGCCTTTGCCTGCGTGTCGTCGAGCCGGACGAGGATCTTGCCCGCCTTGACGATATCCCCGTTGGCGGCGTTCAACTCCGCAATGATGCCGCCCTCGAGGTGCTGGATGAGCTTGCGGTCGCCGGCGACCTTGATCACGCCCGGCGCCACAGCGGCGCTGTCCAACGGTGCCAGAGCCGCCCAGCCCCCGGCCACGCCGAAGAACAGGAACATGATCGCGAACCCGGTGCAGGTCACGCCCGTGAGGCGCAAGGGTACCGGTTTCAGCAGAGAGGGTGGCGGGGTGGGTAACAGCACGACGCTCATACCTGTCCTCGTTTCATGCCTGGTTCGCCACTTCGGTGGTGCTCAATGCACTTTGACGCGACGGATGCTTTGAAGAGGGGCTTGGCCCGTTGCTGACACCGATCACGGCGGCGGAGATTTCTGGTGCGCGACTCACTGGTATCTGGCTCACCTGCCGGATGCGCGCGGCGAGTTCGTTGAAGACATAGTCACGTGAGCCGAACAGGTCTTGCTGACCGCGGTTGATGACCAACACCTTGTCGACCTTCTCCATGATATTCGGGCGGTGTGCGATCAAGATGACGGTCGTTTTCGTCGCCTTGGCGATACCGATGGCGGCGGCCAGCGCGTCTTCGCCCTCCTTGTCGAGGTTGGAATTGGGCTCGTCCAGGATAAGGAGTGCCGGGTCGCCGTAGAGCGCCCGCGCCAAACCGATGCGCTGGCGCTGCCCGCCTGACAGGACGGCGCCGGATTCGCCGATCTCGGTGGCGTAGCCCTTCGGCAGTCCCTTGATCAGTTCGTGGACTCCCGCCAACTGCGCGGCCTTGACCACGCCGTTGAAGACCGTTGGATTGAGAGTGGCGAAGCGGCAGATGTTTTCGGAGACGGTGCCGGCGAAGAGCTCGATGTCTTGCGGCAGGTAGCCGACGTGGCGGCCCCGGTCCTCCGACGCCCATTGGGCGACGTCCATGCCATCGAGCAACGCACGGCCTGCGGATGGGCGCCAGGCGCCGGCCAGCACGCGCGCCAGGCTTGTCTTGCCGGCCGCGCTCGGACCGATCAACGCCATCACTTCGCCGGGGTTGAGGTGGAAATTGATTCCTTTCAGAATCGGCTCGCCGCCGCCCTGCCGGGCGAGTCCGATGTTGTCGGCCTCAAACCTGCCTTTCGGGCGCGGCAACGGCAAGGCCGGTGTGGCCTCCTGGTACTGACCGGCGACTGCGACAAGGCGTTTGTACGCGGCGCGGGCTCCTACGGTCGCCTTCCACGTGCTGATCGCCTGTTCGACCGGGGCCAACGCGCGGCCCATCAGGATGGAAGCGGCGATCATGATGCCGCCTGAAGCCTCGTTCCGCAGTACGAGATAAGCGCCGAGGCCGAGGATGGCCATTTGGAGGGCCTGACGGAAGGAGCGCGCGATGGCCGAGATGGTGCCGCCCCGGCTGCTGGCGCGTGATTGTCCGTCGTTCGCCTCGTCCTGGTGGACTTTCCAAATTTCGAGCAGGGGCTTCAACATGCCCATGGACTGCACGACCTCGGCGTTCCGGATCACGGCGTCAGCCTGCGTGTAAGCCCGGACCTGTGCGCTGCCGGCTTCCGTCAGCGGCTTGCGTGTCATGTACTCATTCAGGATCGCCAGTGCCAGCAATACAATCCCACCGCACAATGCCAGCCAGCCCAACCAAGGGTGCATGAGGAAGATGGCGGCGAAGAAGATCGGCGCCCAAGGCGCGTCCAGGATCGGGTAGATGCTCGGGCTTGTGAAGAAATTCCGTACCTGATCCAGGTCGCGCAGCGCGCGGGTGGTAACCTGGCCGGGCGCCGCGGCGGCGTACTCTACCGACGCGGTCAGGAGAACCGGCGCCAACCGCGCGTTCATCCACGTTCCGACTTTGGCCAGCAGGCGCTGGCGTACCACTTCCAGTGCCGCCATTGTCGCGAGCGCCGTAGCCGCGATCAACGTCAACGCCACCAGTGTCTCCGTGCTGTGACTGCCCAGCACGCGGTGGTAGACCTGGAGCATGTATAGCGCCCCGGTCAGCATCAGCACGTTGATCCCGGCGCTGAACCAGACGAGCGGCCGGATGGCGCGTCTGGCCTCTTTCATCACCACCTGCAGGGCAGAGGGACGTGAGTTAGCTGGTTTGGCCATTTATGTCTCTGCTCGGCGTGCGGGTTGCAACAGGCGCGAGGCACGCGATTGTGTCCACAGGGGAGGGAGGCAGCGCTAACTGCCTCCCTTTGGCTCAGTGCTAGACGATGTAGTCGTTGCTGACGGTCACCGGGATGTGCTGCGTTGCAGTCGGATCGCCGTCCGCGTCAGCCAGCGCGAAGCTGAAGTCGAGGTTGGCGTTGAATGTCCCACTGGTCTGCTGCACAAACCCGATGTCCACGATCTTCAGGACATCGTTGTCGGTCGGGTCCCAAGCCGTCAGGCCGCCGGTGGCATTGCTGCCGCCACCGGCTCCGATGCCCCCGTTCAGGTTGATGGCGGTGCCCGTCAACCCATTGGCGCTCTGCATGATCTGGATGCCCTGTATCTGGTATGTCTCGCCAGCGACCGTGTAGTCGTTCTGTTCGAGGATAAGCAGGGCATCGTTGTTATCGAGCGTGAACTCGGTGCTGTACGGGGAGGGGATATTGGCGTTCCCCTTGATCAGGTCCGAGTTCTGCACATTGACCGCCCTCGTTACCTCGTTCCCGTTGGCATCCTTCAGGTCGAGGATCAGGACCAGGTCTTCACTGTTGCCGACGCCGTCGAACTTGATGACGACGCCACTGGCGCTCGCGGTCGGGTCAAGCCGCTCATTGCCACCATCGGTGGCCTTCGGGTTCACGTCCGGCAGAATGTTCTGTTCGAAGAACCGCAAGGTCAGAACTTCACCCTTCTGGATTGTATCGCCGGCAACGCCGTTCGTCGCCTGGGTTGCAGACACCCAGTCCTCGTGGAGGTTGGTGATCATGTCGTGGGTGGCACCGCCGTTGTTGAACGTGGTGTCACCAACGGTCGCTCCCTCGCCCGTCGAATTGAAGCCGAACTTGATGGAGTTGGTTGTCGAGTTTGCGGTGAACTGCACGAAGAACGGATCCGGATCGCCGTTCGGCGTCAGTTGCTCCGCAACGATCAGCGGGTGTCCCGTGTTGCCGGTCGGTGCCTTATTCACCAACTCGCTGGTGTGCAACACGTCGAAGCTGAACCCTTCGATCGCGTCAGTCAGGGTGAAAGTGTAGGTGTCGGCAATCTTGTCGAAGTAAAGAGTACCGCCCGCCGTAGAGTCCTGCACACCAGCTGTGATCGGGTCCTTGTCGTAGTGGAACGAAAAGTCGAACGTCGCGGATGTAAGAGTCTCTGCCGAGAGGGTTGCCACCGCGTTGGTGATGTTCGGGTTCTGCGAATTATCGACCGTGCCGGTGAGCCCGATCTGAGTGCCCGACAGACCACCGTTGGCATCGACAAAGTCGCTGATGCCGGCCAGGTACTCTGCGGCCGTGTGCTTGTCCACCATGTCGTAGCCGAAGGTCCCGCTGGCCGTCTGGCCCACCGCGTTGCCCAGATGCTCGGGGCTTTGGATGCCGCCAGCAATGGGATCGGCATCGAATGGCGCCGTGATCGTCGGATCGGTATCGTCGAAGATCAGCGACAGCCCCGAACTCGTGCTCTGCTGCGACACGACGTCGGCATCGCCGTCCGTCACCGTCACCGTCGCCACCACGTTGATCAGACCGTTGAGGTCGAGCGTGTTGTCCTCGCCCCCGCCTTGCGGC
>NZ_RZQL01000148.1:6202-18077 GCF_003997935.1 Mesorhizobium sp. M7A.F.Ca.US.006.01.1.1
CGACAGCCCCGAACTCGTGCTCTGCTGCGACACGACGTCGGCATCGCCGTCCGTCACCGTCACCGTCGCCACCACGTTGATCAGACCGTTGAGGTCGAGCGTGTTGTCCTCGCCCCCGCCTTGCGGCGCGTTCGAGTGCTCAAGCGCAACCAACGACGTCAGCGTCACCGTCGTACCGGACAGCGTCACCGTGAACGCCGTCGCGTCGAGCGAGCTGTTGCCGTCGCTGTCGTACTTGCCAGAGACCTGGGTGGCCGAGTCGACCACCAACGTAATGGCATGGTTGCCGTCCGTCGTCACCAGCCCGGTCGCTGCCGCGCCGGCCAGGGCCAGCGCGTAGCCCACATCCGTCGTGTAGCCGTCGACCGCGCCGGCGTCGAAGGTCGGCGCCGTGATCGTCGCCTGGCTCTGCCCGCCAGCCCCGCTGGCCTCGACCACCTCGGCGGAACCAACCGTCACTGCCGCCGTGATCGAAAGCGTCGGATCGGTATCGTCGAAGATCAACGACAGCCCCGAACTCGTGCTCTGCTGCGACACGACGTCGGCATCGCCGTCCGTCACCGTCACCGTCGCCACCACGTTGATCAGACCGTTGAGGTCGAGCGTGTTGTCCTCGCCCCCGCCTTGCGGCGCGTTCGAGTGCTCAAGCGCAACCAACGACGTCAGCGTCACCGTCGTACCGGACAGCGTCACCGTGAACGCCGTCGCGTCGAGCGAGCTGTTGCCGTCGCTGTCGTACTTGCCAGAGACCTGGGTGGCCGAGTCGACCACCAACGTAATGGCATGGTTGCCGTCCGTCGTCACCAGCCCGGTCGCTGCCGCGCCGGCCAGGGCCAGCGCGTAGCCCACATCCGTCGTGTAGCCGTCGACCGCGCCGGCGTCGAAGGTCGGCGCCGTGATCGTCGCCTGGCTCTGCCCGCCAGCCCCGCTGGCCTCGACCACCTCGGCGGGACCAACCGTCACTGCCGCCGTGATCGAAAGCGTTGGCCCATCATCGTCGAAGTTGATGAAGGAGCCGACCTCTTCGCTGTAGGCGTTGGTGCTCGTCGCCGAGAAATGGAACTCGGAGATGTCGCACCCTTCGTTTGCATCGACCCCCTTGACCGTCAGCCGATCCATTGGGCTGCCGGTGGTGACATCGACAGTGGTGGTGTTATCGAGCCCGGCGATGGTGACGGTGTTCCCAGTGCCGCTGAGCCCGGTGATCGTGACGTTGCCGCTTGCCGTGGCATAGGTGCCATCGGCGGTGATGAGGGACGCATACCCCGATGTGCCCGTCAACTTGATGCCGGTGATGTCCACGGAGCTGGTTGCGGTGCCGTCAAAGAAGTCCGTGCCTTGTTCGTTGTTCGTAACGTTGAAGGCGTTGACTTGGACGTCCACACGATCATTCGGATTAGAAGGCGTGACCTGGCTGATGGTGAACCCGGCCTGCGTGACGGTTTCGAGATGGCCGCCGTACTGGATTTGCGCGGCAGTCCCCGCGTTCAGGGTACCGCCGGTCACAAAATCGACCTGCAGCGTTTCGTTTGGATTGATGCTCTGGCTGTTGACGCCGAAACCCTGTGAACTCACGTTGGCGGTGCCACCGTTCAAACCAATCACCAGAAGCTGCTTGGAAGCGTCATTGGCCGAATTGATCAGGTAGAAATCATGATTGCCGGGCGCGGCGGCCGAGCCTGCGAAATTAGCCACGGAGGTGCCGGTGACCGAGGCGAACACCTTGTTGGCCAGATCGATGCGTTCATCCGGATTGCCCGGGGTGGGGTGAAACAACGGCACATACTCAACCGTGTACAGGTCCGCAGTGGTAGCGCTGGTGCCGACCAGCCCAAACGAGAAAGCGAGCGGGCCGGTCGCAGCCGGTGCGGCGGACGGGTCAGAGGTGCCGATGACACCGATCACGACGTTTGCATGGGTCGGGTCTGCGTCTTTGAACAGCCAGACATAATTGCCATCGACCGTCTGAATGCCGCTGTTCACGCCGACGGTTGTGGAAAACGGGGTTCCGGTAAGGTTCTGTGAGAGAACGACCGAGGTGATGGTTTCTCCCGCGCTCGCCGAGGCGACCACGAAGCTGGCCTGGAAGGCGACCTCCGGCGAGGTCAGCCCACCCGGATCGTCGAGACCTAGGAGATATTGCACCGTGGGGTTGGTGTCGTATGGCGCAATGGCCGGATTGATATCATCGTCCGTAAAACCGGTGGTCTCGTCGAGGACGATATCCTGGGTCAAGATGTCGAGTGCCATGGAGATTCTCCTTGGTTCAAAATTCTTTCTGGAAAAGGGATGCAGCCCCCAATGCCGGAAATGCACCTACCCCGGTGCAGCCGGTCGCATACTGAAATGCGCCCCTCCAATTTCATTGTGCCGCCGGGGCAGAGGGCGCGTCCATTCCCGCTTGGATAGTATTGCGGTCAATGTCCGCACCTGATCGAACGATATATATCCTTCGATAGAACCGGCTGGCGGGCGCTGCGGGAGGTCGCGCAGGCACGCGCCAGATGCCGTCAGACGGCTCTCCGGCCGTTGCCGTGCGTACAATGTCGGTGCGAGTGGAGAGTGTTCAGAGCAGGCCGGTTCGGCCCGTTCCTGTATGCTCGGCGGCTTTGCCGTGCGTCATCCAGGCCAGTTCCGCCCGGCCGCCGAGGTGCAGCTTCTCGTAGACGTGATGCAGGTGCATCTTCACCGTGCCTTCGGATAAATGCAGCCGCTGCGCGATGGTCTTGTTGCGCAGCCCGCGCGAGACGAGATCGGCGATCTCGGTCTCCCGCCCGGTCAGCCTGGACATTGGCTGCGGCTGCGAGCCGGGCATCAGCAGTTGCTGGACGATCTTGTTGTCGATCCACTTCTTGCCCGCCGCCACCGCATTCACGCATTCGATGAGAAAGCGGTGGCTGATGCCGTCCAGAAACAGGCCATCGACGTCGAGCGTCTGTATTTCCCTGACATCGAGCCTGCCGGTTGGCTGCACGATGAAGATGATGCCGAGAGCGCTGTTGCCGGCCTTCAGCCGTGAGGAAAGACCTGATGTCTGCTGATCCGCGAGATCCACGCCCACGATAACCATATCAGGCTGATGGCGCTCCACATGAGCGAGAACGTCCACAGGGCGGCGACACTGGGCGACAACATCGTGTCCAGCCTTCTGCAACACCCATTCCAGACCGGCGAGATATACCCCTCGCGGGTCCGCCACGACCAACGTCGACATGCGAACACCGTCCGTAAAAAACGCAACGAACTTGGTTAAGTACCCGTTAAATCAGGAAACCAGAGCCCAGGCATATTGTCAAGTAATAGCTAATATACATGTTGCTATAATCCGCGGCGGACCGGTGGGCTCCCTCGCACCGAAGCAGGCCGGCTGACGATTCTGCAGAGGCGATGCTGGACTTGATTGAAAGGTCAGCGTTCGATCGCGCGAGGATCCGCTGCATATTCAGAAATGGGAGAGGCAGCTGATCACAGCGGCCTTGCAAGCGCAGGAAGCGCGGCATGAGCAAACAACCAAAGCCCTGGTTCCGGAAGGAACTGTCGGAGATTAAGCTTGTCCGTCGGATCGGCAAGGTGCGCGATATCGCCCGCAAGATGCTGGACAAGTCGACCGACCGGCATGCCGAATGCTATCGCTACCGGGTGACGACCGGCCTGCTCGGCCACATGAGTCGCATCGGCATTCCCGAGCAGGAGCAGGACGAACAGCTTGGCGCGTTCTGGTCGGCAGTGCAGGCTGAGATCATTCAAACGTATCAGCGGCAGCCAGGAGGCAGTGCTGCATGACTGCCTTACAGTTGCGACTCGTTGAGCCTGCGGTCGGGAGGTTCCCATCTCACTGGCCCGCGGTATCGCGCCGGCGGTGCAGTGCCTATCAGGTCGCGTGTGAGTGGCTGCTGCTCAGGTCTAGAACGCCGACGCCGGCCGACTTCCGCACGAGCCAAGCCGGCATGAGCTCCCGGACAACCGATTTGAGATAATCAACCGTGGGTAACGCATGTTGCCTTCCGCGGGTTCCGTATCACCGCCATCCCTCGCAGTTCAGAGCCCGAGGGTTTGGCCCGCTTCAATCTGAAGGAAATCTGCCGATGAATTCCGGAACACAGCGTCCTGGAAGGCGGCGACGGCAGAGCCATGGGTGACATCGACCAGCACGGCCGCCGCAGCTTCAACTTTGTCGGCCGCTTCGTCGACCTTGTCGAATCGCATCATCATTCGATCATGGAGCATCGAAAGCCGGGCCGCGTGGTAAAGCACGCTGCGTTTGTGATAATCCGAGTCCAAGGGTTCGAACAGCATTGACATTTGGCCTATCGATCTCGTTTGGCGGCCTCGACCAGACGCCGAATCCTGCCGGACCGCTCGATGTTTTGGGCCACCATCTTTTCCGCGCGTTCAATCGCGAGCTCGGCCCGTTCGATGCGCTGCTTGGCATTGGCGACATCGGACGCAATCCCGATTCCGTGGGGTTTGATGGTGTTCATCATGAGTTTGTAACCCACGGAGGGCGGAATCGTTCCTTGACCGGCCAAGTAGCGCTGTGGGCTGACGTGGGGGATTCTCTTGACGATGTCAGCACCCTCGACCATCGGCACGCCAGGCACGTGGGCAAGCAGCATGCCTAGTCCAACAAACCCCAGGCCAACACGAGGTCGAGCATTATCTCCGGTGCCTGGCCTTCAACACACGGTCTATATTTTGCTCATCGAAAAAGGGATTCATGTCGCATCCCTGTCGCGTGAACCTGCCGATAGTCGCAGGAAACCCTTGGAAATCACGGTAGTCATTTGCAACATGGTGCGACTTGAGAATGGCAAAGAAGGCGCGCTAGATGACACCTAAACGCCTAATTTTATTTGAAGAAATTTGGTAGCGGGAGAGGGACTTGAACCCCCGACCCCAGGATTATGATTCCCGTGCTCTAACCAACTGAGCTACCCCGCCAGGGCGGCGAAAGGCCCGAAATCCGCCTCAAATCGAAAGGCATGTCGGGGGCGTTCGCCAAGGTCGCGCGGATATAAGGTTGGGAGGGTGAGCCTGTCAAGCTTCGAAGCAACCGGCTTGCCGGCTTATCGTCATTATCGAAAAGCTTTGCCGTGCGGACATTTGGTTGCCGCCGCCGGGGGTTGAGTTCGAAGGGGCACGTCGCTATGTCTCGGCCACGAGTTTTTAGAGTTTGAAACAGATGAAGCCGCGCATAGCAGTCCTCGGTTGCGGATACTGGGGCAGCAACCACATCCGCACTCTCAAGGCGCTCGGCGCGCTGCACGCGGTCTCCGATACCAACCGGGCCCGCGCAGAAGGCTTCGCCAGCGAGCAGGACTGCCTGGCGATCGAGCCGGACCAGCTGTTCGTCCGTGACGATATCGACGCCATCGTCATGGCGCTGCCGCCGCAATTCCATGCGGATCTTGCCGTGCGTGCCGTCGAGAGCGGCAAGGACGTGCTGGTGGAAAAGCCGATCGCGCTGACCGTTGCTGACGCCGAGCGTGCGGTGCAGGCGGCCAAGGACAATGGCCGCGTCTTCATGGTCGGCCATGTCCTGCGGTTCCACCCCGCCTTCGAGACACTGAAAGGGCTGATCGACAAGGGCGAACTCGGCGAAGTCCGCTACATCCACTCGCATCGGCTCGGCCTCGGCAAGTTCCACACAGAGAACGACGCGCTGTGGGACCTGGCGCCGCACGATCTGTCGATGATCCTGGCGATCACCGGCACAGAGCCGATCGAGGTGCGCGGCGAGGGGGCTGCCCTGCTCGACAATCTCAGCGACTTCGCGCATCTGCACATGCGCTTCCCCAACGGCCTGCGCAGCCATCTCTTCACCTCGCGTCTCAATCCCTATCGCGAGCGGCGGCTGACCGTGGTCGGCACCAAGGCGATGGCGGTGTTCGACGACGTCGAGCCATGGGAACGCAAGCTGGCTGTCTACCGCCACGCGGTGTGGCAGGACAGCGGCCAATGGGCCTTCACCACCAATGAACCGTCCTATGTCGCGGTTGCCCAGGGCATGCCGCTGACACGCGAGCTAGAGCATTTCATCCAGTGCATCGAGACGCGTGCCGAACCGCGTACCAGCGGCGAGGAAGCGATCAGGGTGCTGCGCATCCTGACTGCCGGCACCGTCACCCACACCAAGTCGAATTCCTGAAGCGCGGATTTATTCGGCGGAAATCTTATTCGGCAAGAATCTTATTCGGCAGGAATCTGGGCCGGCCTGGCGGCGAGCCGGGTCAGCATGGCCTCGGCCTCGGCGCCACGCTCCGAACGCTCGATGAAGCCGCCGCCGAACACGCGGGCTTCGTTGCCGTCATCGGAGTAGAGCACGCAGGCCTGGCCCGGCGCGATGCCGGACTCTCCGTCGACCAGTTCCACCCATGTAGTACCGACACGATGATGCAGCACGGCCGGGCGCGGCGGCCGCGTCGAGCGGACCTTGGCGAACAGTTCCAGGCCGCCAGCAGGGACGTCTGTGAGCGGTCCGTCGCCCAGCCAGTTCATATTGCGCAGATAGATCTTGTGCGTCTCCAGCGCCTCGCGCGGGCCAACCACGACGCGAGCGCGGTCGGCATCGAGATGGACGACGTAAAGCGGCTCGCCAGAAGCGATGCCGATGCCACGGCGCTGGCCGATTGTGTAGCGCAGGATGCCTTCATGGCGGCCGAGCACGCGGCCGTCGATGTGGACGATGTCGCCCGGATTGGCCGCGGTTGGCTTCAGCTTGGCGATGATGTCGGAATACTTGCCCTGCGGCACGAAGCAGATGTCCTGGCTGTCCTGCTTGGCGGCAACCGCCAGCCCCATCTCCTCGGCGATGGCGCGAACCTGAGGCTTCGACAGGCCGCCCAGGGGAAAGCGCAGATAATCGATCTGCGCCTGTGTGGTGGCGAACAGGAAATAGCTCTGGTCACGGTCGGCGTCGACCGGACGGTAGAGCGCGCGGTGGGCGCCATTGGCGCCGGAACGGATGTAGTGGCCGGTGGCCAGCGCGTCGGCGCCGAGCTCCTTGGCGGTGGCCAGGAGGTCGGCGAACTTCACCGTCTGGTTGCAGGAAACGCACGGGATCGGCGTCTCGCCGGCGACGTAGCTCTCGGCGAAGGGATCGATGACCGCCTTGCGGAAGCGTTCCTCGTAGTCGAGCACATAGTGGGGGATGCCGAGCGTCTCGGAGACACGGCGGGCATCGTCGATATCCTGCCCGGCGCAGCATGAGCCGGCCCGGTGTGTCGCCGCGCCGTGGTCGTAGAGCTGCAAGGTGACGCCGACGACGTCGTAGCCCTCGCGTTTCAGAAGGCCGGCGACGACCGAGGAATCGACACCGCCCGACATGGCGACGACAATGCGGGTGTTTTCGGGACGTCCGGGAAGATCGAGACTGTTCATGATGCTTTCGTTCTGCGCGGCGCCTCAATGCCAATGTCGAGAATATAGGTCAAGCTTTACCGGCGCGCCAGCGTGCAGGGCGATTCACCGGTTGCGGCCGATCTCCGCCAAGGGGTGCATTTTCCCCGGCAAATCAGGGTTTGCGGGCAGATGTTTCAAATGCCGGCGAAAAGACTAACGCGGCGTTCATGATCCTTACCTAGTCATTAGGGTCTGCTTAGGCAATTTTTAAAGCTGTGGCGGTAACGTGGCGGGGATTGGGTCTTTGAGTTTTTTGTAGAGAGTACGATGACCGATCTGGTTAGACCGAGAGTCAAATATGTTATTGGGCCTGACGGCAGCCCTCTTACGATTGCCGATCTGCCGCCGACCAATACACGTCGCTGGGTTATCCGGCGTAAGGCGGAAGTGGTTGCGGCCGTGCGCGGCGGGCTTTTGAGCCTGGACGAGGCATGCCAACGCTACAAGCTCACCACCGAGGAATTCCTGTCCTGGCAGGCGTCGATCGACGAATATGGCCTTGCCGGGCTGCGCACGACGCGCATCCAGCAATACCGGCACTGACCATTGCGAATTTAGACGAAGGGCGCGGCTAACCCCGCGCCCTTCGTGTTTTCCAAAACGCTTTTCGTTTCTGGAAGCGAGCCTTCTGGCGCTCAGACGGTCAGTGCAACCTTGCCTATCGGCTTGGTGGCGAGGAAGGCGTGAGCCGCCCCCGCCTGGTCCAGCGGGAAGCTCTTCGCCACATGGACGGCGAGCTTGTTGGCATCGATCAACCGAGCCAGTTCCACCAAGCCCTCCCTGTCGGGCACGACGGACATACGCTCGACCCGGATATCGCGCGCACCGGCATTTGCTCTGGTTTTGTCGCTGACATCGAGCAATGACACGAGCACGCCGCCACGTTTGAGGACCTTCAGCGAACGTTCGGCGTGGTCGCCGCCCATTGGATCCAGCACCAGATCAATGTCGCGAACCTGGTCGGTGAAATCGCCCCTGGTGTAGTCGATGACCTCGTCGGCGCCAAGTTTGCGGACAAAATCGAGCTTGGCCGGGCTGGCGGTGGCGACAACGTAGGCGCCGCGCGCCTTGGCGATCTGCACCGCCAGATGACCGACGCCGCCGGCTCCCGCATGCACCAACACGCGCTGATCCGATTTCAGTCGGCCGTGGCGAACAAGCCCTTGCCAGGCGGTGAGGCCGGCAAGCGGCAAGGCCCCCGTCTGGAGGTGGTCCGCGCCCTTCGGCTTCAGTGCGATTTGATCGGCAGGTACGGCAGCCAGCTCGGCATAGGTCGCCGCTTGCTTGGGAAAGCGCGGCATCCCGAACACCTCGTCGCCGATCTTGAAGCCGGTGACGCCGGCGCCGAGTGCTTCGACAGTTCCCGAGATATCCCAACCCAGGATGAAGGGCGGCTCGCCGAGCAAGGGGTAGTAGCCGGCACGGACGGCGCCATCGACCGGATTGATGCCCGCGGCCTTGACACGGACCAGCACTTCGCCGGCCCCTGGCGTGGGATCCGGCTGATCGGCGATGACAAGGACGTCGGGTCCGCCGACGGAATTCTGGATAACGGCACGCATTGAGATGTCTCCGGCTCGGTTGATGCCACTATAATTTGGATAGTAATAGTCCCTTGTCCAGTATGTACCTTCCTGATATATACGCACCTTATGGATAGTGAAGACGATTGCGGTTTCGGCTATGACGCGTTCCGGCGAACGTGCCCTTCGCACACCGTGCTGGAGATGCTGGCCAGCAAATGGGTCTATCTGGTGGTTTGCGCGCTGCGCAAAGGCCGGCTGCGCAATGGCGAGCTTGCCCGAAAGCTCGAGGGCATCACGCCGAAGATGCTGACGCAGACGCTGCGCGTGCTCGAGCGCGACGGACTGGTACGGCGCGAGATCTTCCCGGTCATTCCGCCGCGCGTCGAATATGAATTGACCGAGCTCGGCCAGAACCTGGCGGGACTGCTTACCCAGATCAGGTCATGGGCGGAGCAGCATGCGCCGGATATCAAGGATGCCCGTGCAAGGGCAATTGCCGAGAATGAAGGGGATTGGGCCGCGTAGGGCGGGTTTCATTTTTCTTGGCGTATTCCCGCCGGGGCCGCAAGCCGCGACAATGCGCCAGATCGATGGCGAGCGTTGACGCCGCAAACGGCAGGATTTTAGCCGATCATGGCGCTGCGGCCACCGACTTCGGCTTCGCGGATCTTCGTGTCGCGCGATTCCAGCATTTCCGCCTTGGAAAGCTCCGCTTCAGCTTCGCCGAGTAATGATTCGGCGGCGCTTCGCTGCTGGGCGAGGTCGCTTTGGGAATTCCTGAGGTTGTCGCGGCGCAGGCGAGCCGCCTTGGCGAAGGTCGGATAGGCGAAATGGTTGATGTCGGTGATGCCGGCCTTCTTTTCCTCGGCGGTGATCTGAAGCTCCAGCTCGACGGCCATGCGTTCGAACTCGGCGATCATCATGTCGAGCTGCAGCAGCTGCCGCCGCTTCTCATTCACCTGAAACTGTTTCAGCCGAACGAGGTTTTCACGTGACTTCATGATTCGGTACTCCCGGAAACGCACACCCGCACATATCGTCCAAACCACCTGGAAACGCCCAGGCCGCACCCGTGTCCACTGGCTTTCCCCGAACTATGGGAAACAAAACCCTAAAGTTTTTTGCCGGCGGTAACCATTCGTTTACGGGCATTGTTAATCATACGGGTCAGGACTTAAGGCCGGGTAAAAATTCCGGCCACCGATGCGGAAGCGACGTCGATGAGTCCCTGGAGTCGCTTAGTCCAAGTTGTTAATGTGTTGCATTAGGAATTTGGTTCTGAGATTCGTTATTAGATTCAAGAGGGTGTAGAAAGAGGTTAAAAAATCTGGTACCGTCATGGACGGGAAATTAGGATTTGTTAACCATTCAATGGCAGCCTCTGCACAAGGCAACCACTGCTCCGGGTCCGGACGGGTCGTGAAATGGTCCGGCAGCAGAAAAGGGGAATGAAATGCGTGTTCTGCTGATAGAAGATGACAGTGCAACCGCACAAAGCATCGAACTGATGCTGAAATCGGAAAGTTTCAACGTCTACACGACCGATCTCGGTGAAGAGGGCGTCGATCTAGGCAAGCTCTACGACTACGATATCATTCTTCTCGATCTCAACCTGCCTGACATGTCGGGCTACGAGGTCTTGAGGACGCTTCGCCTTTCCAAGGTCAAAACACCTATCCTCATCCTCTCCGGCATGGCCGGCATCGAGGACAAGGTGCGCGGCCTCGGCTTCGGCGCGGACGACTATATGACCAAGCCGTTCCACAAGGATGAGCTGGTTGCCCGCATTCATGCCATCGTGCGGCGCTCCAAGGGCCACGCCCAGTCGGTCATCACCACCGGCGACCTGGTGGTCAACCTCGATGCCAAGACAGTCGAAGTCGGCGGCCAGCGCGTGCACCTGACCGGCAAGGAATACCAGATGCTGGAGCTGCTCTCGCTGCGCAAAGGCACCACGCTGACCAAGGAAATGTTCCTCAACCACCTCTATGGCGGCATGGACGAGCCTGAGCTGAAAATCATCGACGTCTTCATCTGCAAGCTCCGCAAAAAGCTCGACGCGGCATCGGGCGGTCAGAACTACATCGAAACGGTCTGGGGGCGCGGCTATGTGCTGCGCGAACCGGAAGACATTCGCGTCAGCGCCTGAGCGACGAATCGTTCGAATCTTTTCAATAAAAAAACCCGGCTTCGGCCGGGTTTTTGCATGATGGGCTGGTAGCGGTCTGTTTTTGGGCTTCCGAGCAGAAAACCGTCACGCACTTTTTCTGGAATTGCTCAAGGGTGCCGAATCAGATGCGCTCTTCAAGGTGCGAAAGCGCTCGAGCAGCTGCGGGCGGTTGAACGGCTTCAAGAGATAGCCCTGGGCGCCGGCTCGCTTGGCCCGCATGATCGAAGCAATATCGAGCTCGACCAGGGAAATCAGGATCTGCGGCCTTATCGGGCTCTCCATGGCGCGGACGCGACGGATGAGATCGACCGCCGGTACGTCGGGCAAGGCGCCATCGACGACGATGATGTCGGGCATGTCGGCGGCGCACATCTCCAGCGCGTCAAGTCCGCTGGCGGCCTCGATGACAATCATTTCGGAGCCGCCCAGGATGCGTTTTGCAACCTTCCTGATGACGCTTGAATCGTCGACGAACATGCAGCGTTTCATTTCCGGGTCCTCTTTGCCTTCTGGCAGTCCGGTAGCGTCGGGGCATCCAGGACGCACCATAGGCCAATCTGGTAAAGAAGCCGAAAAGGCGTTAGGTAAAATTTTTACAAAGATGGGCAGCTGCCTGCTTTTATTCACGAATGCTTTGGCACTGCCTGGACAACCAGACGCATCTCAAATCAATGAGCTGGAATTACAGATTTCAATGTAAAAATACTTCGCTTTGTCGGCTGCGCAATCAGGCCGCCGAAAGCACGATTTCTTCCGGCGTCGCGTGGATCGATATCGT